>NZ_DASQMZ010000146.1:0-5297 GCF_035645235.1 Paenibacillus sp.
CCGCTCGACTTGCATGTATTAGGCACGCCGCCAGCGTTCGTCCTGAGCCAGGATCAAACTCTCCAAAAAGGGTAGTTCAACTGCGCTCATTACAAGCTAGCTAAAAGCATATTTCGCTCATGTTCGGTTTTCAAGGAACAAACTTTCGTACTGCTTGTCCGATCCGCTCTCGCGGCCGGAATTACATCCTACCACATTCGGCAGCCTCGATGCAAGCGCCAGTGTTTTCCACCGAAACGCTCGCTTTCATCCGCCCGGCCGCCGTTTCCGCGGCGACAAGAATATACTATACCCGCTTTGCCGACCGATTGCAAATTGTAAAATATTCCATGACCCATGCCAGGGACAACTCGTCGTTCTAGGCGGACAGCCCTCTCCATAAACATGTACAAGTATTGTACTAAGCAACGAGGAGCTGCTGACGCCATCATGAGTACTTTCCTAAGTTACGTTCTTCTCGGTCTTTCCTTATCGGCCCCGATCGGTCCGGTCAACGCCGCCCAGCTGGACAAGGGCATTCGGTACGGCTTCTGGAACGCTTGGCTGCTCGGCCTCGGCGCCATGGCCGCGGACGCCGCCTTCATGCTGCTCATATACTTCGGCTCCGCGCATTTCCTGCAGACCCCGTTCATGAAGACGTTCCTGTGGACCTTCGGCTGCTTCGTCCTCGTATATACCGGCGTCGAGAGCTTTAAAAAAGCGGACGCGATTCAAGCAAGCAAGGAACATCAGAAAGAAGCGCCGGCCAAATCCTTCGCGCAAGGATTTTTCCTGACGCTCAGCAACCCGCTCAGTATCTTGTTCTGGCTTGGCATCTACGGGTCCATCCTCGCGAAGGCCGCGGAAACCGAGGCGCCGCTCGATCTGCTGATCAACAGCGCGGCGATCTTCCTCGGCATCCTCGTATGGGACTTCACGATGGCGTCGCTCTCCAGCAGCTTCAGCAAGTTCGCGAGCGGGAGCATCCTCACCTTCGTCTCCCGCGTCGCCGGCCTTGCGCTCATCGGGTTCGGATTGTACTTCGGCATGCAGGCGTTCAAGCTGCTGTTCCTAACCCCTTAATCCGTCGCATGCCGTTTGCGCCACAACCGAATGCCCGCCGACTCTCCCGCCGACTCTTCGTCCGGCTCCCCGTTCGAAGGGGCGTCGGGCGTTTCGCCTTGTCCGCCCCCGCCGCCGCCCTTCTTCCACTTCGTAAATTGCAAAATCAACGACACGCCGACAATTACGACGACGAAGCCGACGCTCGCGAAAAAACCCGGCCGGCTGCTTTCGTCGAACAGCGTGCCCGTCACCGCCGCCGCAATGAGCGCCATCGCGGTGAACGACTTCACCTGCGCCCAGGTCGAAAGCTGCGTCAGGCGCCTTGCGGAAAGCACCATAAACAGCCAAGAAAACAGCAGCATCAGTCCGCCCGCCGTCGTGATGTACTCGTACACGGCCTTCGGCAGCAGAAGCGCGACGACGACCGATACCGTCATCCCGGCGATCGTCAGCAACAGCGACATGTATGGAAGCTTGCGTTTCTTCGTCTGCTTCGTAAACAGCTTCGGCGCGTCGCCGTCCTGCGCGATCGTGTACATGATCTTCGTCGTCGAGAACAGCGAGGCCACCAAGCTCGAGAACCCCGCAATAATCAGCACCCCGTTGAAAATGTCCACGATGACGCTAAAATGCAAGTCCTTCAATGCAGTCACGAACGGACTTTCGTCCGGCGAGAAAGCTTTCTTCGGCGCGAGGATCAGCGCAAGCGCAAGCGACACCGTGTAGAGCAGCGTGACGGTCGCGATCATGACTTTGCCCGCTTTCGGCGCGTCCTTCGGCGACTTCAGCTCCGTCGCCATGAGTCCCATCACCTCGATGCCCGCGAAGGCGAAGAACGCGAACACGAGCCCCGTCCACATCCCCATCGCGCCGTGCTCGAAGAAATCGCCGACGGACTTCGGCGGGTGCATATGGGCGTTCTCCTGCCCGAGCACGCCCGGGATGACGAGGAACGCCAGCACGATAAACATGATCAGCGCGGTCACCTTCAACACGGCGAAAATGTTTTCGGCTTTTTGGAACCCCTTCTGCCCGAGCATGACGACCCCGACGCCGAGCGCGGCATAGCTGCCGGCATACACCCACAACGGGAACTTGTCGTACCAAAACCGCGTGAACAAGCCGAGCGCCGTCAGCTGGCTGCCGAGAATGAGCATCTCGGACAACCAATACATCCAGCCATGGCTGAAGCCCGCCCAATGGCCGAAGGCATGCTTCGTATAGGTGCGGAACGAACCCTTCTCCGGCTTCGCCGCGATCATGCACGACAATGCGTCGTACACGAAGTACGTGCCCACTGCCGCCAACACGAACAGCACCAAGACGGCATAGCTGCTCGTCTCGATCGCGATGCCCGAGCCTAGGAAGAAGCCGGTCCCCGTCGTAAAGCCGAGGCCGAGCAGCGTGAGCTGCCACCATTTCATCGCGCCTCGGCTGGCCGCGGCGCCCGAGGACGGATGTTGTTTTTCGCTCATCGTTTCGTCGTACCCCCCGCGCCGCGTAGGGCGCACTCGTTTCCTGTTAGGCTTCGATGGGAGCAGTCAACTTAGTCGCAGGAAGCCTAAGGGAACAACTGGAAGTCGGCCAGCGGGATGGGAGCGGCGGCGCGCGTTTACAATAAAGGGGAGTATTATCACTCGCGAAAAAGAGGGGAACATCCGCTATGCCGACGGCTACTTTGACGGAAACGAAGACGTCCGCCGCAAGCGCGGTCGACTGGGAACAAATACGCGCGCAGTTCAACCTCGACCCGGATTACATTCATATGGGAACGGCGCAATATTTCGCCTCGCACCCGCGGCACGTCCGGGAGGCGATCGAGAAACACCGAGACGAGCTCGACAAAAACCCTGCGGTATACATCTTAAAGAACGAGGTGAAATTCGCGGAGGCGTGCCGGAAGGCGGCCGCGAATTATTTCGGCGTCGACGATCACAAGCGGATCACGCTCGTCGACAGCACCACCGTCGGCCTCGGTATCGTATATACGGGCCTGAACATTCAGGCGGGACGCGAAATTTTAACGTCCGAACACAACTATTATTCGCAGCAGGAAGCGATCAAGCAGGCGGCGGACCGGACGGGCTGCACGTTCCGGGAAGTGAAGTATTACGAAGACATCCATACGGTGACGATCGAGGAGATGGTGGGCAATCTCGTGCGGGAAATCACCGACCGGACGCGCGTCGTCGGGGCGACGTGGGTGCATTCGAGCACGGGATTGAAGTCGCCGATACCGCAGCTGGCGAAGGAAAT
Organism: Paenibacillus sp.; assembly: GCF_035645235.1. Taxonomy (GTDB): domain Bacteria; phylum Bacillota; class Bacilli; order Paenibacillales; family YIM-B00363; genus Paenibacillus_AE. The sequence continues at coordinate 3,301 of NZ_DASQMZ010000146.1, forward strand.
CGCCAAGCTGAACGAAAAGCGGAGCGAAGAAGATCGCATTCTGCTCGTCGTCGACGGGGTGCACGGCTTCGGCGTCGAGCTCGAGACGTTCCCGGAGCTCGGCTGCGACTTCTTCTGCGCCGGCACGCATAAGTGGATTTACGGCCCGCGGGGCACGGGCATCGTCGCGGGGACGGAGGCCGGCTATCGCCATGTGCGCCCGGTCATTCCGAGCTTCTCCGAAACGATGTACGAGATCATCAGCGGCAAGCCGAAGTCGGACGTCGCCGACGGCACGACGATGTCGCCGGGCGGCTTCCACTCGATGGAGCATCTGTGGGCGATGCCGGCCGGCTTCGAGTTTTCGCTCGGCATCGGCAAGCAGGCCGTCTACGAGCGGGTGCACGGTCTCGCGCGCATGCTGAAGGAAGGGCTCGCCGACATGCCGCACGTCCTGCTCGCGACGCCGATGGACGACGCGCTTTCCTCCGGCATCGTCTCCTTCGAGGTGAAAGGCATGTCTCCGAAGGAAACCGCGCAGGCGCTCGTCGACAAGAAGGTGATTTCGACCGAGGCGCCGTACAAGAAGCGGTACGCGCGGTTTACGCCCGGCGTGTATATCAGCGAGGCCGATGTGAAGAAGGCGCTCGACGCCGTCATGTCGCTAAAGCGATAACCGCGCTCATGGAACCGAAAGAAAGCCTGCGTCCCGTAGAGGGCGCAGGCTTCTTTGCCGTCGACGCCGACAGTCGCCTTAAGGCTGATTCAAAAACTCGATGAGCGCGCTGTCCGACAACGATCCGTCTTGGATTTGCTTTACGAGCTCCGCCGGCACGTTCGGCCGGGCGAAGCGGATATAGTCGCCTCGGACGAGCAGGTCCGCGGGACCGTTTTCCGGAATCGTGTTGAACGTCTTGCTGTCGATATCGCTGCCGAAGTAGGCGCCGTTCGAATACGCCGCGATGCCGACCTGCAGCGTGTCCGGCAAGTCGGGCCGCGGGAACGTCCGTCCCCGGGTCCACGTGCTGCCTTCGGGTTTGTACAGCGTGAAGAAGTTGTCCCCGAGGCGGATGATGCGCAGCTCGATCCAGCCGTCCCGCACTTGCGTCAGGCGCAGGTCCGACTTGCTGTCGATCGTCGTTTTCGTCTCGATTTGTTTAATGTATTGCCCGTATGACCCGTACCCGTTCGTTATAAACAGCCAATTCTCCTTGCCGGGCGTCCACGTGTCCATCGTGATGTCCCGCGGCTCGCGCGCCATGAGCCCCGCCAGCGAGTACGACTTCTGAGGCACATCGGTTTCCTTGCCCGTCGTCAGCAGCCGGAACGTCACGTCGAAGTCGCCGGTCACTTCTTTAAACAGGAACACGCCGCGGTCGTCCTCGAACCATCCGCTCGCGTACGGCGACAAGAACAGCTCTCCGGGATGCTTCTCTCCGATGCTGAGCTGGTCGACCCAGTTTTTGTGCCCTTCGACGGTCGACAGCTCCGTCCAATCGTCCAGCGTCGCCGGGTCGTCGAATTCGTCGCTGAGGCTTGCGATATCCGGCAGCGGCTCGGCCGCCGCCCCGCTCGTTCCGCCTTGCGCCCCGCAAGCCGCGCCGATGATGGCCGTCGCGGCGAGGGCGAGGGCGAGGAGTGCCTTTTTCATAGTTTCGCCTCTTTCGATTCAGATTTCTACCATCATAGTAGACCGCCTGTCACTTCCCTAGTGACTTCGGTCATGCGGAAGGTCATGTTTTCGCGCGGAGGCTCCGTCCGAACGAAAAAACCAGTATAATAGGAAGAAAACGAACGGGCGTCGCTCGTGCAGAGAGAAGGTAGCTTCCTTGTCGATCCTCACCGTCGTCGTCGCCGACGATCAACTGCTTTTGCGGGACGGGCTGCAAACGATCATCAATTTGGAACACGATATGCGCGTCGTCGGCGTCGCCGACAACGGCGAAGACGCCGTCGAGCTCGTGCGCCGGCTGCGGCCGTCGATCGCGCTGCTCGACGTTCAGATGCCCGTCATGGAC
>NZ_DASQMZ010000147.1:0-2608 GCF_035645235.1 Paenibacillus sp.
GTTCATTTTCGTCTCGAACTTGCTCGGTTTGCCGTTCGGTCTCGTGTGGGAAGTGTCGGAGGATCATCACGGCGCGGTAACGGTATTCGGTTTGGAAGTCATTACCGAAGAAGCGGTCGCGGCGGCGCATGCGGCGCACGAGCATCTCGCGCTGGCGTTCTGGAAGTCTCCGACGGCGGACATCGCGGTGACGGCGGGCCTGGCGATCGTAGTGATTTTCCTGGTCCACTTCTTGGGTCTCCGGGACAACACGAAGCACTACCTGAAACACTACTTCGAGCCGTTCCCGATTTTCTTCCCGCTCAACATCTTGAAGGAATTGGCGAAGCCGCTTACGCTCGCGCTGCGTTTGTACGCGAACATTTTCGCCGGCGAGGTGTTGATCTCGACGATCTTGATGATGGGTTGGATCGGCATTCCGCTGATGGCGGCATGGCAAGGCTTCAGTATTTTCGTAGGCGCGATTCAGGCGTTCCTGTTCACGATTCTTACGATGGTGTACATTTCGCAAGCTACGGTGCATGACGAAAGCGCCCACTAATCGGGCGATTCGCAGGATACAGAAACCACTTAAACCTTTGAGGAGGATTTACAAATGGAATTTTTAGGTGCAGCTTTGGCAATCGGTTTGGGCGCGCTTGGCGCAGGTATCGGTAACGGTTTGATCGTCAGCAAGACGGTAGAAGGCATCGCGCGTCAGCCGGAACTTCGCGGCACGCTGCAAACGACGATGTTCATCGGCGTCGGTATCGTCGAGGTCGTTCCGATCATCGGCGTCGTCGTAGGCTTCTTGATGTTCTTCGGAGCGTAAGCCGCCTCATACAAGCTTACAGGCGCGGAAGGCTTCAGCCCTCCACGCCTTCCGTTTGGATTCAGCCTATACACGGCTGGCATGAACGACTCGTAGAAAGGAGTGTCAGCTTTGGAATTCGTATGGACATCAACGGTCATAACGATCATCGCGTTCGTGTTGCTCTACCTGCTCTTGAACAAGTACGCGTTCGGTCCGTTGTTTAACATCATGGAACAGCGCAAGCGCCTCGTGGTCGGCGAGCTCGAGCAAGCGGAAGCGAACCGGAAGGAGAGCGCGGCGTTGCTCGAAGAGCAGCGCAAAGCGATCGAGCAGGCGCGCAAGGAAGCGCAAGAGATCGTGGAAAACTCCCGCAAGATCAGCACGAAGTCGGCGGAAGAGCTCGTCGAAGCCGCCAAGAACGAAGCGGCTCGCCTGAAGGAAGCCGCGCAGCAAGACATCGTCAGCGAGAAAAACCAAGCGATCGCCGAGCTTCGCAAGCAAGTCGGCGAGATGTCCGTCAAGATCGCTTCCAAGATTATCGAGAAGGAAGTCGACGCTTCCGCTCAGGAAGCTTTGGTCGATAAGTATCTGAAAGAGGTCGGAAGCCGATGAGCGCCATGGCGGTAGCGGCGAAGCGGTACGCGAAGGCGCTGTTCGCGGTCGCGCAAGAGAAGAACGCGGTCGAGGACACCGGCGCGCAGCTTGATGCGGTAGCCGGCGCTCTCGGCGGAGACGCGGACATCCGCGCCTTCTTCCAACATCCGAACATCGGCATGGACGCGAAGGTTCGCGCGCTGCAGCAAGCGGTAAGCGGCCAAGTGTCCGAGCATGTGCTCAATACGCTCAAGCTGCTCGTGGAGCGCGGACGCGGTTCCGCGATCGGCGACGTAGCCTCCGCCTACCGGAACATCGCCAACGAGGCGCTCGGCCGCGCGCAAGCGCGCGTGACGTCCGCATACGAGTTGACGGCGGAGCAGCAGCAGGAGATCGCGCGGAAGTTCGGCGCGATCACGGGGAAAGAAGTCACCGTCGATACGGTCGTAGACGCGTCGCTGCTCGGCGGCATTCGCGTCCGGATCGGCGATACGTTGTACGACGGCAGCTTGTCCACCAAGCTGGCCGAGATCGAGAAATCGTTTAATCACGCACGATAGGGGTGAAGGTTCGTTGAGTATCAGACCCGAAGAAATCAGCACGCTCATTAAGCAGCAGATTGAACAATATCAATCCGAAGCTCACGTCGCGGAAGTCGGCACCGTCATCCAGATCGGTGACGGCGTAGCGCGCGCGCACGGGCTTTCGAACGTCATGGCCGGCGAGCTTCTCGAGTTCGAGAACGGCACCGTAGGTTACGCGTTGAACTTGGAAGAAGATAACGTCGGTATCGTTATCTTGGGCCAATACCACGACATCAAAGAAGGTCAGCAAGTCAAGCGTACGGGCCGCATCATGCAGGTTCCTGTAGGCGAAGCGCTGCTCGGCCGCGTCGTGAACCCGCTCGGCCAGCCGCTCGACGGCAAAGGCCCGATCGAGACGACCGAAATGCGGAACGTCGAATCCCCGGCTCCGGGCGTTATCGACCGGAAATCCGTTCACGAGCCGATGCAAACCGGCATCAAAGCGATCGATTCGATGATCCCGATCGGCCGCGGCCAACGGGAGCTCATCATCGGCGACCGCCAGACGGGTAAGACGTCGATCGCGATCGATACGATCCTCAACCAGAAGGGCAACGGCGTGATTTGTATCTACGTCGCCATCGGCCAGAAGCAATCGACGGTCGCGCAAGTCGTCGAGACGCTCCGCCGCCATGGC
>NZ_DASQMZ010000148.1:0-1795 GCF_035645235.1 Paenibacillus sp.
GCCTCGCATACAGGCACGTTGGCAGGTTCCGGTTCCGCTTGTTGAGGAACTGTTTCTCCAACGTCATGCCGAGCTTCTCCGCCACGCGTCGGGAGGCGACATGATCCGTCGGCATGTTTGCGCAAATGCGCTCCAATCCCAATGTCTGAAATCCGTACTCCAGGACCGCCGTCGCCGCCTCGAAGCCGTACCCCTTACCCCAATGGGAGGCATGGACGATATACCCGAGATCGTTCTCCGTCATGTCATCGACCTCCAGGGTCATTATTCCGACGTCGCCAACGAATTCCCCGCCTTTCCGCGTGAACATCCCCATTCGACCATACCCCTGCGAGTAATTCGCCAAACTTCGCTTGAGCCAGCCTTCGCTTTGCTCCGTCGTGAACGGCGCCGGCCAGAACCGCATCGTCTCGGCGTCCGAGAGCAGCCGATGCAGCTTGGGCAAATCTTCAGGCGTATACGTTCGAATTTCTAACCGTTCGGTGAGGATATTCAACGCGTACTCCCTTCCGCGGCGCGGTCCTCGGCGGCCGGTACGTCGGTTGGTTTTCCGTCTTCGCGCGCAAAGTATTTCCGTTGGAACATCAGCAAAACCAGGAGGAAGACGTGAATGACGAGGGAAAAGGGGCTGCCGACGCCGTACAACGTTAGCGCGACAAGGACCGCGACGAGCGGCCCGAAATTTCTTCCCCGCAGAAAAATATATGCAAGGATCGCCAGAAGGAGCGGAATCGAAAGTTGACCGGCGAACCCGCCCAGGAACGCACCGACGACTTCGCCGTCCGCAAGATCTTCACTGGTTATGCCCATCGAACGGAGAAAGCCATCTTGAAAATGAGAATACAGCCCCTCCCCCGGGGGAATCGCCACTACGGCAACGACCGCAAGAAAGGAAATCGGGGCAAGCCATATTTTTGCAAGCAAAATAAACGAAATCGCCTTGATCCCGAACGGCTTCTTCATACGGATTCCTCTGGGTTGTCCCATTGCGGGTTCCATACGACTTCCCAGAGATGGCCGTCCGGATCTTGAAAATACCCGGCGTACCCTCCCCAGAACGTATCGTGCGCAGGAACGGCGATTACGGCCCCGGCATCTCTCGCCTCAGCGAGGACACGGTCGACCTCTTCCTTGCTCCCCACGTTATGCCCCAGCGTAAATTCGGCGGGACTCGGCGAGCCCAGCGGCACGTTCGCGTCGTACGCGATATCCTTGCGCTGCCAAATCGCGAGCCTGAGTCCGGACGCAAGGTCGAAGAAAGCGACCGCGCCGTGCTCGAATTCCCTTCCTACGATGCCTTCCGTCGCAAACCCCAATCCGTCTCGGTAGAATGCAAGCGAGCGTTCCAAATCGTCGACGCCTAACGTAATGACGGTGATTCTCGGCTGCATCATGCCACTCTCCTTTCACAACCCTATTCTATCGATCCGCTAGGGGCGGCTCGATTTTCACGGTGACACCCCCAAATTATACCATGCGTCGCATGATTGAAAATTACAAAATACAAAAAAAGGGAGGGTTCCACCTCCCGTCTATTCCTCTGCGGCAGCCGCGTTCGCCTGCTCTTGCAGCATGCGCTCGATCGCGGCGTCTCCTTCGGTTTGCCATTCCTTCAGCGCTTGCCGCGCCTCTTTCTTGCCGTCCAGCACCCCTTGCAGCTTATTCGCCCCAATGTATTGAATCTCGTAGATTTGCGGAAATTTCCGATACAGCTGATCGTTCACGACCGACGGCGCCGGCTTTAGCAGCGTGAACGCTTCGACGTTGTACCGGTGACCCGGCTTCGGCGCCACGA
>NZ_DASQMZ010000149.1:0-9392 GCF_035645235.1 Paenibacillus sp.
GATGCGGACGAACGGCGGCAGGCCCGACAGCATACAGCCGTAGCGGAAGGCGCCGCCGTCGGGCACGACGCGGATAATGCGTCCGGTAATCGGCGGCAAATCCGCTTCCTTCGGGAAGTGGATGACGACGAACATGTCGGCGGCGAGGGGGAAGGCGGAGCGTACCTGCAGTCCGCCCTCCGACAGGTCGTACAGCGTCGCGTCGATCTGCTGGCCCGAGAACGCGCCTTCCTGCTCCCATTGGTAAATCGAAATGTGGAGCGGGATGTTCATGGCGACGCGTTCGGCGCGGCGGCGTTCGTCCGCCTTCCGCGTGTCGGCGGTCGAAGCGGCGGCGGCAGCCGGCGCGGCCGGAGCCGAGGGGGAGACGTTCGCGGGCGCGGCGCCTGCCTGCAGGCCTCCGCCGACCGACACGTCGGCCCACTCCTCGTAGCATTGGAAGATGGCCGACAGGTCGAGCTCGCCGAGCCCGCGCGACTCGCCGATCGCGAACAGCTCCTTCGCGCCGGCCAAAATCGGCGTCGGCACGCCGAGCTCGTCGGCGAACGCGGAGGCGAGGCGCAAATCCTTCAGCATAAATTTCATAGAAAATTGGTTGCTATAGTCGCGCCGGAGCAGCTTGTCCCGCTTGAGCTCCAAATACTTGCTCGCGGCGCCGCCGCTGGCGACGACATCGAAAAATTTCGCCGGATCGACGCCGGCCTTCGTCGCGATCGCGAGCCCTTCGGCCAGCGCGGCCGCATGGATGCCGACGATCGCGTTGTGCGCGAGCTTCGTCTCGGAGCCGGCGCCCGACGGTCCCATATGGACGTAGCCGCGGCCCATCGCGGAAAACAAATCGGCGGCCGACTCGATCGCTTCCTCGCGTCCGCCGACCATGAATAGCAGCGAGGCGCTCTCCGCGGCCGGCTTGCTGCCGGTGACGGGCGCGTCGAGGAAGTCCGAGAGACGCGCTTCCGCGTCGGCGGCGAGCCGCCGGCTCAGCCCCGGGGAGACGGTGCTGCAGTCGATCAGCGTCGTGCCGGCCCGCACGCCTTCGAACAGGCCGTTCTTTCCGTAATACGTCGACTCGACCGACGCGTCGTCGCCCAGCATCGTCACGACGACGTCCGCTTCCCGCGCGACGTCTTTCGGCGTCGCGGCGACGGTCGCCGAGGGGCGTTCCTGCGCGATCGCGTCCGCGCGTTCGCGCGTCCGGTTGTATAAGACGACCTCGTATCCCTTGTTCAATAGATTCAAGGCCATAGGCCCGCCCATCGTGCCCAGACCGATAAAGCCGATAATCCGCATGCGTCGCACCCCTCCAAATAATCGAACCTGCGCGTTGTTGCTGCCTATCGTCCATCTTACCATTATTTCGGATGGGTTGGATAGATGGACGAGCGCGGCCCGTTCGCTTGCAATCGGCCGGACCGTTCATTATTCTAGGTGGAGAGCGTAAATCCAGACTCATCCATAAGGAGGATTTTCCCTTGACGTCTCCCGTAACATACGATTACAAACCGGCGCTGCCGTTCGTCCACCAGCACGAGGTCGACTATAGCGCCGCACAGGTAGCACTCGCGCACGAACAGCTGCACGCAAAGACCGGCGCGGGCAGCGATTATCTCGGCTGGATCGACCTGCCGACGAACTACGATAAAGACGAGTTCGCGCGAATCAAGCAAGCGGCCGAGCGCATCCGCGCCGACTCCGACGCCCTCGTCGTCATCGGCATCGGCGGCTCTTACCTCGGCGCGCGCGCCGCGATCGAGATGCTGACGAACCCGTTCGGCGCCGTCCTGTCCAAGGAGCAGCGCAATGCGCCGCACATCTTCTATGCGGGCAACAATATTTCCTCCACGTATATGGCGCAGCTGCTTCAGGCGCTCGAGGGCAAGGACTTCTCCGTGAACGTCATTTCGAAATCCGGCACGACGACGGAGCCGGCGGTGGCGTTTCGCATTTTCAAAGAGGCATTGGAAGCCAAATACGGCAAAGAAGGCGCGAAGAAGCGCATCTATGCGACGACGGACGCTTCGAAGGGCGCGCTGAAGAAATTGGCGGACGCCGAAGGGTACGAGACGTTCGTCATTCCGGACGACGTCGGCGGCCGCTATTCGGTGCTGACGGCGGTAGGCCTGCTCCCGATCGCGGCGGCGGGCGTCGACATCGACGCGATCATGGCCGGCGCGCGCGACGCGCAGCAGCTGTACGCGAACCCGAGCCTCGAGCACAACCAGGCGTACCAGTACGCTGCCGTGCGCAATGCGCTGTACAAGAAGGGCAAGGCGATCGAAATTCTCGTCAACTACGAACCGAGCCTGCACTTCATCTCCGAATGGTGGAAGCAGCTGTACGGCGAGAGCGAGGGCAAAGACTTTAAGGGCATCTTCCCGGCGTCGGTCGACTTCAGCACGGACCTGCACTCCATGGGCCAGTTTATCCAAGAGGGCGCGAGGAACTTGTTCGAAACCGTCATCCAGGTGGAGAAGGTCGGCATCGAGCTGAGCGTCCCGAACGATCCGGCGAACGTGGACGGACTGAACTTCCTGTCCGGGCGGACGATCGACTTCGTGAACAAGAAAGCGTTCCAAGGCACGCTGCTCGCGCATACGGACGGCGGGGTGCCGAACACGGTCGTGACGCTCGCCGACACGACGCCGTATACGTTCGGACATCTGGTGTATTTTTTCGAAAAGGCTTGCGGCGTCAGCGGTTACCTGCTCGGCGTCAATCCGTTCGACCAGCCGGGCGTTGAGGCTTATAAGGTCAATATGTTCGCGCTGCTCGGCAAGCCCGGCTTCGAGGCGAAGAAGGCGGAGCTCGAGGCGCGGCTCGGCGCGCTCTAAGCGCGATAGAGGAATGCTGGCGCGGCAATCGAAGGCTCACTCGGCGGTACGTCGGGTGGGCCGTTTTCCGTATGAGGAGGGTCCGTGGTGAATTTGCCATACTATAAGACGGTGCGCGGGTACGGCGAAGCGGAAATCGTCATTAAGCGGTCGCAATTCATCGGGCACGCGAAGCCGGTCGAGACGGAGGAGGAAGCGGTCGCCTTCGTCGAGGAGATGAAGCAGCGGCATAAACAAGCGACGCACAATTGCTCCGCTTACATCGTCGGGGAACGAGACCAGCACCAGAAGGCGTCGGACGACGGAGAGCCGAGCGGCACGGCCGGAAAGCCGATCCTCGAAGTCATCAAAAATCGGGGACTCAAAAATGTGGCCGTCGTCGTGACGCGTTACTTCGGCGGGATCATGCTCGGAGCGGGAGGCCTCGTGCGGGCGTACACCGACGGGGCGGTCGCGGGCCTCGCGGCGGCGGAAGAAGTGTATAAGGTATTGCATACGCCTGTAAGGGCGACGTTCGACTATTCGTGGCTCGGCACGGTCGAATACGAGCTTCGAGGCCGCGGCGTACTGTTCGGCGACATCGAATACGCGGACAAGGTGACAGTTCGATGCCTGCCGAACGCATCCGAAAGTGCGCGTTTTATCGAATGGTTTACGAATTTGACTGCTGGTCAAACCGAACTGCAAGTAGGGGAGTCGGAATACCTCGAGCACAGTCAATTGCCATCGAACTCTCTTTAGTGCTTTTATGCAAAAAAGTGTTGAAGCGTTATTCAACCATGTGTATAATTATACGCAATAGGGAGGGATAACGGTGGCAAGGAGAATCGTGGAGCAAGAGCTGAGCCGGGATCGAATTTTGGATGCGGCGCGCGAGCTGTTCGTCAGCGAAGGGTATCGAGCCGTCTCGATGCGGAAAATCGCGGCCAAGCTGGGGTATAGTCACGGGTCGATTTACTATTATTTTCAAGATAAGGCCGAACTGTTCTACGCGCTCGTGGTAGAGGATTTCAACGCGCTGATCGCCCGCCAGACGACACTGCTGTACCGCTTGCAGCGACGCGACGTGGCCGCGCTCAAGCAGCTCATGCTGGAGTTCGTGCGATTCGGCTTGGACAATCCGCATCACTACGAAATCATGTTCATGATTCGCGATCCGGAGCTCAAACGTTATTCCCGTACGGAACAAGCGGAAAACATGAATTTGTTCTCGTCGATCGTACAGGAGTGCCTCGACAAGCACCCCGACCGCGAGAAGCTGCAATTCTCGCTGCCGTGGAACCTGTTTATGGCGCTCCACGGGCTGATCACGTACGCGATCCAGTTCGAGCAGACGTTCGAGGAAGTGCTGCCGCTCGCGACGCAGCACGTCGACTTGCTCTGCAACGCGTTCGAGCAGGGGGGTCACGCCCATGCGAAGCCGGAACTGCGTGTCGTCTCCGAGCGTAGAATCAGCGTTTGAGCTGCTGGGGAAACGTTGGACGGGGCTGATCGTCGCCGCGCTGATGAACGGACCGCGGCGATTTAAGGAAGTGGCGGACGGCGTGCCCGGCGTCAGCGACCGGATGCTGTCCGAGCGGTTCAAGGAGTTGGAGGAGGCGGGCGTCGTGCGGCGCATCGTCTATCCCGAGACGCCGGTGCGCATCGAGTATATGCTGACCGAACGGGGGCGCGCCCTGCAGCCTGTCATTCGGGAAATCCAGACGTGGGCGGAGCGATACGCCGCCCGGTGATCGAAGAATTTTGAACACGTGCGCGACAAGCGGAGAAAGCTTAGCTTTCGACGCTTTTTTTGCGTTTCGGACGGTTCCGCGATGTACAAGCGACGCCGTTTCTCCTATACTTGACGTAGTTAATGAAATTGGAAAAAGGCGGAATTCAAACATGGCTCTGTCCACCTTGCAAGCGAGAATCGTCCTCGTGCTTTTCTTTTTTATGCTGCTGCCGCTTGCGGCGGTGGGCGCTTATTTCTTCGTCAGCTTGGACCGCGATTTGGGCACCGTCGAGGCGGAGCGCATGAAGGGCATCGGCGAATCCGCGTCCGTGCTGCTGTCGCAAATGGGGGAGGACGCGCTGAACGTCGCAAAGTCCTATTCGTATTGGGAGGAGTATCGCGCGGCGGTCGCTTCGAACGATATGGAGTGGATCGAGCACAACGTGCTTACGATCACGGATGTCGTGTCGACGGTGCATTTCGCCGCGACGTTCGATACACAGGGGCGCACGATGGGGACGGCCGGCGACGGGGCGGCGTTCGGAAGCGAGCTCGACGCGGCGCTGCTCGAGCGTTTCCGAACGACGCCGGATTTCTACGGGCTGACGAGGATCGGGGACCGGACGGCGATGCTCGTCGTCACCGGCGTGACGAACGAGGAAGCGACGATGGCGCCGGCCGGGGTGTTCGCGATCGGCCGATATGTGGACGAGACCGTGATCGAGCAGCTTAGCAATGTATTTCGCTCGGACGTCGCGATCGTCCCCGGCGCGGACGCGCCGGCCGCGGGGGACGGGTTTCGGGTTCGGCTCGGGGAAGCGGGCCGGCTCGGGGAATACGCCGTTCCGCTCGCCGCCTGGAACGGCGAACGCGTCGGAACGCTGACCGTCGCCGCGCCGCTCGAGGCGTCCGACCGGGTCGCGAAGAACGTCCTGCGGACGCTCGCCTTGGTCGCCGCGACGCTCGCGCTGGCGGCGATCGCGCTTATCGTCTGGCTGCGCGCGCGCATCGTCCGGCCGGTTCAGCGGCTTGCGTCGGCGCTCGGAGCCGTCGCCGGCGGCGATCTGACCGCGGCGGCGACCGCGCGGGAACGAATGCGCCGCGACGAAATCGGCGATCTGACGCGGTCGTACGAGACGATGCGCGCCGGTTTCGGTCGCGTCGTCGGCGAGGTCCGGGAGCTGTCGGCGGCGCTGGCGGATTCGGCCGCTCGGACGTCCGAGCTTGCGTCGGCTTCGAAGGCGGACGGCGAACGGATGAAGGGCACCGTCGACGAGATGGAAACGAGCGCGCGGCAGCAGCGCTCCAGCGCGGAGGACAGCGCGAAATCGATGCGCGAGATGGCGACGGGCATCGGCCGCATCGCCGAAAATTCCGGTACGGTCGCCGAGGCGTCGCAGGCCGCGAACGGCCTTGCGGCGGAGGGCGGGGCGTTGATGGAGGAGACGCTGGCGCAGATGCGGGAGACGCTCCGTTCCGTGGAAGCGTCGACGGCCGCCGCCGAGGAGCAGCGCGCCTTGACGGAGCGCGTCGGCGAGGCGGTCGCGCTCATCGCGGATATCGCGAAGCGCACGAACCTGCTTGCGCTGAACGCGGCGATCGAGGCGTCCCGGGCCGGCGAAGCGGGCCGCGGCTTCGCCGTCGTCGCGGGCGAGGTGCGCAAGCTGGCGGAGCAGTCCGCCGAATCGTCGGGCCGCATCGGCGAGCTGCTAGAGTCGATCCGCGAAGGGGCGACCGGGACGGCGCGCGCGCTGCAGGAGACGGCGGCGGACGTCGATGAAGGGGCGCGCAAGCTGGATGCCGCCTATGCGCGCTTCGGCGAAATCCGCGGCGCGATGGGGACGGTGGCGCATCAGATCGAGGACGTCTCCGCCGTGTCGCAGCAGCTGGCGGCCGGCTCGGAGCAGGTCAGCGCCGCGGTCGACGAGATGGCGATTTTCTCCGCGAAGACCGTCGACCGTTCCGGAGAGCTTAGCGGCTACGCCGCAGAGCAGTACGCCCGAATGGAACGGCTGGACGCCTCGATGCGGAAGCTGCAGGATGCGTCGCAGACGCTGTATCGGCTCGTCGAGCATATGCGAGCATGAAAGAGGGAGCCCGGCCGGTAGCGATTCCGGCGGGGCTCCCTTTGTTTTTTGCTGGCCGGCTCGAAAAGCCGAATCTCGCGCGGAGCCCGCGGCGACGCAAGCCGCCGCGTCGATTTACCGGAGGGCGAGGACGGCGAGGACGCGCTGGACGAACGGCTCCGGGTCGATCGGCTTGGCGATGTAGCCGGCGATGCCGTAGTTCGCCGCTTGGGTTACGCGGCCCTTCGTCGCGTCGCCGGTCAGCAGCAGCGTCGGCGTATGGGCGAGCTCCGGGTCGGATTTAAGGCAAGCGATCATCTCGAGGCCGTCCATGCCCGGCAGGTTGATGTCGAACAAGAACAGGTCGAAGGCGTCGCGCTTCACGTCGTTCGCGAGGAACGATTCGGCGTCGTGGAACGCGACGACCATGTGGCCGCGCGAGGCGAGCAGCGAAGAGACGAGCATACAGAACGACTTGGAATCGTCGACGAGCGCAATATTTTTTCCCACGGAATCTGCCTCCGAATATGGTATAATTTGAGAGGTCAAGGTTGTTAATGAAAAAGCCGGGGTGGGCGACGAGTGACGAACGATGAACGGTATCGGCGGATACTGGAGGCGACCAGAACGCTCTTTTTGGACGAGTTGCGCGCGAAGAGCGCCGATATCGCGAATGCGGTGCATCGGTGGCGCGAAGGCGCCTTGTCGGACGACGCGCTCGTCGAACATCTGTATCGGCAAACCCATACGCTCAAGGGGGTCGCGCTGACGGTCGGCTTCGAAGACGTGCACGCCGTCGCGGAAGCGGTCAGCGCTTTCAAGTACCGCCACGAGGAGACGCCGCTGCAGGACGCGGAGCTCGAGCTTCTCGTCTCGAAGGCGCTTGAACTGCGCGCGTACCGATAACGCGGGACCCCGGCGGCGGGCATCGCGATAAACTCTATTGTTTCACAATATATCATATCTACCATTTCGCGGAAACCAGGTCTAAAAGATTCGCATTCCGGGCACACTTGACAGTAATCATTCGGTTACGAGAGTCAAGGAGGAGTTCGGATCATGCGGTTATCCGGCCAAGGCAAGCTGTGGGATCGCCCGCAAGCGTTGCTAGACGGCGTCGCGCGGCAGATCGAGAGAGTCGTCATCGGGAAAAGAGACGCGATAGAGCATTTGTTAGTAGCTTTGCTTAGCGGGGGGCATGTGCTGCTCGAGGACGTGCCGGGGGTCGGAAAGACGCTGCTCGCGAAGACGGCCGCAGGCGCGCTCGGGTGCAGCTTTCGCCGCATCCAATTTACGCCCGACGTGCTGCCCTCGGACGTCACCGGGGTGTCGATCTATCGGAAATCGACGGAGTCGTTCGAGTTTCGGCCGGGGCCGATCTTCGCGAACGTCGTCCTGGCGGACGAGCTGAATCGCACCTCGCCGAAGACGCAGTCGGCGCTGCTCGAGGCGATGGAAGAACGGCGCGTGACGGTCGACGGCGAGACGTACGAGCTGCCGCGGCCGTTCATGGTCGTCGCCACGCAAAATCCGCTCGGCTTCGAGGGTGCGTACCCGCTGCCGGAGGCGCAGCTCGACCGCTTCCTGCTGCGTGTGCGGCTCGGTTATCCGACGCGGGACGAAGAAGCGGCGCTGCTGTCGCGCCCGACCGTCGAAGCGTCCGCGCCGCAGCCGCTTCTGCTGGCGGAGGAGGTGCGGGAGCTGCAGCGCGAGGCGGCGGCGGTTCACGTGGACGAGCCGGTAAAGCAATATATCGTCGCCCTCGTGCAGGCGACCCGAACGCGACCGGAGCTCGCGCTCGGCGCGAGCCCTCGGGCGTCCCTCGCGCTGTACCGCGCGTCGCAGGCGCTCGCGTTGCTGCGCGGGCGGTCGTACGTCATTCCGGACGATTGTCGCGAGCTAGCGGTGCCCGCGCTCGCCCACCGGTTAAGCGTACGCGCGGAGGCGAGCTTCGCCGGGCATACGGCAGAGAGCGTCGTTTCGCAGCTGGTCGCGGCGACGCCGGTACCTTCGGCGCCGAATCCGTCGCGCATCGGAGGCGCGGTGTGATGCGCTCGCACCGCTGGGCCGTCCTGGCGGCGTGGGCGCTGCTGGGCTGGGGCTTCGCCGCGCGGGGCGGCTTCGCGTTTTCCTTCTTGTTTTATACCTATAGCTTGATCGCGGCGTACGGCTTCGCGGTCCGGTGGTTCGGCCTCGCCGGGGTGCGCGTGTCGCGGACGGTCCGTTCGTCGGACGGGCGCGAGACGTTCGACGGCGCGTTCGAGGCGGGGGACGAGGCGATCGTCGAAGTGACGCTGCGGCGGCCGTTCGCGCTGCCCCTGCCATGGCTCGTTGTGCGCGAGCGCGTCGGCGAGGCGGAGCACGACCTATTCTTCGGTGCATGGTGGTCGACGCGGGCGACGTACCGGTACGCGCTGCCCTTGCCGCGGCGCGGGGTGTTTGCGTTCGAGCCGGCCGAGCTGTGGGCGGGCGATCCGTTCGGCCTCGTGCAGCATCGATCGCGCGCGCGTTCGGCGCCGCAGGACGTGGCCGTCGCGCCGCGGCCGCGGCGGTACGGCTACGACGTCGATCGCGCCTTGCTGGCGCTCGGCGCGGGCCGGCAAGGCCGGCTTCGCCGCGAGGGCGACGAGCCGGCGGATTCCCGTCCGTATCGGGACGGCGATTCGCTTTCGCGCGTGCTGTGGAAGCTGGCGGCCCGGACGGACGAGTGGCGCGTGCGCCGGGAGGCGGCGCCGGCCGGCGCCGAGGAGACGGCGATCGTCGTCGACGCGAGCGGCGCGT
>NZ_DASQMZ010000150.1:0-11748 GCF_035645235.1 Paenibacillus sp.
TTCGCATATAATAGGAAGATGAATATAGAACAGGGGTGAGAGTTCGATGGCCGACGAAAGAGTCGTGAAGCTGGCGCATATTTTGGTGAACCATTCGCTCCGGGTGCAGCCGGGAGAGAAAATCCTGATCAGCGGCTCGACGAGCGCGATTCCGCTCATTAAGGAAGCTTACCGAGCGGTGCTGAAGGCGGGCGGCCATCCGCACACCAACGTGGAAGTTCCGGGCTTGCTCGGCACGTTCCTGCGGGAGGGCTCGGAGGAACAGCTGTCGTACGCGGGCTGGCAAGAGCTTCTGTTCTATCATATGGACGGCTACATCAACATCTTGTCCGAGGAAAACACGAAGGACCTCACGAACGTCGAATCTTGGCGGACGACGGCGCGAAGCAAGGCGCGACGGCCGGCGCTCGAACATTTGATGGCCGATAAAGCGAAGTGGGTGCTGACGAAATACCCGACGCAAGGCTACGCTCAGGACGCGGAGATGTCGCTCGAGGAGCTGGAGGACTTTATCTTCGGCGCGACGAACGTCGACTACGCCGAGATCGAGCGTTCGATGCTGGCGGCCGCCGCGAGGTTCGACGCCGCGAGCAAGGTGCGGATCGTCGGATCGAACGGCACGGACGTGACGGTCGACATCGAAGGCCGCAAGGGCATCGTCGCCGCGGGGCGGCACAACGTGCCGGACGGCGAGTTTTACTACACGCCTAATTTTCGCAAGACCGAAGGCACGATCTTCTTCGAGTGGCCGACGACGTACAAGGGCCGCGAAATTTCCGGCATCCGTCTGACGTTCCGCGAGGGGAAGGTCGTCGAGGCGTCGGCGCAGAAGGGCGAGGCCTTCTTGTTCGAAGCGCTGGACGCGGACGAAGGCGCGCGATACCTCGGCGAGCTCGGCATCGGCGCCAACTTCGGCATCGATCGGCCGACGAAGGATATCTTGTTCGACGAGAAGATCGGCGGCTCGATCCACCTCGCGCTCGGGCAAGCGTACGAAAAGGGCGGTCCCGACGGCAACGTCTCGGTCATCCATTGGGATATCGTGAAGGGGCTGAAGGACGGCGGCGAAATGTACCTCGACGGCGAACTCGTGCAGAAAGACGGCAAGTGGGTGTTTTAACGTTTTCGAACGACGATTCATGCCTCCCGCATCGGCGACGCCGGTGGGTTCGGGAGGTTTTTTCGTTTCGTTTTTTTAAACGTTTCTTTCTATTGTGAACGTTCACAAAAATGTATTGACACTTCTAAAATTGTCCTTTACATTATCAATGTGAACGTTCACATTATGAGGGGGCAAGGACGTGGCAAGCACAATTAATGACGTTGCGAAGCTTGCTGGGGTGTCTAGGCAGACGGTGTCGAGAGTGCTGAATACGCCCAACCTTGTGAAGCCGGAAACGCTGGAGGCGGTGAATCGGGCGATGGCCATGCTCGATTACCATCCGAACGTGTCGGCAAGGTCGCTGGTCATGAGAACGACGAAAGCCATCGGTTTATTCATGCCCTTCACGACGGAACAGGTCAGACAAAACATGTTTTTTTCGACGCTGACCTCGGCGCTGTGTCATTACATGACGCAGCACGACTTCGTGCTTCAGCTGTTCACGGCGAGCGCGGGGGAAAATTACAGTGAAATGTTCAAACGGTTATACCGGGAGAAGCGGGTTGGCGGTTATATCATCACGTGTCCGGCTTTGAACATTAAGGAGATCGTGGAATTGACGAGAGAAGGCGTCCCTTACGTGCTGATCGGCAGGCCGGCCGTGGAGATGGAAGGGGTGCACTACGTCGACGGGGACAACAAGCAATCGGGGTACTTGAGCGCGATGAAAGCGATCGAGAACGGACATCGGCACATTGTGTTTTTGAATGCGCCGGAGTCGATGACGATGGCGGAGGATTTGCGCGCAGGCATCGCCCGGGCGGTCGAAGAGTCGGCGGATGCCGATGTCGTCGTGCGGGAAATTCATACCGACCTGACGATGCAATCGGCGATGAAGCACACCGTGCAATGTCTGAAGGAGAGTGCGAAGCCGACGCTGTTTCTTACGGCCGACGACCTGCTCGCCTTCGGGGTGATGAGGGCGGCCGGCGGGCTCGGGTACTCGACGCCGGAGCAGCTCAGCGTCATCAGCATGAGCGCGTCCGGTTGGGAGGAGATGTCGGAGAAGCCGTTGTCCCGCTCGGAGCACGACATCGCCAGTTTGGGTACGATCGCGGCGGAATATTTGATCAAGACGATCACGCAAGGGCCACAGGAACCGCTCCGCGAAGTGCTGCCGGTGAGATACATCCCTGGCGCCACCTGCGCGGATTTGTTAGCAACCACCAACCAAATCTAGGGGGAACGGAAGATGAAGAAACGTTTCAGCTTGGCCATGGTATTTTTGTTAGCGGTTTCAGTGCTGGTGACGGCTTGCGGCGGAGGAGGCGGAGCGACGGAAGAGGCGCCTCCGGCGAACGACGCGGGCACGGCGGCGGAGACGCCCGCGAAGGAAGAGGCGAAGGAAGAGCCTGCCGCCCCGAAGCCGCAAGAGCTCACGATGGTGCATATTCAGGGCGAATCCGCGTGGCCGGCCTACGAGAAGCTGGTGAAAGCGTTCGAAGAGAAAACGGGCCACAAGGTGAAGCTGCAGTACGTACCTGCGGGCGAATTCGAGAAATTCATCGAAGCGCAGTTTATCGCGGGGAGCGAGCCGGAGATTGTTTACTATAACGGCGGCGACCGGGCGACGTGGCATAAAAACAATTGGATTATCGACCTGTACCCGTACATGAACGAAGCGAATCAGTACACCGGCAAGCCATGGAAGGAAACGTATTTGCCGGGCACGATTGAAAGCGCTTCAGACAAAACCGACCCGAACAAGCCGAAGCTGTACGGCATTCCGGCGCAAATCGTAACGGTAAACCTGTACTACAATAAAAAGATTTTTCAGGAAATCGGCGTGACGCAGCCGCCGGCGACGATCTCCGAAATGATCGACGTCGCGAAGAAGGCGCACGACAAAGGCTACATCGGCTTCAGCTTGCAAAACTCGCTCGATTGGAACTTGAGCTGGCTCGCCTCCGATCTGTGGATGACGCTGCTTCGTCCGAGGCTTGCGGAATTCGACGTGCTGAACAAAAACGGCGAAGTCGAAATGAACGAATGGGTGCTCGCGGTCAAGAAGGGGCTTATCAACGAGAATTCTCCGGAACTGAAAGAATACCTGAAGACGCTCAAGACGCTTTCCCCTTACTTTAACGAAGGCTTTAATACGGCAAGCTGGGAATTCGAAGGATTGTTCAACGACGGAAAGTCGGCGATGGTGCTGAACGGCAGCTGGTATCCGAATCAACATTTGCAGGGCGGATACACGGTCGATTACGGGATCGCGGCGATTCCTTACTTGGATAAAGGGTTTTCCCCGCTCGGCGAAGACGAGCGCAAGAAGTACAAAATCGGAGCGGCTCCGGAAATTTCGATCTCCGGGAAGGCGGCGAAGGACGGCAAGCTGGACGCCGCGCTTCAGTTCCTGCATTTCTTCTCCGATCCGAACCAAGGCGCGAAGCTGATGACGGAAGAGCTGCTCACGATTCCGCCGGTGGCGGGCGTGCCGGTGCCGGAGCTGTTGAAGCCGGTCATGGACAGCTTCGGAGAGGAAACCGGGTTCGTCGCGAATTTCAACAACTTCGAGCCGGAGCAGAAAGACTTGTGGTTTAAGGCGCAGCAGCAATTCCTCGAAGGCAAAATGTCGGAGGAGCAATTCCTCGAGGCGTTCGGCAAAAATCTGCAAAAGTATGCGGATAACGCCATAAAGGCGAATCCGGATTGGAAGCTGGAAGAACACTTATAAGTCGGTCAACGAGAGAGGGGAACAACGCGTCCCCTCTCATTCATTCCCCGGGAGAGAGGCGACCATGAAGCACCGTTACATCTACCTATGTTTGCTGCCGAGCTTCGCGTTCGTAGGCTTGTTTCTGGTTTACCCGGCCTTCGAGGCGTTTCGCATCTCGCTCTACGATTGGACGATGCGAAATTATTATAACCCGAGCTTCTCCGGTTTCCAGAACTACGTCGACGCTCTCCGCGATCCGGTGTTCCTGAACTCCTTTTGGATACTAGCGATTTTTCTGGCATGGATGATCGTCGTCATCCAAGCGTTCGCGGTCATCGGCGCGTATTGGGTGTATTTACTCGGCGACTCGAAGGCGGGCGCCTTCTTCAAGACCGGCTTCGTCGTGCCGATGGTCGTGCCCGGCATGGTATTAACGCTGTTCTGGCTGTTTTTCTACGAGCCGAACTTCGGCATGTTGAACACGCTGCTCACCATGCTTGGGCTCGAGTCGTGGACGAAGGTGTGGCTGGGCGATTCGCAGGCGACCGCGCTGGGCGCGCTGTTGTTTAAGGGGTTCCCCTTCATCGGGGGCATGGGTTTCCTGATTTACCTTGCGGGGTTTCAGTCGATCGACGGCTCGCTGTACGAGGCCGCGCGCATGGACGGCGCGAAAGGGTGGCAGCTGTTCAAAAGCATCTCGCTGCCGCTCATCATCCCGCAGCTGAAGCTGACGACGCTGTTGACGCTGATCGGCGGCATTCAGCAGTTTTCCGACCAGTACATCTTGACGAAGGGCGGTCCCGGCTTCGATACGACCGTTCCCGGATTGTACATGTTTAACCAGGCGTTCGTATACGGGAAGCTTGGGGTCGGGTCGGCGGTGGGCGTCATCCTGTTTTTCATCATTATCGCGTTTTCCATGGCCAATCAGTTTCTGATCAAGAAAAAGGCATAGGTGAGTGGACTTATGAGAACGAGAGACCGATGGATTCGGACGGCGATGATCGTCGTCTTGGCGGCGCTGCTGTTTCTGACGCTTTTCCCGTTGTATTTCATGCTGGTATCTTCCGTGAAGACGAATTTTCAGCTGCAGACGAACTACTTCGGGTTCCCGGCGGAGCCGCATTTCGAATTTTACGCGGACACCTTCGCCAAGATCAAGACGTACATGATCAATTCGATGTTTATCTCGGGCATGTCCGCAGTCGGCGTATGCTTGATCGCTTGTCTGTCCGCGTTCATGTTCGCGCGTTACCGGTTCCCGGGAAAGCCGCTGCTCTACGGCGTGCTTGTGGCGTTCCTGATGATTCCGGGCATCCTGACGCTCGTGCCGCAGTTCGTGCTGGTGAAAGATTTGGGGCTGATCAACACGCCGTGGGCGGCGATTCTGCCTTATATCGCGGTCGGGCAGCTGGTGACGATCATCGTGCTGCGCACGTTCATCGAGGAAATTCCGAGCGAGCTGTTCGAGAGCATCCGCATCGACGGAGGCTCGGAAGCGCGAGCGTTTTTTCATATCGCGCTGCCGTTTTCGAAGCAAATCATTTTGTCGATGGCTCTGATCAACGTGCTCACGACGTGGAACGATTTCTTCTGGCCGCTGCTGGTGCTTCCCGATCAGGAGCGCATGACGGTGACCGTGGGCTTGTATCGCTTTATGGATCAACAGCAAATTTTGTACGGGCAAGTGTTTTCGGGCATGACGCTGTCGTCGATCCCGCTGATGCTGCTCTTCGGTTTTACGATGAAATACTTCGTGCAAGGCATGACGTCGGGAGCCATTAAGGCATAACCCAGAAGGGCAGGAGCGCAATTGTCGAATACACCTACGAAAACGATCCATCTGGTCTCCCATACGCATTGGGACCGGGAATGGTATTTGCCGTTCGAACAATTCCGGTATCGGTTGGTCGGCTTGCTGGATCGGCTGCTGGCGCATATGGAGGCCGATCCGGCGTACCGGTTTCACTTGGACGGCCAGACGATCCTATTGGAGGATTATCTGGAGTTGCGTCCGGAGGCGCTCGGCTCGCTGCAACGGCTGGCCGCCTCGGGCCGTCTCACGATCGGACCGTGGTACGTGCTGATGGATGGCTTTCTCGTAAGCGCGGAATCGTTCATCCGAAACATGGAGGAGGGGCATCGTGTCGGAAGCCGCATCGGGCCGATCTCGAAGGTCGGGTATATGCCCGACACGTTCGGCCACACGGCCCAAATGCCGCAAATACTGGCGGGGCTGGGCTTGGAATACGCGCTGATTTGGAGAGGGCTGAACGGCAGTCCCGAGGAGGCGCCCACGGAGTTCGAGTGGGAAGCGCCGAGCGGGGACCGGATCAAGACGATTCATTTGCCGTATTGGTACGGCTACACCAGCTTGATGAATTGGGAGGCGGACCCGCAGCAAGCGATCGAACGCATCGAACGGCTGGTCGCGCAAGTCGGGGGGCACAGCCGGACGGGCCGCGTGCTGCTGATGAACGGCTTCGACCATCTGGAGCCGCAGCACGACGTCGCTCGGCGCATCGACGCGTGGAACCGCTCGAAGCCGGTGCCGCTCGAGCAGACGACGCTGCCGGCGTACGCGGCGCTCGTGTTCGGCGAGCTCGCCGAGCCGCAGGTGCTGCGGGGCGAGTTCCGCCGCACGAACCACGCGAAGGACGGAGCGATCAATTTAATTTTGCCGAACGTGCTGTCCTCCCGCGTGTACCTCAAGCAGCAGAACGCGGACGCCCAACGGCTGCTGGAGCTGGCGGTCGAGCCGCTGCAGGCGGTGTCGACGCTGGCGCTGGGGCGCAGCGACCCCGCGTTCGTGCGGCAAGCGTGGAGGTACGTGCTCCAAAACCATCCGCACGACAGCATCTGCGGCTGCAGCGTGGACGCCGTGCACGACGAGATGGAGCTGCGCTACGCGAAGGCGGTGCAGATCGGCGAACAGCTGTGCGAGGAGACGCTGCAAACGTTGGTGCGCGAAGCGGACGGCGCTTGGATGGCCCCGGGGGATACGCGCGTGCTCGTATTCAACACGCTGCCGCATCCGCGCGAGGCGCTCGCGGAATTCGAGATCGATTGCGCGTCGACGGAAACCGTGTATCGAACGGTGCGAATCGAGGAGCGCGACGGCACGGTGCATTACGGGGAGATTATCGGCGACGCGCCGGTCTGTCCGATCAGCCGGTACAGCGGCGATTATCCGCTCAGCCGCGCGGCGGTCCGAAGAATGCGCGTGCGCGCGCGGTTTCGGCTCCCGGCGTTCGGCTACATCGTAGCGGCCGCCCGGCCGGAGGAGGCGCCGGCGCAAGCGGCGCTGCCGCTGCACGCAGGGGCGCCGTATTTGGACAATGGCATCGTACGCATAGAAATCGGATCGGGCGGACAAATCCAATGGACGGATTTGAAGACGGGCGAACGGACGGAGTCGCTGTTTTCCTTCGAAGACTCCGGCGACGTCGGGGATGGCTACGTGTATTCGCCGCCGGTCCGCAACCGGAAAGCGTATACGGGCGCGCCGGTCGGCGTCGAGCTGCTCGCCTCGGGGCTCGGCTGGAGCCAGCTTGCGGTGACGCATGAGCTGGCGGTGCCGGTGTCGGCGACGGCGGACGCGAAAGCGCGCAGCGACGAGACGAAGCCGCTGCGCCTTAGGACCGTATTGACGCTCCTGGACGGAAGCCGCACGCTGCATCTCCGTACGCATGTGCGCAACGAGATGCGGGATCACCGCCTCCGCGTGCTGTTCCCGGTTCGGGGGAAGACGGCGCCGGTGGCGGCGGGGGCCGCCTTCGACTGCATCGCCCGCCCGGACGCGGCGGCGCAGCCGAGCCGCGAGGCGTGGATCGAGAACGAACCGACGCAGCATCCGTTCCACCGGTATTTGTTTGCGGAGGCGGGCGAGCGTCGACTGACGGTCACGGCGCACGGCCTTCACGAGTACGAGTGGGTCGGCGACGTGAGCGACCCGTCCGCCGACGGCGCGATCGCCGTTACGCTGTTCCGCGGCGTCTCGCACCTCGCGGGAAGCGACCGGGGCATGGCGACGAAGGTAAGGCCCGGGCCGGGGCTGGAAACGCCGGGGAGCCAATGTTTGCGAGAGATGACGTTCGAGTACGCCGTCGCTTGGGAGCCGAGGGACGCCGCGACGCCGCCATGGCAAGCCGCGAACGAAGCGCATATGCCGGCGCTCGTCGCGACTTGGGCGGGCGCGCCGACGGCCGGCGGCCGTCTCGCGGCGACGGCGTCGTGGATTCGCCTCCTGGAAGGCGGCGACGCGGCGGACGTCACCGCGATGCGCCCGCTGCCGGACGGCGACGGCATGGAGCTGCGGCTCGTCAACGTGACAGAAGCCGAGCGGGAGGCGGCGCTCGAGCTGCGCTTCCCGGCCGCCGAAGTATGGGAAACCGCGCTGCACGGCGGGAAGCTGCGCCGCGTGCCGGTAACGGAAGCGGCGGACGGCGCCAAGCAAGTGCGTCTGCGGCTGCAAGCCAAGAAGATCGTTACGCTGTCGATTGCATTTTCGTAAAAACGAAAGGAGCTGCGCGATGGTTCAAGCGGTATGGATGAAACGGCTGTGTACGGTATTGGTCGGAACGATGCTGGTTACCGCATTTCCTGCGATGTCGTTCTCAAAGACGGGGGACAAAGGAGAGGTCGGGTTGGACGTCATCGAGATGGGGCCGAACGGCAACGAGCATCAGCATCGCATGAAAATCGAGGGCGAAAGCGAATTCGAAACGGTTCGCGAAACGATCGGACAGCAGGAGCGCACGTACGACACACGCGTTTTGCGAGGGGCAGGCAGCGCCGTCGCCTATACGGCCAAGGTGGTACCGGGCGCGCCGGTGACGCTGGACATCCAAGAAATCCATAAACGGCAAGAGCAATATATTTCCTACGATATTTACATTAACGGCGTAAAAACGTACGCAAGAAGCTATCAGGTGCGCGGCGCGGGGCCGAACCATTACTTCGTCGCGGCGACGGGCGGGTTGCCCGCGGCGGACGACGAGATGGAAATCCGCATCGTGAACCGGTACGACGGGGACGTGCACCTCGGGAAGCTGCGGGTGTATTCCGGCTTCGACGCGGCGGCCGCCGCCGAAGGCGCGGATCGGCCGATGCTGCTGTCGATCCTCGTGCCGATCGGATATACGAATTACGCGGAAGATCTCGCGCTCGTTCAGCGGATCGGCCGTTCGCTGCGCGGGAACGATCGGATGACGATCGGCTTCGGCGTCCAGCTCCGGTACGCCAAGTGGACGCCGGAAGAGGTGGAACGGCAGATCGATTACATCCTCTCGCTTTCCGACGACGCGGGTCTTCCGGTCAACATTCAGTTCGATACGTGGTGGGGCGGCACGCCGAACGGACCTGACGGGTTAGGCGGCTACTGGTCTGACGTCCCGTACCAGCAGGTCGTATACGATCCCGACCGCGGGTACGGACTCAGCATTCCGAATCAATGGAGCAGCACGCCTTGGCTGACCGTCGCGAACGAGCGGTTTAACGCGTTCAAGCAGGAGCGATTGAAGCGGCATATGGCCTACTTGGCGAAGCGTTACGCGGAAATGCGCGCCGAGGGCCGGCATCCGGTCGTGTCGGGGCTCATTATGGACAGCGAACCGGCGTACTGGGCGGTCGGCATGCCCGGAGCGACGCCGAACCAAAGCGCGGACTTTAACCCGGCGATGACGGCGAACGCGGCGCGGGACGGCATCGCGCTCGATCCGGCCGACGGGCTGTCGCTCGACGAGCGGCTGTGGCTGCTGTATCAAGTCACGAAATACAACGCCGGCATCGCGGGAGCGATGCGGGAAGGGCTCCGCGGCGAGCCGGTTCCGGCCGGCGCGGCAAGCGCGGCGGCGGCCGGCGACGACGGACGTCCGCTGTACGCTAAAATTTATTCGCAGGGGTTCGACGAGGTCAAGTTTCCGTTTCACGACGACGTATACCGCTTCTGGGAGACGGGGCTGATCGACGCGGCCAACCTCGGCACGGAATGGACGTTCGTCGACGCGCGGCAAAGCCTCGAGTATCAGCTGGCCCACGGCCGCACGGCGAACACGAATTTGGAAGCGTCCATGCTGGGGAGCAATTTCGACTCTGTCGCGCTTGCCTATGCCAACGGGTTGGATCATGTGTTCATTTATAATTTAGCGCCTTCGCAATACGCGGCGCTGCAGCAGGAAATCGACAGGGCGGATCGAACGTACGAGCCCGTCACCTATTCGTTGACGCTGCTGGAGCAGCATTTCAAAGATGACGCTTATTTGGAGCAAGTGCACGCCATCGACAACCTGCAACGCCGTACGGATTGGGAATGGAACCTGTCCGTTACGGACACGAGCCGTCCCGGCGCCGTCGTCTACAAGGTAAGCGACGGCGGCAAAACGCTGGATCGGCTGACCGTATCCTATTACGCGAGAGCGATCAATTACTTCGACCCGCAGGACGGGTCGAAACGGATTCGCATTTCCGCCGGTCCGTCCCCGGATGCTTTAACGCTCGTCCATGAGCTTTCCAAATCCGGACCGGTTCGAAATACGGTCGATCTCGACGATCACGCGGCGGGACGCACCGAACTGTACGTGAAATTCGAGCTCGACGCCGCCGGGCTGCCGGCGGGACTGGAGTCGTGGGTCGGCCTGCAGGAAGTCGCGTTCGGCATCGAGAACGGCAAGAGCGGCCACGTCGATCCGAACGTATCGTTCACGGAGAAGCAGACGCGGGCGCTGAATCGCTGGGTCGGCGCCGCGAAGGAAGCGGAGAAGCTGCTGGAGGCGAACCGTTCCGCGCTCGAAGCCTCCGGCGTCTGGATGGAGCTTTCGCGGTTGTACGAAGAAGGTCGGTATGGATCCGTGGAGTCGCGTGTCTACGAGGCGCTTTCGGAGACGCTGCCCGCCGCGTATGCGGTGCAAGGCGCAGGCGCCCTTGGGAAGTATCCGGTACGGCTCGCGCTCGACGACCCGCAGCAGACCGTTCATGCCTTCATCGAGCGCATCGAGCGCGATCGCCTCGCGATCTCGATTTCTTCGGCGAAGGATACGGCCGGCGCGCTGACGTTCGGCGGGTTGGACAGCGCCTGGTACGCGCTCGAACGACGCGACGACGGCACGTTCGTCGTGGCGAAATCGAACGCGGCGCAGCCCGGCGCGGCGAAGGCCGAGGGCGGGGAGGCGACGTTCCGCTTCGAGGTCGAAGGGAACGCCGCCGACGCCGCGCCCGCGCAGCAGGTGACGGGAGACTTCCGCGCGCACCGCGCTGGGGAGAACGCCGTCCACATTCGACCGGACGATGCCCGATACGCGGGCGCCGAGCTGATCGCCGTTCCGCTGGCGGACGATGTCGAGGTGGAGCTGACGATCGTCGAAACCGCCGAATCGACATCGGCGATCGGCGTGAGCGAGCTGCTCGTCGGCGACCAGCTGACCGTCACGAGGAACGCCGCCGGGGAAGCGATCCGCATCGAGGCGGCGCGCGGCAGCAAGCGCCTCACGATCGCGGCGATGCAGCAAATGACGCCGTACGCGATGGGCTCGCTGACGGACGAAGACGGGGGGACGTACGTTTTCGATCTGGATACGGTGTTAAACCTGAAGCAGCAATCCGGCAAGCTGCGCGACATCGTCGGCGGCCGCGTCGAGCTGGAAGCGGGCGACGTCGTCGAACTGGCGTACAATCCGGTCACGCGCCGCATCCTCCATATCCAGGACAGCAGCCTGCTGCTGTTCGAGGACTACGAGGACGCTGATCCGAACGCTTGGAAAGCCAAGGCGTTCGCTTACGCCAACGTGAAAACCGAGCCCGTCGACCAAAACTACCCGCAGCGCGGACTGGTGCCGGACGACATGTCCGGGATCGGCGAGGTCACGTACCGCATTCGCAGCGGCAACGACAGCTTCGGCGAGCTCGGGCTCAGCTACAAAACCCGGGTCAT
>NZ_DASQMZ010000151.1:0-3489 GCF_035645235.1 Paenibacillus sp.
CTTCCAGCACCGCGAGGCGCCCTTTGGCCTTCCGAACGACGAGGCCTTCGTCGCTGTACACCGCGATGCCCGCGGAGTCGTACCCGCGATATTCAAGCTTCTTGAGGCCCTCGACCAAGATGTTTTGCGAATCCCGATGACCGATATATCCTACGATTCCACACATATAGAAAGATCCCTCCGAATTTGTAAGTGATTGGGAGGAGAGGGGCGTACGAAACTAGGGCCTCGGGCAACCCCGAAACCTTACCAATTTATGTCAAACCCTAATTTTCGAAAATGCCGCCATCCCCAAACCGAACAGCTCTAAAGAAACGGACCGCGTCCGCCTAAGAAAAAACAGCCACAACTCTGCTACCGCTACGCACGCAGGGGGAAAGGTAGGCCAAGGGAACACTGCATTTCGACCGCTGGGGTCTATAAATGCATTCCATCCCTTCGACATCCTTGATCTGCCCTCGAAGAAGTGCAGTTTTAAAGTAGGCGCGCGGTTCCGGCCAATATGTGGCTTCGGTAGATGTACTTTTGCATCTCCGTTGCAAACATACCGTTGCCGAAACTCGATTCGCCGTGTAATGAATGATTGCCGCCGTATGGGATGTTTGTCGGAGAAGTCGCCTTCTCGTTTTGCATGCCCATTCTCGGCCTAGCGGCGCTGCCGGGAGGTCCCCGC
This sequence comes from Paenibacillus sp., assembly GCF_035645235.1. GTDB lineage: Bacteria > Bacillota > Bacilli > Paenibacillales > YIM-B00363 > Paenibacillus_AE. The sequence goes on from NZ_DASQMZ010000151.1 coordinate 674, forward strand.
CGAACGTATATTCCTCGAACGCCTCCACCTCGTCAGCTTGCCGCGCGGATCCGCTTCTCGTCTAAAGCCGCTTTCCGTTAGCCGCTCCGTCCGCGAGCCAGGCGCCGCCGTCCGTCTCCGAACGCGCGTCCCGCTCCGCCGATCCCGCCTGCAAGCTCTGGCGCTTATAATGCCCTATTTACGCTGCCCTCGCTTTCTCCCTCAAAGTTATATTCCTATCTTATGCATAATGAGCGCCCATGGCAACTGCAAGTTTCAATGGATTTTCATGGAGAAAATGAAAACACGGCCCCGCGCCCCGCGCGAAGCCGTTTTTCCTGTCGCTGCGTCCCCTTATTGCGCCGCGCCGAGCTGCTCGCGGACGACGTCCGCGATGCGCGCCACATGCGCCTCGATGACGGCCGCCTCCGGCCCTTCGGCCATCACGCGCACGAGCGACTCCGTCCCGGACGGGCGCACGAGCACGCGGCCGTTCTCGCCGAGCGCCGCCTCCGCTTCGCGGATCGACGCCGCGATAGCGGCGTTGTCCTTCAGGCCGCTCTTGTCGGCGACGCGCACGTTCACGAGCACCTGCGGGAACTTCTGCATCATCGTCTTCAGGCTGCTGAGCGGCTGCCCCGACGCGACGACCGTCGCAGCGAGCTGCAGCGCCGTCAGAATGCCGTCGCCCGTCGTGTTGTAGTCGAGGAAGATGACGTGGCCGGACTGCTCGCCGCCGAGATTGAAGCCGCCGCGGCGCATCTCCTCCATGACGTACCGGTCGCCGACCGCCGTCTGCGCCGTCTTCAGGTCGAGCTCGCGCGCCGCCTTGAAGAAGCCCAGGTTCGCCATGACCGTCGTAACGATCGTGTCGCCTGCGAGACGCCCCGCCTTCCGCAGCGCGTCGCCGCAGATGAGCAGGATATAGTCGCCGTCGACCTCTTCGCCGTTCTCGTCCACGGCGATCAAGCGGTCCGCGTCGCCGTCGAACGACAAGCCGAGGAACGCGCCGTGCCGCAGCGTCGCCTCGCGAACCGCCTCCGTATGCGTGGAGCCGACGCCCGCGTTGATGTTCAGCCCGTTCGGCTCCGCGCCGATCGCGATCACTTCGGCGCCCAGCTCCCGGAAGATGCGCGGCGCGAGCTCGAACGCCGAGCCGTGCGCGCAGTCGAGCACGACCTTCTTGCCGTCGAACCGAACCGGCGTCACCGAACGCAAATAATCCGCGTACAGCCACTTCGCCTCCGCGTCGTCGCGCACGGTGCCCATATCGCCGCCGACCGGGCGGGGCAGCTCGTCGACCGCCGCATCCATGAGACGCTCGATTTCGAGCTCCGTCTCGTCGCTCAGCTTGAAGCCGTCGCCGCCGAAGAACTTGATGCCGTTATCCTGCACCGGGTTATGCGACGCCGAAATCATGACGCCGGCATCGGCCCCGAGCTTGCGAGTTAAGTACGCTACCGCCGGCGTAGACACGACGCCGATGCGTACGACGTCCGCCCCGATCGACAGCAGCCCCGCGACGAGCGACGCCTCCAACATCGGCCCCGATACCCGCGTATCCCGTCCGATGACGACCGTCGGGCGCTTGCCGTTCGCCGCGCCTCTCGTCAATACATACCCGCCGCATCGACCGATGCGGAACGCCAGTTCCGGCGTCAGCTCCTCGTTAGCGACGCCGCGAACGCCGTCCGTCCCGAAATATTTCCCCATATCTCTCTTTCGACTCCTTCTCGTCTAATCGTTCCGGTATGTTCCGCTCTCCCTGATTTCCCATAACATTCGCCCACTACTTCCCATTAAACGCAACTCGCTCCGGGAAGGTGACACTTAGCGTCGCCGGGAGCCGCGCGGATCCCCGCGAAGCGTGCCCGTCTCGGGCAGACACCGCGTGCATTCGTCCGTCCCACGCCTCTTACGCCTCGCCGTCGTCGCCGTTCCCGGCGTTCGCGGCCGCATCCTCGTCGGCTCCCGCTTTCCCGCCGTCCTCGGTCCCCGTTCCGTTGCCCGTCCCGGCCGCCGGCCCTTCGCCGTCCGGCGCCGCCGGATCGGCGGTCGTCTCCTCGCTGACCGCCGTCACCTCCACCGTCACCGTACCGACGCTCGTCTGCGACGGCTCCACGAACGACGGAAGCGTGTACTCGACGGGCAGCTCATGCACGCCCGGCGGCAAGTTGCTGACGTCGACGATCGCGCGGACGTCCTCCGCGGCGAGGTTGTCGATTACGTCCTGCGCCGCCTCCACCGTCACGTCGACCGCCCCGAGCTCCGGCGCGACGACGCGGTACTCGTAATCCTCTTGCTTCCCGTTCAACGTCAACGGAATGCCCGTCAGCGTCGCGTTCACCGCCGGCACGATCGTAACCCGCGCGGTGACCTTCCCCGGGTCGACCCGTTCGACGCCGTCCTTCAGCGGCACGTCGAATTCGAAGGTGCGCGTCGCCGACAACGCCCCTAGATCGATCCGCAGCCCATCGTAGAACTCCAGCGAATTCAGAAACGCCTGCGGCGCGAACACCGTCACCTCCGAAGCGCTCTGCTCGAAGGCGCCGACGGCGAAGCCCGGCGGCGTCTCGCCCTCGAGCGTCACCTGCAGCGGCACCGTCTTGAACGGGCTCGTCACCGGCACCTCGACGTCCACGACGGCCGGTGTGACCGCCACGTCGAGCTCTGTCCCCTCTTGGTCGAGCGCCACGAGCTTCACCTGCTGCTTCACCGATTCCGTCGCCCCGTCGATGTCGATCAACCCGACGACGCTCGCGACCTGATCCGCGAGCGAGCTCGACACCGTCACGTTCACGCGGTTCGGCTGCGCCACCGGCTCCCCGGCGGTGAAG
>NZ_DASQMZ010000152.1:0-54596 GCF_035645235.1 Paenibacillus sp.
GTACGACAGAAACTCGACGCCTTCGCTGGAGAGCGCGATGCCCCGCGCCGACCGGACGAAGATGTCGATGCCGAGCTCCTGCTCCAGGTCTTTCACGGCGCTCGAGAGGCTCGGCTGCGAGATGAACAGCCGCTTGGCCGCCTCGCTGATCGAGCCGCACGCTACGATGGATAAAATATATTTCAATTGCTGCAGCGTCATGCGCCTTCGCTCCTTCGGGTCACGTCGAATCTAGCATCATCGTAACAAATCCGGAAGTGACGCGCTATTCGTTATGATACCCCCGAGCCGCTGAAAGGTATCCTTCCGATCGCGCTCCTCGCCGGGATCGTCGGGGCGCTGGACCGCGCATCCCAGCGCAGCGCGTTGGACGATATGCCCGCAGGCGCGCTGGCCGCCGTCGTTCTTGTCGGCGGCATGATCGGCGGACTGATCGGGCTGTACCTAGGGGCTCTTATCCTGCGGACCACCGGAAGGTGGCTCGGCGGGGAGGCGTCCTACGACGATATGCTCGTCGCGCTGGGCAGGGGCGTCTCGATGCCGGCGGCGATGGGGGCGTTATGGATTCCGCAGTTGCTTCTGTTCGGCGGGGAGATGTTTACGGCGGAGACGCCCTCGATCGACGCAAGCGCTTGGAAGCAGGTTTTATTTTATCTGATCATTACCGTCGAACTGATCCTTGCCGTCTGGTCCGTCGCGGTGGCGCTGAAGGCGATCGGCGAGGCGCACCGGTTTTCCGCTTGGCGGGCGCTCGGGAGCGCGCTCATTCCGGCCGCGATGCTGGTCGGCTTCTTCCTGATCGTCGGCTTGTTGTTCTCGGCCTTGTAGACGCGCCGGAGGCGGGACAGAACGATTCCGGGTTTCCGTTCGAAAGAAAGCATCGATTCCGCCGCCATTTCCTGCTATAAATAAGGGGAAGCTGGGACTCTTTTTCTTAGTATAGAGGGGGGAAGTGTCATGCAAAGCCCTATCGCATGCGTGACGGGAACGGATCGGGGCGTCGGCTTGGCGCTGACGAGGCTGCTGCTGGAGCAGGGCGGCACCGTGTTCGCGGGAGGCATCGTTCGGGGGAACGAATCGATTGCGGAACTGAAAGCGCTTTATCCGGAACGGTTACATAATTTTTACGTTGATATCGGAGACGACCGGAGCGTGAAGGAGGCGGCCGCGTTCGTGCAGTCGCGAACGGACCGGTTGGATTTGTTATTGAACAATGCGGCGATCCTCGGGGAGACGGAGCGGACGATCTATGAAAACCTCGACTTCGACGACATGCTTCGGAATTACAATATTACGGCCTTAGGCGCGATTCGGATGACGAACGCGTTGATCGAGCCGATCATGAGCGGCGGGAAGTTGATCGTCAATATTTCTTCGGAGGCCGGCAGCATCATGCAGAGCTATCGGGAGGCCTGGTTCGGGTATTGTATGGCGAAGGCGGCGCTGAATATGGGTTCGACGATTATACATACCCGCATCAAGGGGGAGGGCGGCCGCGTCATGCTGTTTCACCCGGGCTGGGTGCAATCGATGATCACCGGCGTGTTCAGCTCGGAAGCGATGTATACGCCCGAACAGGCGGCCGCCCATATTTTGCGCCGCATCGAAGAGCGCGGGCAGGAAATCCACGAGCAGCCGCTTTACCTCGAGGCGGATACGGGCCGCCTGCTGCCATGGTGAACGGCGGGCGCGCCGGCTACGCCGACGAGCGGTCCCGGCTCGGCGGAGGGGCGAACAGCGCCAGCGCCGAGCCGATGACCCAGAAGACTGCGGCGGCGGCGAGTACGGGCGAGTAGCTGCCGAACCGGTCGAACGCCCACCCGAACGGGATCGGGCCCAAGGCGGAGCCGATGACCCCCGCCGTATGCGTAAAGCCTTGAATGCTGCCCAGGTGCTTCCGTCCGAAATAATTCGGCCAGATGACGCCGAACGGAATGTTCATAACGCCGATGGCGACGCCCCAAGAGACGGCGAACGTTAACACCGCCGCGTAGCTTTGCGCGTACATCAAGGCGGCCAGCGGCACAAGGTTCAATGCGAAAGCCAAGGCCAAGATTCGATGCGCCTTGACGCGCTCGACGACGAAGCCGGACAGCAGCGAGCAGCCGAAGCTGACGAGCGGGATGAGGCCGAGGAGGTACGCGGTCGTGTGCCGGTCGACGCCTTGCTCCGCCAGGATGGCGAACAGTTGGAACGTCAACCCCGTATTGACCATGGCGGGGATCGCTCCGCAAACCATGACGAACCAGAACGCTCGCGTACGCATCGCCTCCGCCAGCGTCCAAGCCGCCTCCTCCGTCTCCGGGGAGCCGTTTTCCGGCGCGCCCGCGGGCGGGACGGCCGCGCCGTCGGGCCGCAGGCCGACGTCCTCCGGCCGGTTGCGCACCAATACGAAGGCAACGGGGACGACGAGGACGAGCAGGGCGACGCCGACGATGCGCCAGGAGGCGCGCCACCCGTAGGCGTCGATCAGCGCGTTCGTCAGCGGCGGGAACGCCGCGGCGCCGAGCAAGCCGCCGAGCGCCGCGAAGGCGAGCGCCCGGCCGCGGTACTTGACGAACCATTGGGACACCAGCGTGTTCGGAATGAGGGTCATCGAGCCTTGCCCGAAATAACGGACCAGAAAGAAGCCGAAAAACAACGTCGCCGGTCCGACGACGAAGCTGTTATACAGACAGGACGCGCCGAGGAGCAGCGCCGCCGCCGTCATCATCGCGCGCCGCCCGTACCGGTCGACCCAGCGCCCCATGAAAAATAAGAGCAGCCCCGAGGCGAGCGTCGCCGCGGAGTAGACGGAAGCGACCGCCGTCTGGCTCATGCCGAATTCCTCCACGTAGGAGGCGATGTACACCGCGTTCGAGTACGTTTGGCCCGGTCCGGAGAAAAACACCCCGATCGCGCCGACGGCCACCATCAACCACCCGTAATAAAAAGGCGTCCGGAACGGCAATGCGCCCTTCGCCCGTCGTTCTTGCCCGTACCCCATGTATGCCGACCCCCCGATGAATGACGCTTGTTCCCGATGAAAGCTACATGTAGGATTTTGATCGAACGGCGGGCGGGTGGCAACCTTTATTTTTCGCGCAAGCGAAAGAAGCCGCCCGGGCTCGAAAGCGAACCACGGCGCGGCTTCGGAGACGACGTTCGCCGTGCGCGAGCGCTCCCTAATCGGCGAGCTGCAGGGCGACGTCCGACAGCTTCAGGTCGACGCGCATTTGCTCCTTCGGGTCGAACGGATGATAGAAGCCCTTCTTCACCATATAGGCCGTAATCGCCTCATGGGTCAAGACGGCTTCGTCCATCTGTTTCTTCAAAATCGCGCGCACCTCGGGATGCGTCGACTCCGTAATCGCGATCCCGTACGTCCTGACCCCCGTCTTCGCGGCAAGCAAGAAGTCGGTCGCGATCACTTGATCGCTTAACGCTTTCATGCCCGTCATTTGCTCTAATATCGCGTTCATCGAACCCCTCCTCCTCGATTTATCCTCAATGCGCCTTCTGCAGCAATCCGCGCAATTCCATAATATCCTTGGCGGAATTTTTTACATCCGTCTGGAGAATCGTCTTGAGCTCCTCGTCCTGCACCAGCGCCTGCATCGTTTTCGATTTCGTGAGACACACGTTCTTGAGCGTCAGCACTTCCAGCACCTGCAGCATCTCGTGCGGCGCCAACGCGTCCTTCGCGGCCGTCGTCATTCTCGGTTCACCTCCCGTCGTCCGTACCCCGTTGTTTTCACCTTTTTGAAATTCTTTTATTCAGAAAATGGAAAACCGTCGCAGCGCAAAAGAAAGCGGAGCCGACGACCGTCGGCTCCGCTGCTCTGCTTCTATGAAGGCAAGCTTTTCTTTGCGGCGGGAAGGAAATACAGCAGGAACGCGGCGCAGAGGGCGGCAAGGAACGCGTAGCCGCCGAAGACGTCCGCTTTGGACGAAGCCCAGCCGAAGCCGAGGCCGGCCGCCAGCGCGACGCCGTTCCCGGCGAGCGACCGGAACGAGTCGATCGTCGCCCGCATCGGTCCGTCGATCCGATGATGCAGGTAGCCGGCCGCGATCGGGTCGACGGCCCCGGACGCAAGACAGGCGAACAGCATCGCCGCGATGCCCGCGGCGCCGGGCGCGAAGCCGAGGCAGGCGAGGCAAACGGCGAACGCGGCCAGCGCGCCGACCAAGAGCGTGCGGTGCCGGAAGCGGCGCAGGAGCGCGTCCGCGAGCAGGCTGCCCGGCATGCGCATGGCGAGCAGCGCCGCGGAGAACAGCCCGAACCAGCCGACGGGGACGCCGATTCGATCCAGATACAGCTGCCAAAACTCGTCGATGTACGTCATCGCCGCGCCGACGAGCATGCCGGACAGCAGGACGAGCCGCACGTCGCGGCGGCCGCGGAAGAAGCGCAGCGATTCCAAGGCGATGCGGCGAAGCGGGACGCGCTCGTCTTCGCCGGCTTCCTCGCCGGCCCGGCCCGCGCTTCCCGCCGCCGGGGGCTCGACGAGGCGCAGCGACAGCGCGAGCGCGACGGTCGCGCCGACGAGCGACAACCAATAGTTCAGCTCGAAGCCGAAGCGGCCGGCGAGAAAGCCGCCGGAGAGCGCCGCGGCGACGGACGCGGACAGGTCGAGCGCGTTGAGCCGGCCGAGCTTTCGCTCGAAGGCGCTCGCCTGCCCGGCGCGGTCCAAGCTGTCGTACAGCAGCGCGTTCTCCGAGCCGCTGGCGGCCGCGGACGCGACCCCGGCGAGCGCGACGACGACGGCGAAGTGCCAGAACGTCTCCGCGTACAGCAGCATCAGAAACTCCGCGCAGCCGAGCGCCGCCGCCAGGACGATCAGCTTCTTGCGGCCGTACCGGTCGGCGAGCGCGCCTGTCGGAATTTCGAACAATACGATCGTCGAGGCGTAGATGATCTCGGTATAGACGACCTCCGCGATCGACATGCCGCGCTGCTCCCAATACAGCCGCTCGATCACGTAAGCCGGAACGAGGCTTTGGAAGAAACGTACGGCGTATAACGTTCTAACATTGCGTAATGCATGCATCTTTGCGATCCCCTCTCGATTCGTTCGTAGATGAAGCCGGCTGCGAACGTCGAGCGGGGGCGGACGAGCTCGGCGGAAGGCCGAGAATTAGCAGGGGGGTCTGGCGAGCGTCATCGGTCGGGCTCCTTTCGTGATCTTTAAGGGTTGTGGCTTCATCGTACTGCGCTGTCGGTCGGCGGTCAACACGCAATGCGGGGCGGATACGTTCCTCCTTCGGGCGTCGACTTCGTCGTCGGGGACGATTTGTGCAGGTATTTTGTCCCCGCGGCGGGTTCGCACGGGGGGATGAAACAAAAAATACAGCTATTTCAGGTTGTGTACTCGATTCCACATCCGAATTAGCCGTATTTTTTATCGTTGATAAACCTTTCATCGGTTAGGGCGGGCGTAATAACTGCATGTTTTGTATTTTTGCGCGGGACGCGAGCCGGCCTCCCGCGCCATGCTTGCTGGCGGACGAATTTACAGCGGAGCGACGTCGATGCGCGGAAGCAGCCGCTCGAGCTCGGCCGCGTCGACGCGGCCCGCTTCGCGGTGGAGCGCGTTGGCGCAGGCGGCGGCGGCCGCGAGGCGCAGGCGCGCTTCGATCGGCTCGCCGCGCAGCGTCGCAGCCGCGAAGCCGGCGACGAACGCGTCGCCGCAGCCGACGGCGCTGACGACGGGCAGCGCCGGCACGCGCACGCGGTAGACGGCGCCGTCCGCGCCGACGAGCGAGCCGTCCGCGCCGAGCGTGATCGCCGCGCAGCCGATGCCGCCGGCGACGAGCTCCCGCACGAGCGCGGCGAGGTCTCCGTCGGTCGCGGCGGGGCGCCGCTGCAGCGCGGCGATCTCGTCCTGGTTCGGCTTGACGAAGTCGGGCTTCGCCCGCAGCCCCTCGACGAGGAGCGCTCCGCTCGTGTCGAGGAACGCAAGCGCGCCGGCGGCGCGCGCGACGGCGATGAGCCGCGCGTAGACGTCGGCGGGCGCCCCCGCCGGCGCGCTGCCGGAGAAGGCGACGATCGCCGCGTCGGCCGCGAGCGCGGCGAGCTTCCGCTCGAGCGCCTCGAGATCGGCCTCCGTTACGGTCGGCCCCGGCTCGAGCAGCTCGGTGGACGTGCCGCCGTCGTGCAGAATGTTCAGGCACAGCCGCGATTCGCCGGGGAGGTCGACGAAGTCGTGGGCGATGCCCTGCTTCGTCAGCTCGGTGCGGATGAAGGCGCCGTTATGCCCGGCGACGAAGCCGGCCGCGACGACGTCGACGCCGAGCTGCTTCAGCACGCGGGCGACGTTGACGCCCTTGCCGCCGGGATACGCGACCATCTCCGGCACGCGGGTGACCCGGCCGAGCGGCAGCGTCGGCACGAGGTACGTCTTGTCGACCGCCGCGTTGAGCGTGACGGTCACGACGCTCGTCCGGGCGCTCATCTTGCGTCGGCGGCTTTGCCGGCGCAGCCGCACAGCCGAATTTTCTCGAGCGCCGCGGCCTTCAGCGCCTTCTTCGCCGGAATCATATATTTGCGCGGATCGTTCTCGTCCGGGTTCGCGGCGAACACCGCCTTGATCGCGTCGGAGAACACGATGCGCAGCTCCGTGGCGACGTTCATCTTCGCCATGCCGAGCGATACGGCGCGGCGCACCTGCGCCTCCGGGATGCCGGAGCCGCCGTGCAGCACGAGCGGCACGTCCACCTTCGCCGCGATGCGTTCGATGCGGGCGAAGTCGATGTTCGGCTCGCCCTTGTAGATGCCGTGCGCGGTGCCGATCGCGGGCGCGAGCGTCGGTACGCCGGTCGCCTCGACGAAGGCGGCGCATTCGTCCGGATCGGCGAGCAGCGCATCGGCGTCGGCGACGACGAGGTCGTCCTCGACGCCGCCGACGCGGCCGAGCTCCGCCTCGACGTTCACGCCGACGGCGGCGGCGAGCTCGACGACGCGGCGCGTCTGCCGCACGTTCTCTTCGAACGGATCGTGCGAGGCGTCGATCATGACGGACGTGTAGCCGGCGCGAATGCACTGCACGATGACGTCGAACTCGGTGCAGTGGTCGAGATGCAGCGCGATCGGAATGCGCGTGCGCGCCGCGGCCGTCTTCGCGGCGGCGGCGATGTAGTCGGCGCCGAGATGCTTCACGGTGCCGACCGTCGACTGCAGGATGAGCGGCGCGTCCGCTTCGGCGGCCGCTTCGACGGCGGCCTGCAGCATCTCGAGCGTATGCACGTTGAAGGCGCAGACCGCGTAGCCGCCCGCCCGGGCGGCTTGCAGCATGGCGGTGGAGGATACCAAGGTCATGGGTTCGACTTCCTTTCCGAAATCCAAATGGGAATACCGCGGTCGCGCAGGGCGCCGGCGAGCGGCTCGTCGAGCGGCGCGTCCGTGATGCAGCCGGCGAGCGCCTCGAGCGGAGCGATGCCGAACAGCGAGGCGCGCCCTGCCTTGCTGCGGTCGAAGACGGCGATCGTTCGGCTCGAGCGCTCCATGAGCTGCCGGCCGATGCGCGCTTCCAGCTCGTTGTGCGTCGTGACGCCGTGCGCGGCCGTCACGCCGTCGACGCCGAGAAACATGGTGCCGATATGCAGGCCGGAGACGGTCGTCTCGGCGAGCGGCCCGCACAGCTCGAAGCTCTTGCCGCGCATGACGCCGCCGGTGACGACGACCTGCAGGCCGTCGCTGTCGGCCAATTCGTAAGCGATATTAATCGCGTTCGTGACGATCGTAATGTTGCGGCGGCTCTTGAGCGCCCGGGCGATCATGAACGTCGTCGAGCCGCCGGTGAGGCCGATGACGTCGCCCTCCTCGACGAGGGAGGCGGCGGTCGCGGCGATGGCTTCCTTTTCCAACCAGCTGATATGCTTCTTCTCGTGGAACGACGCCTCCGCGCCAGTGTAGCCCTCGAAGGCCGCCCCGCCGATCGTGCGGATGACCTCCCGGGATTTGCTCAGAACGTCCAGATCCCGGCGCGCCGTCGCCTCCGAGCAGCCGAACGCGTCGACGATTTCCTTCACGGACAGCTCGCCGTTGCGCTTGAGCAGCGTCAGGATGTCTTCCCGGCGGCGTTCGCCCTTGGACTTCGCTTCCGACATGCGAACGCTCCTTTAAATTTTTACGACTTGGGTAAGGTTGCGCGGATGGTCGGGGTCGAGCCCGCGCTTGAGCGCCGTGTAGTAGCCGAGATATTGCACGAGCGGCATGTACGCCGACGCGCGGGCCGCGTCGCCGACGCCGGCGCCCCCGACGACGAACGTCTCGTCGGCGAAGGCGGTATCGTCGCCGGACCGCTCGACGAGCAGGAGGACGGTCGCGCCGTATCCCTTCATCTCCTCGGCGACCTTCAGCTCGTACGCGCGCGCAGCTTCGGAGACGAAGGCGACGACGAGCGTGCCCGGCTCCACGATCGACTTCGGTCCGTGCCGGAATTCGAGCGTGCCGAACGCTTCCGTCCAGACGTAGGACATCTCTTTGATTTTCAGCGAAGCTTCCTGCGCGAGGCCGTAATAGGCGCCCATGCCCAAATAGATGAATTTATTTAGATCGTAGGTATCGACGATGCGTTTCGCCGCTAGATCCGCCCGCGCGGTAACGTCGGCGCAGGCCGCTTCGACGCGCCGCAGCTCCGCGTCATGCGCCGCGTCGCCGGAGGCCGCCGCGATCGCGCACTGCATCATGTACGTCATGCTGCTGAACGACTTCGTCATGACGGTGCTTTCTTCTTTGCCTTTCGGGGAGAGCAGGCTGTCGGCGATCGCATACAGCTTGCTCGTCTCGTGGCACGTAATGCCGCACGTCGACCAGCCGGGCAGCGACTGGACGGCTTCGAGCGCGAGGATGACCTCGGTCGACTCCCCGGAGCGGGAGACGCCGACGACGAGGACGCGTTTCGCGTCGCGGCGGACGGCAGTCTCGCGGAACAGGAATAGCTCGGAGGACGGCAGCGCGATCGCGCTGCGCCCGAGCCATTCGCGGAACGTCGCCGCCATCGTCTGCGCTTGGTAGTACGACGAGCCGGAGCCGATGAACACGACTTCGTCGTAAGCGGCGCGGAGGTAACGGTCGATCCAGGCGTCTTGCCGATGCAGCTGCGCTCTTGCGGCGGCCAGCGCCTCCGCTTGCGAGCCGATTTCGGGGTACGTCAACGAGCCGGGAATTTTAGGTGACATCGGTCGATTCGCTCCTTCGGTGGGTGGATGGTTATGTCTTTCAGCTTACCGGATGGTCGTGAATGTTTCAATCAAAATTTTTGATTGTAACGATCAATATAGAGACATTTTCGAAAATTGTTTGTATGATAAGAGGGAAGAGATTCCGGACGGAAAAGGGAGTGGCAGCCGTGCATGTTAGTATCGGCGTGGATATCGGCGGGACGAATACGGTAATCGGCTTAGTGGACGGCGGCGGGCGCGTCGCGGCGTCGGAGAAAATCCCGACGCGAGCGGAGGAGGGGCCGGACGCGTTGTTCGACCGGATCGCCGCCTCGGCGGCGGCTTTGCTCGGCGGCTTCGGCGTCGACCCTGCCGCGACGACGGTCGGCATCGGCGTCCCGGGCTTCGTCGATCGGGAAGCCGGGATTTCGTTGCTGAGCGGCAACTTGCAATGGCGCGGCGTGCCCGTCGCCCGGGAGGTGGAGCGCCGGCTCGGCGCGCCGACGGCGATCGATAACGACGTGCGGCTGTACGTGTACGGCGAGGCGATGGCGGGGGCCGGCCGAGGGGCGGCGCATGTGCTCGGGGTGACGGTCGGCACGGGGCTCGCGGCGGCGCTCGTGACGGAAGGGCGGCTGTTTTACGGGAGCGGCGGCATGGCCGGCGAGCTCGGCCATCTCCGCCTCGACGGCATCCCGTACCGCTGCGGCTGCGGGCTGACGGGCTGCCTCGAGACGGTCGCGTCGGCCACCGGTATCGTGCGGCAAGCGCGCGCGCTCGTCGCGGCGGGGCGGGCGTCGGTGCTCCGCGACCGGTTCCCGGAGTCCGAGCTGCGCGGCCTGACCGCTTTCGACGTCTCGCGGGCGTACGACGACGGCGACGACGTCGCTCGGGAGGTGCTGGCATCGACCGGGCGGTGGCTTGGGCGCGGACTGGCGTACGCGGTGACGCTGTTCAGCCCCGATCGGGTCATAGTCGGCGGCGGCGCGGCGGCGGCGGGCGAACGGCTGCTGGAGCCGGTGCGCCGGGAGATGGAGGCGTCGCTCATCCCCGACTATTGGGCGCGCATCGATGTCGTGCCGGCCTCGCTCGGCGACGAAGCCGGCGTGATCGGCAGCGCGATGTACGGCCGGCGCCGGGCTGCGGAGCGGCGGGCGTAACGGCGGAAGCGCTTCCCAGCAACTTCGCGAGGCGTCCATGCGTCCTTAACTATAAAGAAGGAGGTTATGCGACGCATGACGAACCTTTGGTTGTTGTTGCTCGCGCTCGCGATCGGTGCGGCGTCTTTGGCCCCGGGCGGCGGGCCGCCGCCGGCGGCTCCGCCGCAGACGAACGCGCCGGAGCCCGCGCCCCCGCCCGCTTCACGTCCCGCGTCGATCACGGAGACGATCGAGCTCGAGGGGATGGAGGAGCCAATCTCGCTGCGGCTGTACGAGGACGCGGCGCTGGGGTTTACGACGTACATTCCGGAGTGGCTCGAAGCCGCTTCGTCGAGCTCGGGCGAAGGCGACGGATTTCTCGCCACGGCCGCGTTCGGCGGCGTGCCGGAGCCGCGCTCGGCGTTCGGCCTGTTCCGGCCCGCGGGAACGTACACGCGGGAGACGATCGCCGCGTACGCGAAGGAGCTGCAGCGCGCATCCGGTTTCACTGTGGAAGCTTACTCAGAGGACGCGCCGCCCCGGTTCCCGGGCAGCGTAGAGGAGTTCGGCATTACGAAGATCGATGAAGCCGACGGCTTTGGCGTCATCGGGACCGTAGCGCTGCTCGAGCGGGACGGGCGTTGGATCATCGTAACGATCCGCTACCTAGAGGATCACGCGGAAGGCTTCGTGCCGCGCGCCATGAAAATCTACGAGCATCTGCAGTGGCACTAGGAGGGATCCCACGCCGCTCCGGTCTGTCCCATCGTTCGCGTACTCGTACCCGCGGACGATGGCGGACCGGTGGGGCATCGTTGATGGCAAAAAATACATCCATTTTCTTCCCTGTCGTTTTATGTAAGCGCATACAATGCGAGATTTACATCTATTTCAAAGCGCAGGATGGTTTTTCCGGCCGAATAACTGTATTACTGCACATTTTGTCCGCGTCTAAGGCGTGCCCCACGGTACTTCGCGACTCGACGAACGCTGTCGATTACATAATTTCGGGCGAACTGGAGAAGTCTACATGCAAATCCATGCATACGGACGGAGGCAGTCCCCATGATGAACGAGCTCTTGAAGAAAGCCGTGTCGCTCGGCATCGGCATTACGGTAACAAGCAAGGAGAAGGTCGAAAAGTACGTCGACGACTTGGTCAAGAAAGGCGAAGTCGCGCCGGGGGAATCGAAGGAGCTGCTCGCGCGGCTCCTGCAGCGGGGCGATGAGGAGCAGGCCGAGCTGAAGCGCTTCGTGAAGGAGCAGCTGCACCAGGTGCTGGCGGAGCTGCGCGTCGCGACGAAGGAGGACGTGGCGCGGCTCGAGGCGCGGCTCGCCGCGCTCGAAGCGAAGCCGGCGGAAGCGGGCTCGACGGGAGTCGCCGGGACGCCGGACGCGCCGACGATGTAACGGGGGCGGCCCCCCGACTGGGGGCACGATCCGCCTGAAAGCCGCGGGCGAGCGAACGACGGGAGGAGAGCGCATGTTGATCGGCAGGCAAATTCGGCATATGAATCGTTACCGCGAGATCGCGTCGGCGCTCATCCGGCACGGCTTCGGCTTCGTCGTGGAGGAGACGGAGCTGTTCCAGGCGCTGTCGCTTCCCGCCCGGCTGTTTCGCGGCGCGCGGGAGATCGAGCGCAAGTCGGTCGGGGAGCGTCTCCGCTACGTCATCCAAGAGCTCGGGCCGACGTTCGTCAAGCTCGGACAGCTCGCTAGCACGCGGGCCGACGCGCTGCCGGCCGATATCGTGTCGGAGCTCGCGAAGCTGCAGGATCAGGTCGGGCCGTTCCCGTACGCGGTCGCGCGGAACATCGTCGCGTCGGAGCTCGGACGCCCGCTCGAGGACGTCTTCGCGGAGTTCGATCCGGAGCCCGCCGCGGCCGCTTCGATCGGGCAGGTGCACCTCGGGCGTCTGCGGACCGGGGAACGCGTCGCCGTGAAAATTCAGCGCCCCGGCATCGCGCCGGCCATCCGCACCGATCTGGAAATTCTCCGCAACCTCGCGGCCATCGCCGAGCAGCGATTCGAGTGGGCGCGCCGCTACCAGCTGCAGGGCATCGTCGGGGAACTCGGCAAATCGCTGCTGCAGGAGCTCGACTACAGCGTCGAGGGGCGCAACGCGGATCTCATCGCCAAGCAGTTCAAGCGGGACGACACCGTGCGGGTGCCGACCGTCTATTGGCCGTACACGTCGAAGCGCGTGCTTGTCATGGAATACCTCGAGGGCGTCAAGGTCGCCCGCCTCGAGCAATTAGACGCCGAGGGATTGGATCGGAAAACGCTCGCCGACCGCATCCTCAAAGCGCTCTTCCATCAGATGTTCGTCGAAGGCCTGTTCCACGCCGATCCGCATCCCGGCAATTTGCTCGCCATGCCGGACGGCGCCGTCGCCTTCCTCGACTTCGGCATGGTCGGGCGGCTGACCCCCGCGATGAAGGAAAGCTTCTCCGATCTCATCATCGCGCTCATGCGGCAAAGCACGGACGGGATCATGAAGGCCGTGCTGCATATGGGCTTGCTTGCGGAGGACGTCGATCTCGACGCCCTCCGCCGCGACGTCGACGAGCTGCGGGACAAGTATTACGGCGTCCCGTTCGGGGAAATCAGCCTCGGCGAGGCCGTCACCGACTTGCTGGACACGGCGCATCGCCATCAGGTGCGAATCCCGCCGGACTTCGTGCTGCTCGGCAAGGCGCTGCTCACGGTCGAGGGCGTCGTCGTCGCCCTCGACCCGGAGATCGCCATCGTCACCGTCGCCGAGCCGTTCGGGCTGAAGCTGCTCAAGGAGCGGCTGCACCCGAAGAAGCTCGCGCAGCGGGCATGGCGGGAAGCGTCCGATTACGGCGAGACGCTGCTTCGGCTGCCGGGGCAGGCGAGCGAGCTGCTGCGCCTCGCGAAGAGCGGCCGGGCGCGGCTCGAAATCAGCGTCCCGGAGCTGGACGCGTTCCTGCGCAAGCTCGACCGCATCGGCAACCGGCTGTCGTTCAGCATCGTCATGCTTTCCTTCAGCATCGTCATGGCCGGGCTAATAATCGGTTCCTCGCTCAGCCGCCGCCCGACCGTGCTATGGAACGTGCCGGCGATCGAAATCGGCTTCGGCATCGCCATGCTCATGCTCGGATGGCTGCTGCTCGCCATCTTTAAGTCGGGTCGGTTCTAACCGCCTCGACGCGGGTATGGCGAGCGCGATACGCGCTCGGCGGCATGTGCAAGCGGGCGCGGAACGCGCGGCAGAAGCAGGGATAGCTTTGCAATGCGGGTCGATTGACCCGCGGATCCCGGTGAGCGACGTCCTTATACGGACGTCCCCTCTCTGTGCGGGAAGCGGTTACAAATTATTGTTGACAACCATGTGGGGCAGGTTATATACTGACTCAAAACTTAAAAATGAATCGTTTTCCAAAATCCATCGTTTGCTTTCGCGGATGAGGGGGGAGGTGCAAGCATGACCCAATTAAAAGATGTAGCGAAATATGCCGGCGTATCGAACGGAACGGTTTCGAAGGTGCTGAATGGAAGCCCCGGCGTTTCTCAGAAAATGAAGCTTCGCGTTTTGAAGGCGATCCAGGAGTTAGATTACCAACCGAATATGGTGGCTCGCAGTCTTCGAACGAAAACGACAAACCTTGTGGCCATCATGGTCCCGTTTACGAACGACCCTTATTTCGTAGAGTTTTTCCGAGGGGTATCCATGGAACTTCGCAATATCGGGTGCGTACCCGTGTTGTACTCTACGGAGCCGAATAAATCGCTTTCTACCCAGGAAATTCGGGACATGGTTATGCGCGGGATCGATGGATTGATCGTATCGACCTTCGGATGGGAGGAGGAGGTGCTCGCGGAGCTTTGCGAGATTGCCAAGAGAGTCCCGGTGGTTTCCTTTAAGCGAGCGTTTCCCGGAACCGACATTCATTCCGTCGTCGTCGACGATCAGGCGGGGATGTACCAAGCGGTATCTTATCTAACTTCCATCGGGCATAAAAGAATCGGGTTTATTGCGGCCGGCTTGGATTTGGAAACGGGTCGGCAGCGCCTTGAGGGGTATCGTCAGGCGCTTCTCGACGCTGGCATCGAAGT
Organism: Paenibacillus sp.; assembly: GCF_035645235.1. GTDB lineage: Bacteria > Bacillota > Bacilli > Paenibacillales > YIM-B00363 > Paenibacillus_AE. The sequence continues at coordinate 14,364 of NZ_DASQMZ010000152.1, forward strand.
GGATGAAAATTTGATCGTCGCATGCGACAGCTACCAAATCAGCGAGGGATACCACAGCGTTCAGCAGTTACTTAAGAGACACCCGTTGCCCACGGCCATTATGGGGGCGAACGACTCGATATCTATCGGAGTGCTTAAATATTTAGAGAGCCGGAACGTAAGAATCCCGGAGGACATTGCGGTCATGGGATACGACGACGTTCCGCTGTCGACGATCGTAACGCCCAGGCTGTCGTCTGTGGCGTTGCCTGTATACGAAATGACGGCAAGGGCCGTACGGATTATTGAGAAGGCGATTAAAGGGGAAATCGAGGGTGTCGTCAACGAATCCTTCTCCGGCACGTTAGTGATCCGAAAATCGACCGATTTCAGCGCGACGGACGAATTCGAATTCGAAAGGTTTTCAAAATAGTTTTCTTTTCGCCATAGAAATGAATCGTTTTCTAAAATGGGAGCGACAGGTTGGGAGGCGGGGGAAGGTCGATGAGAGCGAATCGGGGAAGCGTCGTTTTCGAGTTTCTAAGAAATAAAACGCTATACGCAATGTTGCTGCCTTCGATATTGTTTTACTTCGTTCTTGCGTATTTGCCGATGGCCGGCATGGTCGTCGCGTTCAAGGAGTTTCGTTACGACACCGGGTTGTTTATGAGTCCGTGGACGGGTTTCGACAACTTCGAGTTTTTCTTTATCTCCGGGAAAGCGTGGTTAATTACAAAGAACACCTTGCTCTATAACACGGCCTTCATCATTACGGGGCTCTCCCTCCAACTTCTGGTCGCGATTATCATCGCGGAGCTCGGGGGCGTATGGGCGAAAAAGATTATCCAGTCGACCTTGCTGTTCCCTTTCTTCATATCTTGGGTCATTGTAGGGATTATCGCCTATAACTTACTGAACTATGAATACGGTTTCATTAATTCGTTGCTGAAGATGGTCGGGAAAGAACCGCTCGACTTCTATGGGGAAGGGAGCTATTGGAAGTATATTATCGTCGCGTTCAACAATTGGAAATCGGTTGGATTCGGATCCTTAATTTATTTGGCCGTCATTATGGGAATCGATCCGAGCTTGAACGAAGCGGCAAAAATCGACGGAGCGACGATATTCCAGCGCATTAGGCACATCACGATTCCTCTCACGGTCCCGACAACGGTTATCCTCGTTCTTCTTGCAGTAGGCAATATTTTCCGCGGCAACTTCGACTTGTTCTACCAGCTGGTCGGCAATAACGGGGCGCTGTTCGATGCGACGGACGTCATTGACACTTACGTATTCAGGTCGCTGATCAACTCTTCCGACATCGGGATGTCGGCCGCGGCGGGCTTTTTCCAATCCGTTCTATGCTTTGCCATTATTCTTATCACGAATTACGTAGTGAAGCGCGTTAATTCCGATTATTCCTTGTTTTAACGCCGCGGCAGGGAGGGGAAGTCCATGCGACAGTCTTTGGATAAGCGATTATTCGCGGTTACAGGGTACATCATCTTAATCCTCATTTCGCTATGCTGCGTGTTGCCGTTCCTGCTGATCTTCGTCGGTTCTTTAACGAAAGAGTCGGAGGTCGTGAGGAACGGATACCGGCTATTCCCCGGCGAATGGTCGTTCGCGGCGTACGAGCTCGTGTTTAAAGCGCCTTGGGAAATCGTCCGGGCGGTATCGGTGTCCGTGTCGCTGGTCGTCGTCGGAACGGCGATCGGCGTCTTCATCACCGCGATGACGGCGTACGTCTTGCAGCGCAAGGATGTGCGGTATCGAAATATAGCGGCGTTTTACATTTATTTGACTTCCGTATTTAGCGGAGGACTTGTCCCGTATTACATCATCATGGTGGATTACTTACATATGAAGGATATGTACCTGGCGCTTCTCCTCCCGCTGCTTCTGAATGTGTTTAACATTTTGGTCATGAAAAGCTTCTACGCTTCGATCCCGGAGGCGATCGTCGAGTCCGGAAAGATGGACGGCGCCGGCGAATTGAAGATCTTTATCGCCCTCGTCTTACCGATCGCCAAGCCTGGACTTGCGACGGTGGGGCTCTTCATTGCGCTGGCCTATTGGAACGACTGGTTCAATGCCATGCTCTTTATATCGGATGAACGATTATACCCCTTACAATTTTACTTGTATAACATTCTTAACCAAGCGAATGCGCTTGCAAATATGTCGGCCGTCAGCGGCATTCCAAGCGTAGAGCTGCCGAAGGAGACGGTAAAGCTTGCAATGACCGTGCTCGCCGTTGCGCCGATCATGTTGGTCTATCCGCTCGCCCAACGATACATCGTGGGAGGCATTACGATCGGCGCCGTGAAGGGATAATGTCGGGAAACCGGTATTATATAAAAAAAGTTCTGGGAGGGTAAAGACATGTCTTTCAGTAACAGGTTTAGGTTTCTTATCGCAATGTTATCCATTGTCCTCGCTATGAGCGGCTGTTCGACCGGGGGCGGGACCGCAGAGACGGGCGAGGGCACTGCGTCAGGCGAGAAAGCTGCGGAAGGGGAAAACGTAACGAGCGGGGAAACGGCGCAGCCGCAGCCGGCGGATGCGGGAAAACCCGACACCTCTAAGGAAGTTAAACTTCGCATGGTGCTTCTAGGCGACAAGCCTCAGGATACGGATCTCGTCTATGGCGAAATCAACAAGAAATTGAAAGAGGATATTAACGCAACCGTAGAAGTGGAGTTCGTCGGTTGGGGGGACGTATTTACGAAGATTCCCCTGATGCTGTCTTCCGGAGACGATTTCGACTTAATCGCGACGGCCAATTGGAACAATTATTTCCCGAACTCGCGAAGCGGCGCGTACCGGGAGATTACGAGAGAAGATCTCGAGAAATATGCGCCTCAGACGCTGGCGAATACGGCGCAAGAAGTGTTCGATTCCGCCATGGTGGACGGGAAATTGTATGCGCTTCCGATGAATTACAGGGAAATTACCATTCATGGCTTCTTGGTCCGCGGGGACTTGATGAAGAAGTACCAAATCCCGGACATAAAGACGCTGGAAGATTTCGAGACGTACCTCGCGGCAGTGAAACAGAACGAGCCGGAGATGATTCCGTGGGATACGAATAACAACGCGTTGTTCGTTCAGGAACATTTGACGAGACCCTTCGGTTTGTACAATCCTGACGGGACGCTGTTTACGCTTCCGATCGACGAGGCAAAGCCGAAATACGAGTATATGTACGACTCCCCGAATGCCGCGGCTTTATTTCATCGTCTCAGGGATTGGAACGAGAAGGGGTATTGGCAGAAGAACGCTTTGGCAAGTAAAGTGCCTGCGGCAGAGTCGATGAAGAGCGGAAAGAGCGCGGCCACCTTCGAAAACTTGCCTACCGCCAACACATTGTTCCAAGTCATGAATGTGGAGCATCCGGAATGGGATGTCAGATTTTATCCGGTCAACGCCGATAAACCGTATTTAGCGAACCCGTTCATTAACAACGGCATTGCCATTGGGAAAAATTCAAAAAATCCGGAAAGAGCCCTAATGATGCTCGACTTGTTCCGTAACGATGTCGACTATGCTCACCTCACTTATTACGGAATTAAAGGAAAGCACTACGAGATCTCGGAAGACAATCAGTTGATTTCCTTGCCCGGCGCCACAGGGTTCCCGCCGAACGGCGCCTACCCCTACGGCTGGATCGACGACCGCTTCTTCTTAACGCCGGACAACGGCTTGAGCAACTACGCGGAAGTGTTAAAACGAGCGCAGGACCAGGTGAAGCAGACCAATCTTCGCAGCTTTACGCCGGATTTGAATGACGTCAAAAACAACAACGCGGCGCTTAGCGAAATTAACACGCAGTATGTGCTCCCGCTCTACCATGGCGTAGTGAAAGGCACCGTCGAAGAAGAACTGCAGAGCATTAAAGGGAGAATGGAGAAGGCCGGTTTGAACGAAGTCAGAGAACTCGCCCAGAAACAGCTGGACCAATTCGAAGTCGTCTTGAAGTAATTCGCTCCGAATGAATCGTTTTCCAAAAAGAGAATTCGTCCGACTGTGGAGGAGAAACAATATGAAGCTGCCATATGAGGTTTATTTAGACAAGGTTTACGGTGCGTGGCTCGGAAAAAGCATTGCCGGCACGATCGGGGCCCCCTTCGAAGGAAGGAAGGAATTGTTCGATTATACTTACGATCCGAAGGCGATTGAGCAGATGCTTCCGAACGACGATCTGGATCTGCAGGTGGTGTGGCTTCATGTTTTGGAACAGAAGGGGATTTATTGCACGTCGATGGACTTAGCCGATGCGTTCTATCATCTATACCCTTACGTACCCGGGGAATACGCCGTTTTCAAAAAGAATTATATACGCGGGATTTATCCTCCCGTCTCCGGCGCCTTCAATAACCGGTATTACATTAACGGCATGGGGTGCCCGATCCGGTCGGAGATCTGGGCTTGCATCAGCCCCGGAAACCCGGATTTGGCCGCCGAATACGCCGGCAAGGACGGCGTATTGGACCATGAGGGCGATTCCGTGTATGCGGAGCAGTTTCTGGCGGCGGTCGAAGCGATGGCGTTCTTCGAGGGCGATATCCGAAAGCTGTTGGGCGAAGGCATGCGGTTCCTCCCGGAAGGGACGCGTATCCGAAGGTTGGTCGAGGATACGGTGCGCTGGTCCGGCGAGACCGGCGATTGGCGGAAGACCCGTTCGCGCATCATTCGCGATTACGGGCATCCGGATTGCACGAACCTGTACCAGAATATCGGCTTTACGCTGGTAGCTTTGCTGTACGGCGAGGGGGATTTTATCGAGACGACGATGATTGCGCTGAACTGCGGTTTCGATACGGATTGCAGCTGCGCGACGGCCGGGGCGATGCTAGGGATTATCTCCGGAGCCGAGCATCTGATCGCCAAGCACGGGTTCTACGACACGAGTTATAAGTTGGACGCCCGCGTGACGCGCCGTTCCAACCAGCTGAAAGACCTCGCGGAGGATACGTGCCGCGTCGGGTTGACGGTACATCGCGAACTCAATCGCGCGGTCGACATCGAGGGCGTTCCCGCGTTCGAGCCTGTACCGACCTCGAAGCCGGAGCCAGGCGTCTCGTTCGCGATCGATTACCGAGGCATTCCCGTCGCCAAGTGGAACGAAACCAAGACGGTATCCGTGAAGCTGCGCAACGACATGTCGGAGGCGGTGTCCGGAACGCTCGTCGCCTCCGTGCCGGCGGGCTGGCAGGCGAATTGGAACCGACGGGATGTGCAGTTGACCGCAGGCGAGGAGAAAGAGTTCGAATTGGCCGTTACGGTCCCGGCCACGGTAGAGGTTCTCCGCGAGAACAACCGGCTGACGTTCGAATATGCAGGCTTCAGCGCTTCGTTCGGAATGAACGGCGCGCAAATTTGGAAGGTCTACGGTCCGTTCTGGGAAAATCATTTGGATTTGCCTCGCACGGAGCTTGGAGAGTGGTACTATGCACACATCGAAGGGGCCGGCCCGGACGAGATCGCGGATGTGTCGCGGCAGTTCCACTTGAATACGAAGGCGGACCCGACGAAGGCCTACATTCCCGAACCGGGCACTGCCGACGCGGCTAACGAAGGGGCGGCGGAACACGAATACGTGGTCGCGAACGTAACGGAGGATCTGTTTTCCGTATCCGACCTGATCGGGTTCCAAGGACCGTGCGTCGTCTATGCGATACGGGACGTATACAGCGCCGTGGAACAAGAAGTTAATCTGTTGTTCGGTCACACGGACGGATATAAGTTATGGCTTAACGGCGAACTGGTGAGCGAAGCGAGCCATACGGATTGGTGGACGGCGGAAAATCGCCACGTTACCGGCCTTCGCTTGCGGCAAGGCCGCAATCAAATCATGTTGAAATGTGTGCGAACCGGCAAGTCGGCGGAATACAGCCTCGTATTCACCAACCCCGGGACGACGTTTCCGCATCATGTGGACGATTTAGGATCCTACTCGGGGATCATGAGTCCGGTACAATTAAAATCGGTGTAAGCAGGGCCGCCCGATTCGTCGTCGCGGATCGGGCGATGCTCGCATTTTATACAGGGAGAGGGATCGTTAATGAAGAGTAAACCTCGAAGTCTGCTAGCGACGCTATTGGCCGCCGCCGTTGCGGTCGGGTTAGTGCCTGCGAATGCCGCCGCGGCCGAGGACGGGAAGACGAAGCCGTCGGTGACGCTGGCGGAAGGTACGGTCATCGTGGAAGGGGACCGGTACCGGATGACGGTTGATGTGCGCGAGGAAGTGGCGATTACATCGCTTCTCGTGGACGGCACGGAGTTCCTTCAAGACGGGGGACTTATTCATACCGCCGTCAAAGTGGAAGGCGCGTGGAGCGGCAGCCTTGCGCCGACGAGCGCGCCGGTCGTCGATGTATCGAACCAAAAAGTCACAATCGAATATGAAACCGATTACACGGCGGAGCGTTGGGAGATCAAAGCAAAAAAAGAGCGTGCGGATGTGACATTCGAGAAGACATATAAGGGGAACTTTACTGTCGAAGAGCAGGGCTTCCCGATGATGAAATACGGACAGGACATCGTCGAGAACATCCGATGGAGCCGCTCCGGCGGCAACTTCTGGGTCGGGGGCAAGGGAGGCGCGATGCGCAGGTTCTTGTCCGGAGGCTCGGGGTACCTCGCCGGCGACGATTATTACGCGAATATCCGGAGAGCGATGGAGGACACCTCCTTTACGCTGCTAACCGGCTACGACGCTAGGGCCGCCCTGCGAATTACCGGAAGCACGAACCGGGAAGGGATGACGCTGCCCGCCGCGATAGAGGTAGATCGTGTCCTCGGGCCGGGGGAGAAAAAACTCCTCATGTTAGGGTATAACGTAGCCGCTCCGAGCGACGACCTCCATTATGCCACCGGTTCCAGCGCCGATTTCATGGAAGGTTGGCCGGATTCGGACCAGAAGCAGGGTCATGTCCGTCCGACCGGACAACCGATCTATGCGCCCGTGACGGTGTCTTCCGGTCAGGTAGATCGGGTGAAGCTTGATTTCGAACCGGCCGACTATGACGCTTATTACGATCTTGGCACGCTGAACGGCGTGGACGAACGGCTGCTTTCCGAAGCGCTGAACAATTACGGGCGATTAATGGTACTGGATTATAGATACGGAACGGCACAGGAGAACCCGAACGTGTTCTTCGAGGTGCCGGCGATTCAACAGCACTGGAACGTAGCGCTGGGGACGATTACTAGAGACGATGGCGTCATCGAGACGCTGAAGAACGGGCTTCGGAACGTGCGAGACGGCGCTCAGGCCCCGGACGGACACATTACGAGTCCTTATGTTTGGCAGCGAGGGGATGCATGGGGGTCCGACTACGGGGACATGGGGTTAGGGTACGTGCTTGGGATCGCAGACTTGTACGCATACACGAACGACAAGTCTTGGGCCGAGGAAATGCGGGAATCCGTACATAAAGCGCTGGCTTACGAGCGCAGCTTTTACTTAGACGAGAGTGTGTATCTTCTAAAGAATGTCCATCCGTACAATCCGGCGTTGCGCGAGACGCACAACGATTATTGGGAGAAGTCCGTCGGCAAGTACAACGGTTACACTACTGTCATGTATTACGATGCGCTTATGTCGTGGGCGGCGGTCGAACGCATCGCATTCAACGACCACGCCAAAGCTTCCGAATACGAGCAGTTAGCGCTTCGCGTGAAGGAAGCTTTGAACCGGTCGTTCGACGAAGGCGGCATGTGGAGCGAGGACATCGGCGCCATCATGTACGGTTCGGACAATCTGGAGCTCGCCTATCTTCCCCCGAACGGGGCGGCGCTGCGGTCCGGCTTGTTGTCCGCGGAAAGAGCCCGAAAGCTCGTGGATCGGATCGAACGCGACAATGCCAATTTCAACTTAGGGTTTCATGTGATGAACGTCCGCGATTTGCGCGACGAATCCGTCCCGGCGCCGCAGGACGACAATCACGTCAACACGATGCTCGGCGAGAACGGCGGCTGGTACGGCGCGCCGGACGCGGATTTTTACGCGGGTTTCCCCGTGTACGGGGATAGGGAAAAGATTCCTTATTATATCAACCGGTTCACGCACTATTTCAATCAGACCGGGTTCGTGAACGGGACGACTTGGAAACGGGACGGCGTTACGCCTCAGGATTATGGATGGCATCAGAGCATGCCGGATCAAGTGCTGCCGGTTTGGGCGCTGTATACGTATGCCTACGGCTTCCAGCCCGAGGCGGGGCGGCTCGTCTTGGCGCCTTTCATCAGCGAAAGCATGGTCGGTTCCGAAGTGTTGTACCGCTGGGCAGGCAAAGATATGAGCGTAACGTACGAAGGGCTGTACGCGTACAATGTAACGCTGGACGAACTGCCCGGCGATATCGTCGTTCGGTTCGTAAACCAAACGCCGTCGGCTATCTATCAAGTACGAAGCAATGACCATATCGTCGAGGTTCAGGCAGACGCGAACGGATTTGTAGAGCTGGCGCTAACGGATGCGGGAACGCACCGAGTCGAATTAGTGAATCCCGATGCGGAGAATTTCGACGCGGCAGGGAATGCGGCGTTCGGTAAGCCGGTTCGGGCCTCATCGACGTTAGCGGTCGATTCCGTGACCGCCCACTGGGCGGAGCAGATAACGGACGGAGACCTGCGGAACGGAGCGTGGTTCGCGGCGGACGCCGGTTCCCCGTCATGGGTCGTGGTCGATATCGGCCGGAAGGTTGCCCCGGAAGCCATTAAGTTATACTTCGGCCGGTCGGATCGGTACACGCTTACGTTGGAAGCGACGAACGATCGGGACGGCTCGTGGACGCAAATCGCGGCGGCCGCGGAGGCCGAAGCAGGTCCCCAGTCGCCCCTTGCCTTCGAGGCCAATGCCGGGGCGTATCAGTACTGGCGAGTGAACTTCCTGCAGACTGCCAGCGGCGGGAAGGCGAACCTGCGGGAGCTGGAGATCGGTCAGGTCACCCCGGAAGCGCCCGTCGGCGCCGCGGAGGAGCCGGAGTATATGGTTCCGGTCGTCGTTGCGCCGCTGCCGTCGACGGTTACGGTGTCCTCGAGCTTGACGGACGATCCGAACAGCAACTGGCATGCCAACAAGGTCAATGACGGCATCCGGACCGCCGACCACATCTCTGCCGGATGGTCGAGCGCCGCAGGAGCTCCTACCCGCGAGGAGTGGGTGCAGCTTGATCTCGGAGGCGTCCATGAAATCGGTGAAATCGCCCTGTTTCCGAGAAGCGACGCCTTCGAACCGGGCAACTATTTCCCGCTCGATTATCAAGTGCTTATTTCCGAAGACGGTACGCAATGGTCGACGATTGCCAACGTTACGGATCAACCGTTGACGACGCAAGCGGTCACTTTTACGTTCGAGCCTGCGCATGCCCGGTACGTGAAGGTGTTGGCCACAAGAATGCGGGATGTAAACGGCAACGCCTATTATGTACAAATTTCCGAAATCGAAGTGCGTCCGCCGTCGGCGGCCGGTCCTGTAAGCGACTTTACAAGGAACGTAGCCGTGAACAAGCCGGTTCGCGTCAGCACTGAATTAAGTTGGGCGGCGAATTGGCTCGGGGCGAAAGCGGTCGACGGTCTCCGAACGTCCGACGGAGCTTCGGCCGGTTGGTCTTCCTACGTCGGACCCGAGCATCGCGAGGAATGGCTGCAGGTGGATCTGGAAGAAACATACGACATAAAAGAACTGCGCTTGTACCCGAGGTCGGATAGCGCCTATGCGGCATACTTCCCGGTCGATTACCGGCTTCAGCTTTCCGAGGACGGTACGCATTGGACGGATGTCGCCGTCGCAGAGAATACGGAGCGTCCCTACACCGTTCTGAAATATCCGATGCCGGAAGGAACGAAAGCTCGCTTCGTGCGGCTGCTCGTTACGCAGTTCAGAGCGGACAGCCCGGACTATTTCGTACAACTTGCGGAGTTGGAGGTATGGGCAAGAGGGCCGGTTGCGGATTAGACTCGGGCAACCGCGGCGCTCGCGGCGGAGCATGTCGTCGTTTCCCCGGTAAAGTCCTTACGCTTGGCGGGTGTCTATGAGTACCAGGGGTGCTCCATAATAGAGTAGGCGATACATCCGACGGGAAGAGGGGCGATCGAGCGTGGGGGCGAAGCTGTCGCGGCTCTATTACGGGGCGGCGTATTACCCGGAATGGTACGACCGGGCGAATTGGGAGCAAGACGCGCGATATATGAAAGAGGCGGGGTTGAACGTCGTGCGCATCGGCGAGTTCGCCTGGGCCGATATGGAGCCGGAGGAAGGGCGGATCGACCTGTCGCTCTTCCGCGAGGCGATGGATTTTTACCATGAGCAAGGGCTGAAGGTGATTCTGTGCACCCCGACGGCGACGCCGCCGATCTGGCTGTCGCACGGGCATCCGGAGCGCATGGTGCACGAAGCGGACGGCGTGCCGATGTCGCATGGCTCCCGGCAGCATGTCTGCATCAATAACGCGTACTTCCGGGAGCGCGCGCGCATCATCGGCCGGGCGATGGCCGAGGCGCTCGGGCGGCATCCGGCGCTGCTCGCCTGGCAAATCGATAACGAGCTCAAGGGGCATGTGGCGGAATGCTTCTGCCCGACGTGCCGCGCGTTGTGGCCGCAGTGGCTCGCCGCTCGTTACGGCACGATCGAACGGCTGAACGAGGCGTGGGGGACGGTCATCTGGAGCGAGCGCTATGCCTCCTTCGAGCAGGTGCCCGCGCCGGTAAAGACGCCGTATTTGCACAACGCCTCGCTCTCGACCGCGTATCGGCTGTTTACCCGGGAGACGGCGTCGGCGTTCGTCCGCGAGCAGGCGGCGCTGCTGCGGGAGCATTCGGACGCGCCCATTACGCACAATACGGGGCTCAGCCACTACGTCGACAACGAGACGTTGTTCGAGCCGCTCGACTTCGCGGGCTTCGATCAATACGGAGACGAACAGCAATTCCGGAAAATGGCCCTCGCCTACGACATCTTCCGCGCGATGAAGCGGGGGGCGCCGTACTGGGTCATGGAGACGGCGCCGTCGTTCAGCGCCAATACGCAAGGCTATCATAAACTGCTGCCGGACGGCTACGTGCCGGCGCTGGCGTCGGCCGCCTACGCGTCCGGCGCGGAAGGCTTCATGTACTGGGTGTGGCGCCAGCCGCACGCCGGCGTCGAGCATCCGCACGGCAGCGCGATCAGCGCATGGGGCACGCCGACGGTCGGCTACCGGCCCGTCGTCGAGGCGGGCGCCGCGAAGGCGGAGCTCGAGGCGGCGCTGCTGGCGACGACCCCGGCGCAGGCGGAGGTCGCGATTACGTACTCCGATCGGGCGCGGGCGTTCCTCCTGACCGAGCCGTCCGAGGGGCTCGTCTACCTTGACGAGGTATCGCGGTTCCATCGCGCGGCGGCCGACGCGGGACTGTACCGCGACATGCCGCCGGAAGGCGCAGCGTTGGACGGGTACAAGCTGCTGATTACGCCGTACGTCATGCACCTCTCCGAGGCGTATATCGAGCGGGCGATGGCGTTCGTGCGCGGCGGCGGCGTCTGGGTCGTCGGTCCGCTGACGGGCATCCGCACCGCCGATCACGCCGTACACCGCGACGCGGCGCTCGGCCGGCTGGAGTCGCTTGCGGGCGTTAGGACTGTCTTTCACGCGCCGCTGACGGGGAGCGGGGCGACCGGCAGCGCCTTCGGCGAGAAGGCGCCGCTGTCGCTCTGGAGCTGCGTGTTCGAGGCGACGGACGCCGACGTGCTCGGCGTCGTCGAAGGCGGTCCGGCCGACGGGCTCGCGTTCCTGACCGAACGCCGGGTCGGCCGCGGCAAAGTCGCCATGCTCGGCTCGATGCCGGCGGGAGAGGCGGGCGCCGCGATGCTCGAGCGCATCGTACGGCGCTTCGCCGACGAAGCGGGCGTGACGCAGCGGACCGACGCGACGCCGGGCACATACGTCTATCCGCGCGAAGCGGCCGGCGAGCGGCTGTGGATCGCCGTCAATCTCGACGGCGTCGGCGGCTCGGTGACGCTGCCCGCGGACGGCGTCGACGCCGTCACGGGCGCGCGCGTCGCGGCGGGCCCGCTCGCGGTGCCGCCGTACGGCCGCCGCGCGGTCCGGCTCCCGCAAAGCCGCTAGGGGAGCCGCGGTACCTTCCGAACGGAGTTTTCGATGCGCACGTCGATTTTGGACATTTTGGACGACATGCATAAAGCCCCTCCGCCGTACCGGGAGGGGCTTTATGCTCATTTCAGAAGAAGTCCTGCGAGTAGGAACAGCGCGGCTGCGGTCGGCAGCCATTCCGCATACGGAAGAACGATACTGCTTACTTGCACCGGCCAACCGGCCATCAATAGCAGCAAGCCGACTCCGCCGAGGAGACTCCCCCGCCTTTGCCGCTTACGCTTCGCCGATCGAACCTGAATCCCTATCCCTAACAGAACCAGCGTCGTGCCGACAACGGCAAACGGGATGAAGAACGGCAGGGCGTCGAAGAAGCCGCCTACCACGAAGAGGGCGAACCCCAAAAGTCCGTATCGCAAAGGTTTGAAATCGTTCAAAAGCACGCCCCCCTTCGTTCTCCCGGAAAAAAAGCTGCTCCTCCGCTCGTTTGCGAAGGAGACAGCTTTTTTTGTCGGAGCGGTTTTTGGACAAATTGGACATGATGGAGGGGCGGCGCCGATGTCGGGAAGAGGAGGTACCTTAACGGCAGTTGCACGGCGTCGACCCTAGCGGCTTACGGCAGCTGCGTGTCGCCCATGAGCCAGCGGTCGCATTCGCGCGCCGCTTCGCGGCCTTCGTTGATCGCCCAGACGACAAGGCTCTGGCCGCGTCGCATGTCGCCGGCGGCGAACACGCCTTCGACGTTCGTCGCGTACGAGCCGTACGCGGCCTTCGCGTTGGAGCGCTCGTCGCGCTCGACGCCGAGCTGCTCGAGCACGGTCGGCTCCGGACCGAGGAAGCCCATCGCGAGCAGCACGAGATCGGCGGGGTACACCTTCTCGCTGCCCGGCACCTCGACCGGCGAGAAACGGCCGGCGTCGTCCTTTTTCCATTCGATCAGCACGGTGTGCAGCTCTTTCACGTTGCCGTTCTCGTCGCCGACGAAGCGCTTCGTGTTGATGAGGTACCGGCGCGGGTCTTCCCCGTAAGCCGCCGCGGCTTCCTCTTGGCCGTAATCCATCTTGTACACCTTCGGCCATTCGGGCCACGGGTTGTTCGCGGCGCGCGTCTCCGGCGGGCGCGGCATAATCTCGAACTGCGTGACGCTCTTGCAGCCGTGGCGCATCGACGTGCCGACGCAGTCGGTGCCGGTGTCGCCGCCGCCGATGACGACGACGTGTTTGCCCTCGGCGGAGATGTACGCGCCGTCCGCATGCTCCGAGTCGAGCAGGCTCTTCGTGTTCGCTCGCAGGAAGTCCATGGCGAGGTGGACGCCCTTGAGCTCGCGGCCCTCGATCCCGAGGTCGCGCGCCTTCGTCGCGCCGCCGCACAGAACGATCGCATCGTACTCCTCGCGCAGCGCCGCCGCCGGGAGGTCCTTGCCGATCTCGCAATTCGTCACGAACGTAATGCCCTCGGCCTTCATCAAGTCGATGCGTCGTTCGACGTATTTTTTATCGAGCTTCATATTCGGAATGCCGTACATGAGCAGGCCGCCGGGACGATCGGCGCGCTCGTACACCGTTACCGTGTGGCCGGCTTTATTGAGCTGCGCCGCGCAGGCGAGGCCGGACGGACCGGAGCCGACGACCGCGACCTTCTTGCCGGTGCGCGACGCCGGCGGCTCCGGGGTAATCCAGCCTTCCGCGAAGCCGCGTTCGACGATCGCCTTTTCGATCGATTTGATCGCGACGGGAGAGTCGTTGAGCCCTACCGTGCACGAGCCTTCGCACGGCGCGGGGCAGACGCGGCCCGTGAATTCCGGGAAGTTGTTCGTCAGGTGCAGCCGGTCGAGCGCCTCGCGCCAGCGACCCTTATAGACCAGGTCGTTCCATTCCGGGATGAGGTTGTTGATCGGGCAGCCGGCGGCCATGCCGCTGATCAGCTTTCCGGTATGGCAGAACGGGATGCCGCAATCCATGCATCGCGCGCCTTGGTCGCGAAGCCCGGCCTCCGGCATCGGCTGCGCGAACTCCCGGAAGTGGGCGATGCGCAGAAGCGGCGCTTCCTCCGTCGCCGTCTCGCGGCGGTATTCCATAAATCCTGTCGGTTTCCCCATGGGATGCTGCTCCTCCTCTCCGGCGGTCAGTTGCCGCTGACGCGCGAGACGTCGCGCATATTTTCTTCGAACGCGGCCAGGATCGCCTGCTCGTTCGTTAAGCCCGCTTTCTTGCCGCGCTCGATCGCTTCGAACATCCGCTTGTAATCTTTCGGGATGATTTTCACGAAATCGAGCAGCGCTTCCTCCCAAGACTCGAGAATGCGGTGACCGACGGCGCTGTCGGTAAACTTGACGTGGTTGCGAATCATCGTCTTGACCTCGTTGATTTCGTACGGCTCCGAGACCGATTCGACGAGCACCATCTCCGCGTTCAGCTTGCCGCGCAGCTCGCCGCGCGGGTCGTACACGTACGCGATGCCGCCGGACATGCCCGCCGCGAAGTTGCGGCCCGTGGGCCCGAGCACGACGACGCGCCCGCCGGTCATGTATTCGCAGCCGTGGTCGCCGACGCCTTCGACGACGGCGTGAACGCCGCTGTTACGCACGCAGAACCGCTCGCCGGCGATGCCGCGGATGTACGCCTCGCCGCTCGTGGCGCCGTAGAACGCGACGTTGCCGATGATGACGTTCTCCTCGGGCGTGAACGCGGCCTTCTCCGGCGGGAAGACGACGATCTTGCCGCCGGAAAGCCCCTTGCCGACGTAGTCGTTCGCGTCTCCTTCAAGCGAGAGCGTAATGCCCTTCGGTACGAACGCGCCGAAACTTTGGCCGGCGGAGCCGTCGAAGTGGAGCCGGATCGTATCGTGCGGCAGCCCCTCCGCGCCGTAGCGGCGCGTGACCTCGCTGCCGAGAATCGTGCCGACGACTCGGTTCGTGTTGTGGATCGGCAAAATCGCATGCACGTGCTCCTTGCGCTCGAGCGCCGGCTCGCAAATGCGCAGCAGCTGCGTCCGGTCGAGCGACCGGTCGAGCCCGTGGTCCTGAGGCATCGAGCAGAAGCGGCCGACCGTCTCCGGCACGTTCGGCTGATACAGCAGCGGGCTTAGGTCGACGCCCTTGGCCTTCCAATGCGAGATCGCTCGATTCGTCTCGAGCACGTCCGTGCGGCCGACCATCTCCTCGATCGTCCGGAAGCCGAGGGAAGCCATCAGCTCGCGCGCGTCCTCCGCGATGAACCGCATCAGATGGACGACATGCTCCGGGTCGCCCGCGAACTTCGCCCGCAGCTCCGGATTTTGCGTCGCGACGCCGACGGGGCACGTGTCGAGGTGGCAGACGCGCATCATGACGCAGCCGAGCGCGACGAGCGGCGTCGTGGCGAAGCCGAACTCTTCGGCGCCGAGCAGCGCGGCGATGACGACGTCGCGGCCGGTCATCAGCTTGCCGTCGGTTTCGACCGTGATGCGGCTGCGCAGGTCGTTCAGCACCAGCGTCTGATGCGTCTCCGCGAGGCCCAGCTCCCACGGCAAGCCGGCATTCCTAATGCTCGTCTGCGGCGACGCGCCCGTGCCGCCTTCGTAGCCGCTGATGAGCACGACGTCCGCCTTGCCCTTGGCGACGCCCGCGGCGATCGTGCCGACGCCGACCTCGGAGACGAGCTTGACGCTGATGCGCGCCCGCGGGTTCGCGTTCTTCAGGTCGTGAATGAGCTCGGCGAGATCCTCGATCGAGTAAATATCGTGGTGCGGCGGCGGGGAGATCAGGCCGACGCCCGGCGTGACGCCGCGCACCTCGGCGACCCACGGGTACACCTTGCTGCCGGGCAGCTGCCCGCCCTCGCCCGGCTTCGCGCCCTGCGCCATCTTAATTTGAATTTCGTCCGCGTTGACGAGATAGTTGCTCGTCACGCCGAACCGGCCGGAGGCGACCTGCTTGATCGCGCTTCGCCGAAGGTCGCCGTTCGCGTCCGGCGTAAACCGGCTCGGATGCTCGCCGCCCTCGCCCGTGTTGCTCTTGCCGCCGATGCGGTTCATGGCGATCGCGAGCGTCTCGTGCGCCTCCTGGCTGATCGAGCCGTACGACATCGCGCCGGTCTTGAAGCGCCGGAAGATCGACTCGACCGGCTCGACCTCCTCGATCGGCACGGGCCGGCGCCCGGTCTTGAACGCCAGCAAGCCCCGGAGATGGAACTGCTTCTCCGAATCGCGCGCGATAAACTTCGCGAACTGCTTGTATTGCGCGTAGTTGCCTGTGCGGACCGCGCTTTGCAGCGCGTGGATCGTCTCCGGGCTGTACAGATGCTCCTCGCCGTCCTTGCGCCACTGCAGGTCGCCGCCGGTATCGAGCTCGGCGCCGCGGCCGGAGCGCGCGGAATACGCGCGGCGGTGGCGCTCGAGCGTCTCGCGGGCGATTTCCTCGATGCCGATGCCCTCGATGCGGGACGCCGTCCAGGTGAAGTATTTGTCGACGAAGGCGCCGTTCAGGCCGATCGCTTCGAATATTTGCGCGCCGCGGTAGCTTTGTATGGTCGAGATGCCCATCTTCGCGAGCACCTTCACGACGCCTTTCGTCGCAGCCTTCACGTAGTTGTACTCCGCCTTGGCGCGGTCGACGCCCTTGAGCTGCCCTTCGCGGATCATATCGGAGAGCGTCTCGAACGCTACGTACGGATTGATCGCCTCCGCGCCGAAGCCGAGCAGCACCGCGAAGTGGTGCACCTCGCGCGGTTCGCCGGACTCGAGCAGCAGGCTCACCCGCGTGCGGGTGCCTTGGCGAATCAGGTGGTGGTGCGCGCCCGCGACGGCGAGCAGCGCCGGAATCGGGGCGAGCTCGGCGCTAAGGCCGCGGTCGGACAGCACGATCAGGTTGACGCCTTCGGCGACGAGCCGGTCGAGCTCCCCGAACAGCCGCTCCATCGCCGGCTCGAGCCCGGACGGTCCGTCCGCCGCGGGAAACAGCGCCGGCACGGTCGCGGCGCGGAAGCCTTCGCGGCGCACGTACCGGAGCTTCTCGAGCTCCGCGTTCGTCAGGAACGGCGTCTTGAGCCGGATTTGCCGGCAGCTCTCCGGCCCCGGTTCGATCAGGTTGCGCTCGCCTCCGATCGTCGTGCCTTGGGCGGTGACGATTTCCTCGAAATTCGCGTCGATCGGCGGGTTCGTCACCTGCGCGAACAGCTGCTTGAAGTAGTGGTACAGCAGCTGGGGGCGGTCCGACAGGACGGCGAGCGGCGCGTCGTAGCCCATCGAGCCGATCGGATCGATGCCGTGCGTCGCCATCGGCTCGAGGAATTTGCGCAGCGTCTCGAAGCTGTAACCGAACGCCTGCTGGCGCCGGCGCAGCTCGCCGGACGCCTCCGTCGGCGCCTCGACCAGCGCCGATGCGGCGGCGGATTCCCGCGCGGCGGCCGACGAAGGCGGCTCCGGCAGCTCCTCGAGGCTGACGAGATGCGCATCGAGCCACGCTCGGTACGGCTTCTCGTTCACGATGCGGTCCTTGATCTCCTCGTCGGAGACGATGCGGCCCTCCGCCGTATCGACGACGAGCATCCGGCCCGGCGTCAGCCGCGCCTTGCGCACGATCTTCTCCGCCGGAATCGGCAGCACGCCGACCTCCGAGGCGAGCACGATCAGATCGTCGGACGTCACGTAATAGCGGGATGGACGGAGCCCGTTGCGGTCGAGCACGGCGCCGATGACGCGGCCGTCGGTGAACGCGATGGCCGCCGGTCCGTCCCACGGCTCCATCAGGCAGCTGTGGTATTCGTAGAAAGCTTTCTTCTCCGGGCTCATCGATTCGTGCTTCGGCCACGGCTCCGGAATCATCATCATCGCGGCGTGCGGCAGCGACCGGCCGGAGAGCAGTAAAAATTCGAGCACGTTGTCGAAGATTTGCGAATCGGAGCCGTCCGTATCGACGATCGGAAGGATTTTCTTGATGTCGTCGCCGAACAGCTCGGAGGCGAGCAGCGATTCCCGCGCGCGCATCCAATTAATGTTGCCGCGCAGCGTATTGATTTCGCCGTTATGAATGAGGTAGCGGTACGGGTGCGCGCGCTCCCAGCTCGGGAACGTGTTCGTGCTGAAGCGGGAGTGGACGAGGGCGAGCGCGCTCTCGAGCGACGGGTCCTGCAGCTCGACGTAATAGGCGTCGACCTGCTCGGGCGTCAGCATGCCCTTGTACACGATCGTACGGCTCGAGAGGCTGGAGAAGTAGCATGCTTCGGCGCCCTCGAGCGCTTTCAGCGCATATTCCGCCCGTTTCCGAATAACGAACAGCTTGCGCTCGAACGCCAGCGCGTCGCCGTCCGTCCCCAGCTTGCCGATGAACAGCTGCCGCATGAACGGCTCCGCCGCCTTCGCGCGGTCGCCGAGCGTACCGTTCTCGACGGGCACGGTGCGCCAGCCGAGCAACTCCTGCCCTTCCTCGCGCACGATCGCCTCGACGACGCTTTCGCAGCGCGCGCGAAGCGCGGCGTCCTGCGGCAGGAACAGCATGCCGACGCCGTAATCGCCCGGCTCGGGCAGTTCGAAGCCGAGACCGATGCAGGCTTTCTTGAAATACCTGTGCGGGATTTGCAGCAAGATGCCGGCGCCATCCCCCGTATTCGTCTCGCTGCCTTGCCCGCCTCGATGGTCGAGATTCGTAAGCACGAGCAACGCTTGCCGGACGATGTCGTGGGAAGGTACGCCCTTGATATTCGCCACAAACCCGATGCCGCATGCGTCATGCTCGTTGCTAGGGTCGTAGAGACCCTGCTTTGGGGGGAACCCGTAATCCTTCATCGCTGCCAACCTTTCTCTCATGGTTTTTCGGTGGGACGCTGCGGGTCTCGGCTAGTTGTACTAAATACATTTATATAAGAAGAAACGAAGAAATATGGCACTCCCGCGAAGAAGGCGTCCCGCCGACACCGCCCTTTCGCCGGAGGATAACACCCGACGTTAGTGTTAAGCGCTTTCATCGCTGTTATAATAAAAGCGCATGTCAAATATAGTCACGATTCTATCATCCGTTTCTTGTTCGCACAATACTGAAGGTTGGGAAAAATGTGAGTTTTCTGAACATAAGTCGTTGTATTAAGATAAGGTGGACGAAATCGCGCACGAAACAAGGAGGCGATCCCATGCGGGCCGATCGACCGGATGCGAGCGGGAAGAGCCGGTGGAATACCATTTTTCCGAAATTGGCGCTGGCTTTTTTAATCGTGGTCACGCCGCTTTACGGCATCGGGCTGGTCATGATCAAGCTGGGCGAGTCCAGCGTTCGCAAGGAATTGGCGAACTCGCTGTCGTCCAGGACGAACTTTTTCGTCGACTCGCTCGAGAAAGAAGTGGCCCACACCCTCAATTTGCTGAACCATATCGCCGTGGATAAGGACTTGCATCGCCTTACGTTCACGGGGCAACACATGAAAATCAACGAGTGGTCGGACGCGGTGCTTCGGCTCGAAAGCAAGCTGAGGCTAGTGAAAGATTCCAGCGCTCTTCTCCAGGGAGTCCACGCGCATCTGGTCGAGCAGCGGCGGACGCTCTCGACGGAGCATTCGATCACGGACCGGTTGTCCGACGATTACCGGGCGACGGAGGCGATCTACCGTCTCCCGGACCGGAGCTTCTTTCCGTGGGAGCAACGGTTGTTTCTCGCGGTGCCGTTCCCGGAATCGAATTCCCCGCATGCGCTCTCGCCGTCGTTCGTGCTGCAGGTCGAGATCAATCTCTCCGAATTGAGAGCATTGTTCGCGCAATTCAAGGAATACGAGTCCTCCGGGGCGGTGATGGTGAATCTGAATCAGGGCTGGGACGTCGCCAACCGGAAGGACGAGCCGGTGCTGTTCGCGTTAAAGTCCTTCTTGGGGAGCCGCGCGCAAGCCGGTCCCGTCGAGGGCGTCGAACGCCTCGATGCGGAAGGGGTCGCCTACTTGGTCGCGTACCGATACTCCGAGCCGTTGAACAGCTTCCTAACCGTGTATGTGCGGCAGGACGCGCTCCTCGGCCCGATTCAACTGTACCAGAGGCTGCTTTGGGGGCTGTCCGCCTTGTCGGTGCTCGTCATCTTAGGGTATTCGTATTGGATGTACCGGCTGATCCACCGTCCGTTGAATAAGCTGATTCGTTCGTTCCGCAAGGTAGAGGAAGGGCAATGGACGCCGATCGCGCTTCCGAAGAGCGGAGACGAATTTACCGATTTAATGCGTCACTTCAATATGATGGTTCATCGGCTGAGCGTGCTCTTCCATGAAGTCGTCGAGCAGCAAACCCGGGCGCAGCGCGCCGAACTGAAACAGCTGCAAGCGCAAATCAACCCGCATTTTCTATACAACACTTATTTTACGCTGTACCGGAAGGCGAAGGACGAGGATCTGGAATCGGTCGTCCGCTTGTGCCGGTATATGGGGGAGTATTTCCAATATATTACCCGCAACGCGTCGGACGAGGTGTCCTTAGAAAGCGAGGTGAGACACGCGAAAACGTACGTAGATATTCAAAATATGCGTTTCTCTAACCGGATCGACGTCGAATTCGGCACGTTGCCCGAGGGCTGCGGGCATGCCGCCGTGCCGAGGCTCGTGTTGCAGCCCGTTCTCGAAAACGCTTACAAGTACGGCATGGAGAAGAAGCTGAAGAACGGGAAAATCGCCGTCGGCATCCGGAGGGAGGGACGCCGGGTCGTCGTTTCCGTCGAGGACAACGGCGAGTCGTTGACGGACGACGCCCTGGCGGCATTGGAAGAAGGCTTGCTGTTCCAAAGCCCGGAAACCGAGTATACCGGCTTATTGAACGTTCACCGCCGCCTGCGGCTTCGGTTCGGCGACGAAGCGGGAATTGCCGTATCGAGATCCGAGCTCGGGGGATTGAAGGTCGACGTCTGCATACGGATCGAAGGAGGAAGCTGAGATGTATCGATTGCTTATCGTCGACGACGAACCGGCTATCGTAGACGGGTTATACAACTTGTTCCGCAGCGTCGACGAACTCGACTTGGAAGTATATAAAGCATACGAAGGATACGAGGCGCTGCAGGTCGCGGGGAAGCTGCGCGTGGACGTCTTGCTTTCCGACATCGAGATGCCGGGGCTGAACGGCATTGAGCTGCATCGTCAATTGCAGCGGTTGTGGCCGAGGTGCCGGACCATTTTTTTAAGCGGTTACAATTACTTCCATTATATTCAAGAGTCGATGCGAGGCGGGGCTTTGGATTACGTTTTGAAAACGGAGGGAGACGAAGCGATCGTCGAGGTCGTGGCGAAGGCCATCCGGCAAATTACGGAGCAATCGCAGTTCGAGGAGCTGATCCGGAACGCAAAGAGCCAGATGACCGTCGCGCTGCCGATGCTCCGCAAAGAGTATATGCTGGATCTCCTGAACGGGGACCCTTCGACGGCGGCGTCGCGCCGGGCTCAGTTCGCGTCCTTGGACATTCCGCTCGCGCCCGAACGGCCGGTCTTGATGGCGGCCGCACGGGTCGACGCGTGGCGGCCGGACTTGCCCCCGAGGGATAAATCGCTGTTTTTGTATTCGCTCAATAACATCTTCGAGGAATTTTTCGCGCATTCGTACCGGACGTTCCATCTCGCGTTCGCATCGGATCGGGTCTTATGGCTGCTGCAACCGGTGCTGGAGGATCCGACCGATCCGGGACATCCGATCCGGTATATGAGCGAGATGATCGAGTCGGTGCAGGCCGCGTGCAGGACGTACTTGCAGCTTCCATGTTCCTTTATCGTCGGCAGCCAGACGTACGAGTGGGAATCGCTTTCGGTCGTCTTCGAACGGTTTTCCTTGCTGTTCGGCCGCGGGCTGGGGCAAGGGTCGGAAACGATCTTGACCGATCGGCCCGCGCTCGCGGAGGAGAGGCAGCATGGGCGCGCTTCGCTGACGAAGATGAGGCTGCTGGCGCAATGCCTCGAGCGGAAGCAGCCCGAAAAATTTTTCCTCCTGTACGACGAAATCATGATGCCGCTCGCGGAACGGACGGATCTCCAGGCGAGCGTGGCATTGGAGGCGTATTACTCGCTTGCCTCCATCTTTTTATCCTATTTGAACCGGAACGACCTGCTTCAGCGCTTCACCGACCGTCCGGGCGTGGGGCCTCTGCTGTCGTACGAGGAGCATGCTTCCTTCTCCGACATGACGAAGTATTTCCGCTCGCTCGCGGAGTCGTTGTTCGCGGAAAGCGAGGACGAGACGAAGCTCGTCTCGAACGACGTGATCGGCCGGGTACGAGCCTACATCGGGGCGAACCTGACCGGCGACGTCTCGTTGACGCGTCTGGCGGAGTCGGTGTATTTAACGCCCTTTTATTTATCGCGCCTGTATAAACAACAGACCGGACAAAGCCTGACCGATTACATCAGCGAGGTCAAGCTAAAGACCGCGATGGAAATGCTGGCCGGCACGTCGGCGAAAATTCAGGAGGTCGGGGCGGCGATCGGGTACGACACGCCCTCGTATTTTGCCAGGTTTTTCAAGAAATACACACAAATGACGCCGCAGCAATACCGAGACCTGCACAGAAAGACATGAAAGGATAACAAAGTTATGACTGTCTTGTTTCGGCGCGCCTTCGCGTTAGACCATAATGTTCAATAGAAGAACGACACCCGGGAGGTTACATCGGATGCGCATTTGGAAGGGGAGAGCGAATCATGTACTCGTCGCGGCGCTAATGCCGGCGCTGGCGATCACCGCTTGCAATACGGACGGCAGCATGGAGACGTCCGCACCGGAGGCGACGAAAGCGACGGAGGACGGCCCGTTAGGGAAGTACGACCCGCCGATCACGGTGACGACGGTACGCGCGTTGCCCGACTTGGAGACGTACAGAGAAGGAGAATCGATCGACGACAACTTGTGGACGAGAGATCTGAAAGAGCTGTTCGGCATTCAGGTCGTGAACAAGTGGAAGGTGAATCATAAACAATACAACAATAAAATAACGGTCTCTATGATTTCCGGGGATATGCCGGATTTCTATCAGGTCGATGCCAAGCAGCTGCAGCAAATCGTCGAAGCGGGGCAAGCCGCCGACTTGACGGACGTCTACGAGAAGTACGCTTCCGACGTCACCCGCCGATCGTTCGAGGAGTTCGGCTCGGTCAAGCTCAAGGGTGCCACCTTCGACGGCAGGCTGATGGCGCTGCCGCTGAACGGCGGAATTCCGGGCGGCGCGCAGATGATTTGGATCCGCAAGGACTGGTTGGACAACCTGGGGCTCGAGCCGCCGCGCACGATGGACGACGTGATCAAGATCGCCCTGGCGTTCACGAACGAGGATCCCGACCGGAACGGAAAGCACGATACGTACGGACTGAATGTCATGAAGGATTTATTCGGCGGATGGGCCGGCTTGGACGGGTTTTTCAACGGGTATCATTCGTACCCGTACAATCCGGCGAACGGCTCGGGAACGGATCTGACCTTCCTTAAGAACGCCGAAGGCGATGTCGTGCTCGCGGATACGCTGCCGGAAGTGAAGGTCGCGCTCGGGAAGCTTCAGGAGTTATATAAAGCGGGCGCGATTCCGAAAGAATTCAGCGTCCTGGACGGAAGCAAGGCCGGGGAGCTGGCGACGACGCATAAGATCGGCATGGCGTACGGCGAGTTTTGGGTCGGCACGTGGCCGATCGCGGGCATGAAGAAGGAGGATCCAAAGACCGACTGGAGGCCGTATCCGATCGTCTCCGCGGACGGCGCGCCCGTGCATCCCAGCGGCCGGGGCGACATTCCGACGCAGTTCATCGTCGTCAACAAAGCCGCGAAGCATCCCGAAGCCGTCCTTAAGATTTTAAACTACTATCACGAGAAGGTGAGCGGACCGAATCGGGATCCGAATTACCATCAAGTGAAGGAAGGCGACGTCAACTACCAAGTATTCAGCTTGTCCCCGATTATCGGGCCGGGCTTCAGCAACCAGAACCAAACCGACAACGACCTGATCCAGGAAGCGTTGCGAACGGGCGACGAATCGAAGCTTACCTCTTCCGCCAAGACGTACTACGACGGAATTAAGGAATACGAAAACGGAAATCTCGACATGTGGCTCTGGAACGCGCTGTTCGGCGCGGACGGCGCCTACTCCATCACGAATCGATACGATCGGGAAACCCCGCCCGTTACAAGCGTCTACATGGGGCAGCCGACGACGGCCATGGTCACGAAGGGGCCGATTTTACGGGATCTGGAGGTGAAAATTTTCACGGAAATTATTAACGGGACGCGGCCGTTGGACGACTTCGACACCGCGTTCGTAGAAGAGTGGTATAAGCAAGGCGGACAAGAGATTTTAGACGAAGTGACCGCCAGCGGACGATTGAAATAGGAGCCGGAAGGGACGACCATGACCTCGAAGCGATGGAGAATCGAATGGCCGCTGCACCTCATGATCTGGCCCGGGCTAATGTTGGTGCTGTTGTTTTGTTACGGTCCTATGGTAGGACTGATTATCGCGTTTCAAGATTTCGTGCCTACGAAAGGCTTATTCGGTTCGAAGTACGTAGGGCTGCGGCATTTTCAATATATTTATTCCTTGCCTCAGACGGTGGAGGTCATTCGCAACACCGTCTTCATTTCCGCGATGAAAATCGCGGCAGGCCTGCTGGCTCCGCTCGTCACGGCGCTGCTGCTGAACGAAATTCGGAGAGAGGTCTTCAAGCGCGCGGTGCAAACGATCATTTATTTGCCGCACTTCCTGTCTTGGGTCATCTTAAGCGGGATTTTGATCGAGGTGCTGTCCCCGACGAGCGGCATCGTCAACCGAACGTTAGGGGCGGTCGGCTTCGAGCCGATTTTCTTTCTCGGCGATCAAGGATGGTTTCCGTTCGTCATGGTCGGTACGGACGTGTGGAAGGAGTTCGGCTTCGGCACGATCGTCTACCTCGCCGCGCTGACTTCCATTAATCCCGCTCTTTACGAGGCCGCCGTGATCGACGGCGCGAACCGGTGGAAGCAAACGATGCACATTACGCTGCCGGGGATGATGCCCATCATCGTCCTGATGCTTACGCTGAGTCTCGGGAACGTGTTGAACGCCGGGTTCGACCAAATTTTCAACCTGTATAATCCTTCCGTGTATGCGACAGGCGATATTTTGGACACGTACGTGTACAGATTGGCGTTCGTCAACGCGCAATTCAGCGTGGCGACGGCGGTCGGCTTCTTCAAGTCCGTCATCTCGTTCACTCTGATTTCGATCTCCTATTGGCTTGCCTATCGGTTCGCCAACTACCGGATTTTCTGACGCGCAACGAAGGGGGGGCTTCCATGATCCATCGGAGAACGCGCAGGCAGCAAGCGACGACGGTAGGCATCTATGTACTTCTTACGGCGCTTTCCGTCCTCTGCCTCCTTCCGCTGCTCAACGTGCTGTCGATCTCCCTCAGCTCCGCTTCCGCCATCCAAGCGGGGAAGGTCGCGTTTCTTCCCGTAGAACTCACGGGAAGGGCGTATGCGTTCGTCGCGCGGAAGGAAGCGTTCCTGACTTCGATCGCGGTTTCCGCGGAACGCGTCCTCCTGGGGCTTGCCATTAATATGCTGCTGACCGTTCTCGTCGCGTACCCGTTGTCGAAGGAATCCGCGCAGTTCGCCTTCCGAACCGGGTATGCATGGTTGTTCGTATTTACGATGCTGTTCTCCGGCGGTTTGGTGCCCAGTTACATTCTCGTTAAAGAATTGGGGCTGCTGAACACGTTATGGGCATTAGTGCTGCCGGGGGCCGTGCCGGTGTTCA
Source organism: Paenibacillus sp. (assembly GCF_035645235.1). Lineage (GTDB taxonomy): Bacteria > Bacillota > Bacilli > Paenibacillales > YIM-B00363 > Paenibacillus_AE. The sequence goes on from NZ_DASQMZ010000152.1 coordinate 40,146, forward strand.
ACGTCATCTTGATGTTGAATTTCTTTCGGGCGCTGCCGAAGGCGCTGCTGGAGGCCGCCTTCATGGACGGCTGCGGCCATTGGAAGCTGCTATGGCGCATCGTCGTCCCCTTGTCGCTGCCTTCGATGGCGACCGTCGGATTGTTTACGATCGTAGGTCATTGGAACGAATGGTTCGCCGGAATTCTCTTTATGAACGATTCGGCGCAGTACCCGCTCGCGAGCTATTTGCAGACGGTCGTGGTGCAGATGGACTTCAGCAAGATCACGAATATCGACGACGCGATCTATATGCAAAGCCTGGACGATCGAGCGGTCCGGGCGGCTCAGATCTTCTTGGGGGCGCTCCCGGTTCTTATCGTCTACCCGTTGCTCCAACGATATTTCATGACCGGCATCGTCCTTGGCAGCGTGAAAGAATAATGAGGGACCAAACGGAAAGGAGGTGAGGCGAAGAGGTTTTGCAAGGCTGACGGCAATTATCACCACTACTTACTAGGAGGGACTTACGCAACATGAGGATGGGTATCGGAAAACGGGCGGTTTCGACGTTGGTTTGCTTCATGATCGCGATGACGGGCTTTCTGTCGACATTATCTATAGGGGTCGAGACGGCCTCCGCGGCGACGACGTTCACGAACGTATCGATGAACACGTCGACGCCGGCCGCGTACGAGAAGTTCGAGATGACGTTCGACCTGAGCGCTACATATGACAATCCGTTTAATCCCGACGAAGCCGATGTAAGGGCTTACTTTACGACGCCGGGGGGCCAGACGGAGGTCGTGCCGGCCTTCTACCGGTCGCATTCGTCGCCGAAATGGGCGGTGCGGTACACGCCCCGCGTCACAGGCGCTTATAGCGTGACGCTGCAAGTAACAGACGTGAACGGGACGGGCCAATCGTCCGCGTATTCGTTCACGGCCGGGGCGGCGAGCAATCCCCGCGGCTTTATGGGCGTCTCCGGCAACCGAACGATCGACAGCCACGGGAAACAGCTGACGCTGCTCGGCACGAACTTCGCCTGGAGCACGACGAGCGAAATTATCGACGCCATGCCGACCTATAAGGCCAATCAGATGAACCTGATGCGCGTCTGGCTGAGCTGCTGGTGGGCGAACTACGCGCTGGAGTGGGGCCCGGTCACGACGCATCAGCAAGGAATTACGATGACGTACGAGGGGATCGGCCGGTACAACCTGGAGAACGCAGGGCGGTTCGATGCGCTGATGGAAGCGGCGGAAGCGAATGATATTTACATCATGCTTACGTTGAACAGCTTCGGCGACTTCTACTACGACTGGGAATACCACGCACACAATATCGCGAACGGCGGTCCGGCGTATTGGACGGACAACGACACGGACTACTGGACGAATCCGACGTCGCTCGAATACCAGAAGAAGCTGCTGCGATACATTTTCGCCCGCTGGGGCTACAGCACCTCGCTCGGCATGCTCGAGTACTGGAACGAGGCGGACAACCACGTGAACACGTACGAGCACAAGCCGTTCTGGCACGAGACGATGGACACGTATTGGAAGTCTTGGGACTTCTATAACCACCCGACGACGACGAGTTTCGCCTGGATGGATCATATCGAATTCAACCAGACGAGCTGGGAGCCGCTCACGACGCTCGATATCGTGAATATCCACTTCTATCATTCCGATCACGACGCGGTCGACACCTGGGAGGACAACATCAAGCGTTCGCTCGCCGATTTCGGCAACCGGCCGACGTTCATCGGGGAAACCGGCCATCTCTTCGAAGATCTGCCGGCAGGAGCGCCGCTGACGCACCGTTTCGTTCACGACGGCGTCTGGTCGCCGGTATTCCGCGCGGGCGCGACGGGGGCGAACCTGCCTTGGGTCATCGATCAGCACCCGTCGAAGAGCGGCTTCGATCTGCCGCCGGAATATAAGCCTTATTACAACGTATTCGCGGGCTTTATCAAGCCGGAGGAATATTACTTGCCTTCGATGCCGCACGTCGATTACGGCCTGCAGAGCAACGGCACGAAGGTCGGCGCCTTCAAGAACGCCGACAGAGCGCTGCTCTGGATCAACGATCCGCAGGGGCACTACGGCGAGGCCGACCCGCGGACGATCAGCGGCATGTCGTTCACGCTGCCTTCGATGAATAGCGGTACGTACGACATCAAATACGTAGATACCGTTTCCGGACAGACGGTACACACGGCCACGGCGACCGCCTCCGGGGGGAATGTGACGCTCAGCGGCATTCCTTCGTTCGAGCGGGATATCGCAGTAAAGGTCGTGCGACAAGGCAGCGGAGCGCAAGATTCTAGCGCGCCATCCGCGCCGACGAACCTGAAGTCGACGGCCAAGACCGATTCGACGATTACGCTCGCTTGGGACGCGTCGAACGACAACATCGGCGTCTCCGAATATCGGATTTACCGCAATTCCGCGCATGTCGCCACCGTCAACGGAGGTACCGTGTACACGGACGCCGGACTGACGCCGAATACCGCCTACACGTATACGGTCGTCGCGAGGGACGAAGCGGGCAACGCGTCCGCGGGCAGCGCGCCGCTCGCGGTGTCGACGAATCCGATCGATACGATTCCGCCTACGGCACCCGGCAGCTTGACCGCGGCCTCGAAGAGCGATACGGGCGTCGCGTTGTCTTGGACGGCGTCGACGGACAACGTCGGCGTGACGGCGTACGAGATCGTGCGCGGGACGCAGACGATCGCGACCGTCGACGGATCGAAGACGGCGTATGTGGACACGGGTCTTGCACCGAATACGTCGTATACGTACGCGGTGAAGGCGAAGGACGCAAGAGCGAACGTCTCCGCTGCGGCGACGACGACGGTGACGACGTTCGGCTCTTCCGACAATTTCCTCGCCAACCCGGGCTTCGAGACGGTCGGCGGCGACGGCCGTCCCGCGAATTGGACGTGCGAGCAAGTATGGTACTGCTACTCGGATACGGCGGTGAAGCGCAGCGGCAACGCTTCGCTCAAGGTGGACGGGAACACCCGCGCATGGTTCGGCTCGTTGCAGAGCGTGCCTGCGGAACCGAATCAAGCGTATACGCTCGACGGATATGTGAATATTAGCCGCAACGTCACGACGACGGTTCGCGCGAAAATCCAGTTCCTTGACGTCGAAAACAAGTTGATCCGGGAGCAAACGTTCGCGGAGATTACCGGTACGACGAACGGTTGGGTCAACGTGCACGGCACGACGACGTCGCCGCCGAACGCGAAGTACGTCCGCGTGAATATTCACTATGCGGATTTGGACGTCACGCTGAACGTCGACGACTTCTCGCTGACGAAGGCGCCGGCGGATACATCGCCGCCTTCGGCGCCGACCGGCCTCGTTTCGCCGGTATCGACCGATACGACGATCGAGCTGTATTGGAATGCCTCCACGGATAACTACAGCGTGTTGGGCTATGACATTTACCGCGACGGCGTGCTCGCCGGTTCCACGACGGGCGCATCGGCGACTTGGTTTAAGGATACGTCGCTGACGCCGGGTACGTCGTACACGTACACGGTGAAGGCGAAGGATGGCGCGGGCAACGTATCCGGCGCCAGCAACGCGGTCGTCGCTACGACCACGGGCAGCGGCTCGGGGGATACGCAGGCGCCGACGGCGCCGACGGGGCTGCAATCGACTTCGAAGACCGCGAATTCCGTAACGTTGTCTTGGACGGCGTCGACAGACAACGTCGGGGTGACGGCCTATGACGTGTACCGCGGTTCGACGCTGGCGGGCACGACGAACGGCACGACGACGACGTACACGGACAGCGGCCTCACCGCCGGCACGACGTATACGTACACCGTGAAGGCGAGAGACGCCGCCGGCAATGCTTCCGCCGCCAGCGCCTCCGTAAGCGTAACAACGGATACGCCAACCAGCAATCTGCTCGCGAACCCGGGCTTCGAGCTCGACAACGGCTCCGGCGTACCCGCTTCGTGGACTTGCGAACAGAACTACTGCTCGCGAAATACGACCGTCAAGCGGACGGGAGACGCTTCGCTGAAGGTGGATCACACGACGGGCGCTTGGTTCAGCATCTACCAAGACGTCGCGGGCACCGCAGGGGAGACGTACAATTTCGAAGGCTACGTGAACATCCCGAGAAACACGGGCACGAACATCGTCGTCAAGACGCAGTTCCGGAACGGTTCCGGCGGCACGATCGCCGAGCATACGGCGGCCGGCTTCAACGGCACGACGACGAACGGATGGACGCAAGTGCAAGGGTCCTACACCGCGCCGGCGGGAACGGCGAACGTGCGCGTGATCGTCTCTATTTTCGATCTGAACGCAGAGCTGTACCTGGACGATTTCGTCTTGTCCGCAGGGTCGGGGAACCCTGGGGATACCGAGGCGCCTACCGCGCCGACGAACGTCGCGGCGACCGCGTCGACGGGCAACTCGATCACCCTGACCTGGAGCGCGTCGTCCGATAACGTCGGCGTCGCCGGCTACGAGGTGTACCGCGGCTCGACCTTGGCGGGCACGACGAACGGCACGACGACGACGTTTACGGACACGGGGCTGTCGTCCGGCACGTCCTATTCCTACACGGTCGTCGCGAAGGACGCGGCGGGCAATACATCCGCGGCGAGCGCCGCGATTACCGCGTCGACGACGTCCGCGAATTTGCTGGCCAACCCGGGCTTCGAAACCGACAACGGCTCCGGCGGGGCTGCTTCCTGGACCTGCGATCAACACTACTGCGTCCGGGATACGGCCGTATTCCGATCGGGCGGGGCGTCCGCTAAAGTCGATTCGAACTCGGGCGCTTGGTTCGGGTACCACCAGTCCGTCGCGGCGTCCGCAGGAACGACGTATACGCTCGACGGCTACGTGAACATCTCAAGGAACGCGGGCACGCTCGTTCAGGTGAAGCTGCAATTCCTGAACGGCTCGGGCAGCGTGCTCTCCGAGTCGGCGGTCGCGTCGTACAACGGCACGACGACGAGCGGCTGGGCGAACGTGAACGGATCGGCGACCGCGCCGTCCGGTACGACGCAGGTTAGAGTTTATATTTACTATCAGCAGCTGGACGCGACCGTGCACCTGGACGATTTCTCTTTGACTTCCGGGTAACGGGCACGAAAAAGGCGGTTGAGCGGGGGAACCCGTTCAACCGCCTTTTTTTATTTGTCATCGTTGCCAGACGACGGTTTAGAAGTCCACCTTGCGCACCTGCTTGTCGAGCTCGACGCCCTTCGGCGAGAGCAAATACACCTCGAGACGCGCCGTGCGGTCGCCTTGCAGCGACGGCTTGTCGATCGGAATCGCGAAGCTGCCGTCCGCGGCGACGGCGCCGCGGTACGCGGTGCCGGCGACGACCAGGTAGCCTTCATGATCGTAAATCCGGTAGCCGACCCATACGTTCTTATCGGCGAGCGTCGTCGCGCCGTGCAGCTCGACGGCGTTCGTGTTCAGGTTCTCGACGAGCTTCGTGACGACGAAGTCCTTGCTGTGGAAGTCTTCGATCGGCGTCTCGAGCACGGGATCGTCGTTATTGAGCGCGGCGGAGATGCGCCATAAGTCGTACGTGTATTCCGCTCGGCCGACCAGCGCGGGCGCCGCGTCGCTATCGGTAAAGTAGACGTCTATAGCGTTCGGCGAGGGCAACGTGCCGTAGGGCGTGCGCAGCAATCCGGCGTTATGATTGCGCGCGAAGCCGGTCACCGCCGCATTCAGCGTGCCTTCGACGCGCCATTCGCCGCCGCCGCCCCAGACGGAGCCGCCCGAGATGCTGACGATCTGCTGCGCGCTCGCGATATACGACGGCTCGCCGGTCGGGTACGGGTGCATCTCGCGCACGGCGTAAAACCGATCGCGGCTCGGGTCGTACGCGATATCGAAGTTGTTCAGGAAGTCCGGGTCGCCGTTCAGATTCGCGAGGCCCGCGTTCGTCAGCCGCAGCGGCGCGCCGACGACCGGGGCGGACATGTCCCCGAGCCGAACCTCGACGCGGTACCCGGCCGTCGCTTGCGCGTCCCCTCGGGTGAAAAACAGCATGAGCCAGCCTTGCCCGTCGATGCTCGTGACCGCCGGCTGGCCGGCGCCCCAGTAGCCGTCGTTCGGATGGGTGACGATCGGCTCCGGGTATTTCACCCACGGTCCGCCGAGCGCGTCGGCGAACGCGACGCCGATCTGATTGTGGGCGCTCGCGTTCAAGTCGTTCCCTAAGTAAAACATCGCGTAATCGTAAACGTTGCCCTCGTACTGGAACTTGCCGGCTACGACCGCCGGGTCGCAGACGTGGAAGCTGTCCCACGCGCCCGCCGGGCCGGCCTGCAGCACGGAGCGAGACTCGGCGACGACGCCGTCCACGATTCGCGTGTAGTAGATGTGATCCTTAATGACGCCGTCTTCCGCGTTATGGCACGTAAACAGATGCTCCGTCGTTCCTTCCCGAAGCACGGCCGGCGCGTACGCGTACGTCTGCCCCGGGGGATCGTATACTTTGGCGAGCGAGCCCGCGTCCCACAGCGCCGCGCCGAACGCGGACGGCAGCGGCGCCGCGGCGAACAGCAGCGAGAGCAGCGTCAGCAAAGCCAGCAATCTCTTCCTCTTCCACATCAACCATCGCCTCGATTTCGGTACGAATGTCGAACGGCGAGGCCGTCCGCTCCCTTATGGTAAATTCCGCCGCTGGGCAAGGTCTACTTCGAAATGTTTACTCGCCTTCCCGCGGGAAGGTAAAGAAAAGACAGTCTCCCGCGTAAACAAAGGGGAGAGGGATTCGCCGTCCGCCGCAGAAATAAGAGGAGAGCGAACACGGCAACGGACGGAAAGAGGGCGAGACGGATGCATTGGCTGCCGTTCCATCGCGTGGCGACGTCGGGGTTTAACATTTTCCAACGGCTGGTCGCCGCGTTCTTTATCGCGATCATACCGATCCTGATCGTCAGCACGCTGATCAACCGGTCGGGGGAGACCGCGATAACCGAAGAAATTACGAATTCGCTGCGCTCTAACGCGCACTTCTACCTCAGCTCGTTCGAGCTCGAGATGGAGCGGGTCATCCGCATGAAGCAGCAGTATATTCTCGACAGCGAAGTGCAGCGGCTGATGATGTTCCACATGTTTTACTCCGACAGCGAATATGTGGAAGCGCTTCAGAACATCGAAAGGCGGCTGCAGCAGCTGCACGACTCCAGCTTGTTCGTGCAAGAGCTGAAGCTGCATATTCCGGAGATCGGCATGACGATTCACAACAGCCGGATCGACCGGGAGATGCCGCAGGCGGAGCTGGACGCGCTCGAGACGCTGTACCGCTCGGGGAAACACATCTACCCGCTCGACGCGGAGACGCTGATTCTCGGGGAGCGATACCCGAAGTCGAATCTGGGCGACCTGCCGGCCACGCTCTGGCTCGAGGTCGTGCTCTCCCGCAAAAACATGGAGGATTCGCTGCGCGAAATCGTTCGGTACAACGACGGGGAAGCGATGATCGTCTCCCGGCAAGGGACGTGGGCGCTCGGCTCGCTGCCGCAAAGCGCGATGGCGCCGCTGCGCCCGATCTCCGAGTGGCTCGACCTGAGCGGCGGGGAGGAGGCCGAGAGCGGCATCGGCCGCTTCGTCGTCGACGACGTGCCGTACATCTTCGCGTACGAGACGTCGGCGCTGCTCGACGCTTCGCTCATCGTGTACGTGCCGGAGAACAGCTTCCTCGGGCCGACGCGCTGGTACGAGCAGCTGTATTGGATTTTGGCCGGGACGTCGATCGTCGTGGTGGTCGCGTTCTCCTTATGGATTTACCGGCTCGTGCATCAGCCGATGTACCGCCTCACCGCCGCGTTCCGGCGGCTCGAGAAGGGCGATTTCAACATCGCGCTCGAATACGGACGCAAGGACGAGTTTCATTATTTGTATCAGCAGTTCAACAAGATGTCCGCGCGGCTGCAGCAGCTGATCAAGGACGTGTACGAGCAGGAGCTTCGGTTCAACCGGGCGGAGCTGAAGCAGCTGCAGGCGCAAATCAATCCGCATTTTTTGTACAACATCTTCTTCCTGCTGAACCGCATCATTCAGCTGGAGGATGTGGACAACGCCAAGAAGCTGACGAAATATCTCGGACAATATTTCCGGTTTATTACTCGCAACAAGGACGACGAAAACGCCGCCGCCGACGAGCTCGCGCACGTCGAGGCGTACATCGGCATCCAGAAGCTGCGCTTCGGCAGCAAGCTCGACGCCCGCGTCGAGCCGATGCCGGCGGAGGCCGCGGACGTGCGCCTGCCTCGGCTCGTCCTGCAGCCGATCGTCGAGAACGCGTTCGAATACGGACTCGAGGACCATCTTGACACCGGCACGCTGCGAGTCGGCGCCGCCGTCGAGGACGGGACGCTCGTTCTCGTCGTCGAGGACAACGGGCGCAGCTTGACGGCGGACAAGCTCGAGGCGCTCGCCGCGATGCTGCGGGAGCCGAAAAAAAACATTGAGACGACCGGCATCGTCAACGTGCACCGGCGGCTTCAGCTGAAGTTTGGCCCCGCGTACGGCCTGACGGTCGGCCGAAGCGAGCTCGGGGGGCTGCGCGTCACGCTGCGCGCGCCGATGGACGATGCGGCGGGAGAACGACAACAGGAGGAGACGGGGGGAGAAGCGCATGTATCGGTTATTGATCGTGGATAACGAAGAATACGTCGTGAACGGGCTGGTGGAGCTGTTCCAGCAGGAGAAGCGGTACGACTTGGAAGCGTCCGGCGCGTATTCCGCGGCGGAGGCGCTCAACGCGCTCATGACGACGCGGATGGACATCGTGCTCACGGATATCCGGATGCCGGGCATGAGCGGCCTTGAGCTGCAGAAGATTATCCATGCCCGTTGGCCGCACTGCAAGGTGCTGTTCCTCTCCGGCTACGACGATTTCAACTACGCGCAGGAGGCGATTCGCTCGGGCGCGCTCAATTATATTTTGAAAACCGAGGACGATCAGGTCATCCTGGACGCGGTAGGCGACGCGATCCGCCGCATCGAGACGGAGCGGGAGACGCAGCATGTGCTGCTCGAGGCGCAAAATCAACTGAAGCAAGCGACGGCGGGCTTGCAGCGCGAGTTTTTCGAGGGGCTGCTGCTCGGGGACAAGCATTTCGTCCGGTCGATCGAGAAGCAGTTCGAAGAGCTGCAAATTCCGCTGTCGCCCGCGCGGCCCGTCTCGGTCGTCGTCGGCAAGGTCGACGAATGGCCGGCGGGGCATACGCCGTACGACCGTTCGCTCCTTCTGTATGCGGTGCAAAACATCGCGAACGAGTACTTGTCGCTCTCGACGGTGCACGCCTCGTTCATCTACGAGCGCTCCAAGCTCGTCTGGCTCATCCAGGCGAAGGCGGAGCCGTGGATGGAGCGTTTCCTCGACGACGCGTCGAAGCAGCTGACGGCGCACTTCGTCTACGGCACGTTCGAGTGCATCCAGTCGTCGTGCAACGACGTGCTGCACCTGCCGCTGTCGTTCGCGATCGGCAAGCAGCCGCTGGCTTGGGAGGCGCTCGGCGGGGAAGCCGACCGGCTGCTCGCCACGATTCAGTCGAACGTCAAGCGGCAGATGCTGCACTTGCAGCAGGAGGAAGCGGAGGCGCTCGAGTCGAGCCGGACGTATTCCCTGCAGTCGGAGGCGTTCAAGCAATTCGAGTTGCTGGCGTACAGCCTCGAGCATAACAACCGCGAGGAATTTTTGCGCATTCTCGAAGGGCTGCTCGAGACGGGAGACCGGGCGGCGCAGGCGAAGAACGACCTCGTCCGGCAGCAGATCGCGAGCGCCGTCTTGTCGATTCTCTGCGGCTACGTCGATAAGCTGCCGCCGGAGGAGGTCGACGAGACGGCGGCGGAGCTCAAGCGCGCGTACGAGGCGGGACGTCCCGCCGCCTGGGAAGCGCAGCGGGCGCATTGCCGCGCGCTCGCCGAGTCGATCCTCGACCGCCACGCGCAGGCCGAGGAGAGCGAAGAAAATCGCATCATCACGAGCATACACGCGTATCTCAACGCGAACCTCGGGGGCGATCTGTCGCTGAAGACGATGGCGCTCGCGCTCGGTCATAATCCTTCCTATTTGTCGCGGTTATATAAACAGAAAGCGGGCAAGGGGCTGTCCGAAACCGTCATGGAGCTGAAGCTTGCGCGGGCGAAGGCGCTGCTCGCGCAGCCGAATTACCGGATTCAGGACATCTCCAAGGCGGTCGGCTTCTTGTCGGATCATTATTTTTATCGGTTTTTCAAGCGGGCGACGAAGCTGACCCCGCAGGAGTACCGGGAGCAGGTAAACGAAAGACAGCGCGGCGAGTAAAAAGATCGAAGTGGTTGCGCGGCGCCCCCGCCTTTACAATGAGGTCACGGTTATAGGCCTAGCCGAACACGGACGTCTTGCACGAAGCATGCTGGCGCGAATACACGAACCTCGAACAGAACAAAGGGAGGGCATTCCATTGGCAATTCGCAAACCGCTACATCTTCTACTCGCCGTCGTCCTGACGGCGTCGATCGCGCTCGCCGGCTGCACCGGCGGCGGCGCCGCCACGAATACGGAGGCGCCCGCGCCCGACGCGGAGAAGCCGGCAACGGCGGAGCAGCCGGCCGCGGAGGCGCCGGCCGAAGAGAAGAAAGGCTACGACGACATCATCGACATCGACTGGTACGTCAACTTGAGCTGGTGGAAGTATTCGGGCGACTGGGGCAACGACATGTTTTCGAAGTACATTCAAGAGAATTTCGGCCTCAATATAAACTTTATTACCCCGGCCGGCGACGGCGCGGACCAAATTTCCGCAATGATCGCGACGGGCTCCGTACCGGATCTCGTGACGGTCGAGTCGTGGCTCGACTACAAGACGAAGCTGGCGCAAGGCGGCTACCTGATTTCGCTCAACGAGCTGATCGAGCAGCACGCGCCGACTTGGAAGCCGTACGAGGACATCTTCGGCTGGTACAAAGAGGCGGACGGCAAGACGTACGCGTCGCCGAACTTCGCGTATTCCCGCCACGCGATGAAGCCGGGCGAGCAGCTCGAGCCGAACAGCGGCTTCACGCTCCGTTCGGACATCTACGAGCAGCTCGGGCGCCCGGACATCTCGACGGCCGACAAATTCCTCGATGCGCTCGAGCGCGTCAAGAACGAAGTAAAGACGTACGACGGCAAGCCGCTCATCCCGATGCAGCTGTACGAATTCACGCAGAACGGCAACCAGTCGGTGAACTGGCTGACGGAATACTTCGCGGTGCCGTACGAGGACGCGAGCGGCAAGCAGTTGAACCGCGCGTTCCAGCCGGAGTATTGGGACGTCCTGAAATTCCTGAACGAGGCGTATCGCCGAGGGCTCATCTCCCAGGACAACTTTACGGATAAGCGCGACCAAATCAACGAGAAGGTCGCGAGCGGCCGCGTGTTCGCGAGCCTCACCGCGCCGCAGGATTTCACGCAGCAATTCCGTACGCTGTGGGAGGCGGACAACAACGCCAAGTACGAAGGGTTCGCGCTGCGCAACTACAAGGGCGACGACCCGGTGCTGACGGACATTCGCGGCTTCGGCTGGCTCGTCACGCTCGTCGGCAAGGAATCGAAGGCGCACGACCGCATCGCGAAGCTGCTCGAGTTCCTGAACAGCAAAGAAGGCCAGCATATCGCGCACTTCGGCTGGGAGGGCATTACGTACAACTATAACGCGGACGGCACGATTGCGTGGACCGAGGAGTACACGACCACGATCGCGAAGAACGACGGCTCGGAGAAGAAGTGGGGCATGGGCTTCAACCTGCAGATGGATTGGTACTCGGTGAAGGATCTGTTCCCGAAGCCGGAAGCGCCGTTCGACGTCTATAACGCCGAAATCAAAAAGCCGCTCGTCCAGTACAGCTACGACACGAGCGCCAACGGCGGCAAGCCGAATCCGGACCATCCGGACCGCAACAAGATGCTCGAGCTGGGCAATCGCTTGTCGCTGTATTGGGGCAAGGAGCTGCCGCGCATCATCATGGCCGGCTCCGAGGCCGAGGCGCGCGCGATCTACGACGAGACGCTGCGCCGCATGGACGAGATGGGCCAGAAGGACCTCGACGCGTACAGCAACGAGTCGTTCCAAGCCGCGAAGGAAGCGCTGGGCGTGAAGCATTCCTGGCCGCCGCTGCTGAAATAACGCACATTCGCATCCCGCGTTCTTCATCGCGCCGCCGCGGCAACAAGCGCGGCGGCGTCGACGTCGGCGGGAGCCGGGAAGGAGAGGGACCCCATGCTGCAACGACGCAGCCTGATCTACCGATTCGCGACGCAGTGGCAGCTCCAGCTCATGGCGCTCTGCGGCATCCTCTTCGTGCTCGTATTCCATTACGCGCCGATGTTCGGCATCGCGATCGCGTTCAAGCAAGCCGACTATTCGGTCAACCTGCTGAGAAGCCTCTCGGAGGCGCCGTGGATCGGCTTCGCGCACTTCCGCGAATTCATCGACGACTACATGTTTCGCGACATCTTGCTCAATACGGTCGGATTGAACCTGCTGCAGCTGGTCATCAATTTCCCCGCGCCGATCGTGTTCGCCATCCTGATCAGCGAGGTGGCGCACAAGCGATTCAAGAAAATCGTGCAGTCGATCAGCTACTTCCCGCACTTCATCTCGTGGATCGTCTTCGGCGGCATCATCATCAACATGCTGTCCGTCGAGTCCGGCATCATCGTGCCGATCCTCCAAAGCGTGGGGCTCATGGACGAACCGAAAAACCTGCTCGGCGACCCGAACGCGTTCTGGCCGATTATCATTTTGACGTCGCTCGTCAAAGGGCTCGGGTGGGGGTCGATCATCTATCTCGCCGCGATTACGACGATCGATCCGACGCTGTACGAGGCGGCGACGATCGACGGCGCAGGCCGATTCCGGCGCATCTGGCACATTACGCTGCCCTCGATTACGGGCACGATCATCGTGTTTTTCATCTTGTCGGTGAGCAACCTGCTCAATTCGTCGTTCGACCATATTTGGGTATTCCAGACGCCGCTGAACCTCGATCGCAGCGAAGTGATCGATACGTTCGTGTACAAGGTCGGCATTACGCAGATGCGGTACAGCTACACGACGGCCGTCGGGCTGTTCAAATCCGTCGTCGCCTTGATTTTGCTCGTGGCGGGGCATCTGATCTGCAAGCGGGTGGCCGGCCGGGGCATTTTCTAGGGGAGAGGGGGTTCGCCTGAGATGTACAACGCTCGTCGCTTCGATTTGTTTACGATCCTCAACTATACGTTCCTAGCGGGGTTCTGCCTGCTTACGGTGTACCCGCTCTTCTTCGTGCTGATCGGGTCGCTCAACGACGGCAACGATTACATGCGCGGCGGCGTCTATTTTTTCCCGAGGGACTTCAGCCTCGCGAACTACAGCGTCGTGCTGCAGGACGAACGGCTGTACACGGGCTTTAAAATCAGCATCGCGCGTACGGTCGTCGGCACGCTGACCAGCGTCTTCTTTACGGCGATGGTGTCGTACGCGATGTCGCGCCAAAACTTGATCGGCCGCGGCCCGTACTATTGGATTCATCTGTTTACGTTGTTTTTCGGCGGAGGCCTCGTGCCGTACTTCCTCGTGCTCAAGAGTCTGGCGCTCATCAACTCGTTCTGGGTGTACATCATTCCGGGCCTGTTCTCCGTGTTCAACATGATTATCCTGAACGCGTTCTTCCGGGAAATCCCGGAAGAAATTCACGAATCGGCGACCGTCGACGGGGCGGGGGAGTTCCGCATCTTCCTGCTGCTGTTCATTCCGCTGTCCGCGCCCGTGCTCGCCACGGTGGCGCTCTGGAACGCGGTGCATCATTGGAATTCGTTCTTCGACGCGATGATTTTCACGACGAAGCCGCATCTCATGCCGATGCAGCTGTTCCTCATGAAGATGATCCGCGAGGCGGACGTCATCTCGAACAGCCAATACGTGCCGCCGCAGGTGCAACGGCAAATCAGCGTACAGACGATTCGCATGGCCGCGATCGTAATCAGCACGATCCCGATTCTGCTCGTGTATCCGTTCCTGCAGCGCTTCTTCGTGACAGGGTTTATGGTAGGTTCTTTGAAGGGGTGATTTCGGAAAATGAAACCGACAACCGCGCCGTCGCCGCGGGCTTATCGATTGTTCGGCGACGAGGACGGCGTCTATAACTACTGTCCTTCGCCGGTCCGGGTCGACGACGAGACGGTGTACGTCTTTTATTGCGCCAATACGGTGCCGGGGCTCGTCATCGACGATATTTTCGCCCGCAAGGGGACGCTCGTCGACGGACGGTGGACGTTCGGCGAGAAGTTCCGCGTGCTGGAGCCGAGCCGGCTCGAATGGGACTGCATCCACGTGTGCGATCCGGACGTGATCAAGGGCGAATTCCGGTATCGCGGCGAGACGTATTCGTGGATGATGCTGTATCTCGGCTGCGACATTCACTATTGCTACCACAACCAAGTCGGCATCGCGTTC
>NZ_DASQMZ010000153.1:0-26544 GCF_035645235.1 Paenibacillus sp.
CGGAAGCAGCGAGCAGATCGTCTGCGCCGCGCCGTCCCGCGACAAGCGCAGCCATCCGGCGTTGTTTCCGAAATCGACGATCGAGCCGTTGCCAATCGGGAGGTAGCGAATCCGCTCCGTCCATCTTGCGCCTTCGCCGTCGGCCGCCGCGCCGCGGAGGAAGCGTCCGTCCGCCGAGCCGCGCCGAACGAGGCGTCCCCTCTTCCGCCGCCAGGCATTCCAGTCGATCCATCGCTTCATCACGAAGCCGATCGCGCCGCCGTAGCTTTCGTTGCGCAGCGGACTGCACGTATACTGCACGATCGGCAGGGAGCGCGTCGGCTCATCCGGGTCCGCGCGCTCCACCCGAACGGCGACGGCGGAGGCGGAATGCACGTCGCCGGAGAGAACGACGCAATATCGCGGCGACAAGCCGATGATCCAGTCGAGCGCTTCGTAGAAGCCGCGCTCGTTGTATTTCCACGCTTCGAAGTCCAGCATGGCATGCACGGGCAGTCCGATCGCCCTCAGCGGATAGACATGCCTTCGTAGCATCGTCTCGACGAGGCCGATGCCGTACAGCGGAGGCGGCGAGACGACCGCTACCCCCTCCCCGGGCGTCCAGCCGCTTTCGAGCAGCTTCGAGCGAGCCAGCTGCCAGCCGTGGCGATGCAGCAGCCTCGGGGTCGGCGCAGTCTCCTCCGCCCGGCCGAACACGTCCTCGGGCACTGGCTCCAGATCGTAGGCCCGCATCGTTCGCGTATCGAGAAAGATCGCGCGGGGCAAGGTGGGGGCCGCGAACGACCAGCCGTCGAACCACCAGAGCGTCCGGACCCATTCGTCGTACGTCTGCGAGCCGGGGGCGGCGGGCCCCTCGCAACGGGCTTCGACCGCGGCGAGGAAGGAGGCGTCGAAGGCGTCCGGATCGTTGCCCCAGCCTTGGAACGCCCAATAAGCGGTCAGCGCGGAGGCGACCACGGAGCGGCCGAGCGGCGCATGCCAGACGCGCTCCTTCCATTCGGCGGACAAATTCCAGTCGTCCGTCACGTCGTGATCGTCGAACAGCATATAGGTCGGCACGTTGGCGAGCAGGCGCCGGACGGCGGGAAGCGTACGCTCGAAGCGGCGGAGCCGTGCGGCGTCCTGTTCGTACCGCCGGCGATACCGTCTTCGCTCCTTCGCGCGGGCGGCGAGGTGCCTCGGCTCCTCGCCGGCAAAGACGAAATGCACGTCCCCCGCCGCGCAACGTTCGTCGAACGAGGCGAAGGCGCCGGCCTCCCGCAGCGCGCGCCAGGGCTCCGGCGACCAGGCCAGCAAGTACATGGATGCGTACTCGTGAAAATCCAACAAGTGATTATGCGCATGCTCCGAGGTGAAGCGGCACAGCCGTTCGGCGATAAATTGCCGCCCCCGGATTCGGCGCGCGGCCGACGCGAGCGGCTCGTCGCCCAGACGGTCGTCCGCCCGCGCCGATTCGTCCGCGAGCGCGTCGCCGACGAGCCGTCGCCCGAGCGCGCGGAGCGGCGGCAGCAGCGCATCGGCGACGTCGTCGGCGTAAATTTGATCGCCCGTCAGGAATAACGCCTGCGGCCGAACGCCCCCTTCGGCGCAAATCCGGGCGAGCCCCCGGTCCGCGGCGGCGAGCGCGTCCTCGCCTCGGCCGTGAGGCTTGCGGCAGGAGCCGTGTACGATCGGCGCCGACTCGTCGGCCGGGAGCGCGACGGTCGGGTATCGATAAGGGGGATAGACGATGCCGTCCTCGCGGGCGGCGTCGAGAAGGCCGAGCCCCTCCAAATCGAACGCGCCGTCCTCGGAAGCGAACGTTATATTGTAGCCGAGCGGCACGCCGGCGGGGAAAGAAGACCCTTCCGGCGGGCGCAGCTCCACGAGCGAGACGAACAGCCGCATGCCCAAGCGCGCGACGCGTACGCTCGTATGCGCCTCGAAGGGGACGGGGCGCTCGGGCTCGCGGCAGTCGAAGAGCGCCGCGTCCATGCGGTAACGTCGCGACGTTGCGACCCAGAGCGTCAAGCGGCGGGGCTCGGAACGTCTGACGATCGGTCCGGCGAGCAGCGGGGGAAGGCGAAGCGGGTGCGTCATGGCGAATCACCTCGGGGTACGGTATCGTTGCTTCAGCCTATTCGTCCGGGGTCAAGGGGGGAACCAATAAAAACTTATTGCCCAATAGGGTTAAAAAATCGTAAGGCGGGCATATTAACAACGGAACATTGAAATTTGGAGGAACAGACACATGCAAACAGGCACAGTCAAATGGTTTAACGCGGAAAAAGGGTACGGCTTCATCGAAGTAGAAGGCGGAGACGACGTCTTCGTCCATTTCAGCGCGATTCAAGGCGACGGCTTCAAGACGCTGGACGAAGGACAGCGCGTGGAATTCAATGTCGTAACCGGAAACCGCGGACCGCAAGCGGAGAACGTTGTAAAATTGTAATTTCGTCTGAACATGAGAATCGCCCATGCATCGCTCTCGGCCGCGAACGGCCGGGGGCGATTTTTATTTGATCGGACCGCCGTTGACCCGCCGCCGCCGATGCGGTACGCTGAGGAGCGTTAAAGAGGAAAGGGACCGGTGCGAAGAAACGAATGAATGCGCAACGTTGGTTTACGAACCCTTACGGCATCGCGGCTTCCGCGGTGCTTTGCGCCTCCTATGGGGCAGCGCCTTCCCGATGATCAAGCTGAGCTACGAGGCGCTCGGCATCCGCGCGGACGAAACCGCGGAGCTGTTATGGTTTGCGGGATTCCGGTTTCTGCTGGCCGCTCTCCTGATTTTGCTCCTGCTGCGCGCGTTCCGGGAGATCGCCGCGCTGCGGCGAAGCGACGTGCCGGCGCTGCTGAAGATCGGCGCCTTCCAGACGTTCCTGCAATACGTGTTGTTTTATATCGGGCTCAGCTTGTCCACGGGCATGCAGGGGGCGGTCATCTCCGGGACGACGTCGTTCTTCCAGATGCTGTTCGCCCACCTGCTGTATCCCGACGATAAGCTGAACGCCCGGAAGGCGGCGGGACTGGCCGTCGGCTTCGCGGGCGTCGTCGCCGTCAATCTGCATCAAGGCGGCGCGTCGCTGCAGTTCGGCCTCGGCGAAGCGTGCCTGGTGCTCGCCATGGCGTCCGCCGGTCTCGGAAACATGTTCGCCAAATCCGGCGCCGGCTCGATGCCCGTTCCGTATATGACCGCGTACCAGATGTTGTTCGGCGCGATCGCTTTGCTGGCGGCCGGCGCCTCGATCGGCGGCCCGCCCCGGCTTTCCTTCACGATCGCCTCGGCGGGCATGCTCGCGTACCTTGCCTTCTTGTCGGCGGCGGGATTCGTGCTATGGAATACGATTATGAAATACAACGCCGTCGGGAACGTCTCGATGTATCTATTTCTGATCCCCGTCTTCGGAGTCATGCTGTCGGCGTTGCTGCCGGGGGAGTCGCTTCATCGTTATATCGTGCTCGGCTTGGCGCTCGTCGCGGCCGGCATCGTGATCGTCAATCGGAAGACGCGCGCCCCCGCAAGCGAAACAACGGCCGGATGAGGCATTTCTCATCCGGCCGTTATTTTCGTTTCCTATCGACTACGCGTTCACGAGCACCGGCGGCATGCCCGGCGTCGAATGGACGAACGGAGGCGCCGGCTGCAGCTGCGGCGCTCCGCCCATCGCTTGCGGCCTCTCGACGTACTGAAACTGCCCGATGCCGTCCAGGGCCGGGCCGCGCGCCCAAGCGCCCTGGCTGCTTTCCGAGCCTTGCGAGAAGTTCATGAACTGGTAAGCGACTTCCTGCTTCTCCTGATTGCGGGGGAACGAGGACGGAACCGTCGCGTTCATGTTCGGTATCGATTCCAGTTCCTGAATCGCGGCCATCCATTGATTCTGATGCATCGTGTCGCGCGCGATCAAGAAGGAGAGCATGTCCCGCACGCCGTGATCCGTCGTCAGCTCGTACAAGCGAACGACCTGCAGGCGGCCTTGCGATTCGGCGTTCAGGTTCGCCCGAAAATCGGCGAGCAGGTTGCCGCTAGCGATCGTATAGCGGGAGGTCCAGGGGTATCCGGCGCTGTCGTCCGGCTTGGCGCCGAGGCCCGAGACGATGACGTGCTGCGGGTTCATGCCGCCGAGTACGGCCCCTAAGACGGGGTCCTGCGCCGCGCGCTCCACTTGATCGACCGGGGCGCCGTCGAGCAGCTGCGCGATCATCGTCGCGAGCATCTCGACGTGCGCGATCTCTTCCGTGCCGATGTCGAGCAGCATGTCCCGATATTTCGGCTCGGCCCGGCAGTTCCAGCCTTGGAACAAGTACTGCATCATAACGGAAATTTCGCCGAATTGTCCGCCCAACACCTCTTGCAGCTTCTTCGCGTAGACGGGATCCGGACGGTCGGGCTTGCAGCGGTACTGGGTTTCTTTCACATGGAAAAACATGCGCTTTCGCTCCTTCGTCCTTAGAGATTGCCATTCCGGGATGATGTTGCTTCCCGCTAGGTTGCCGACGGGAATGGCGAATTATACGTCAGCCGCGCATGGGATGCGAGGAACGTGGCATATTACCTGTGACGAAACGACGCAATTTGTGGAGGGATCGCCAATGGCACGACATCGACTCATCGCGGTCGCGGCGACGGCGCTGGCGTTCGCGGTCGCCTGGTGCGCCGCGGGAACGCCAGCGTCGGCGCAGGCCTGGACCGACACGCCGCATCACTTCGGGTTTAAGAAAAGCCGCAACGGGCAGCCCGCCTCGATCGATCAGGAGCCGTTCCGCCCGCTCGTGGACAAGCACGGGGCCTTGTTCCTAGGCGACGCGGACGCGAAGGCGCTGTATCTGACGTTCGACAACGGGTACGAGAACGGGTTCACGCCGCAAATTCTCGACGTGCTGAAGGAGAAGCGCGTGCCCGCCATTTTCTTCGTCACCGGCCAGTACATTAAAGAACAACCGGAGCTTCTCCGACGCATGGTCGACGAGGGGCACCTGATCGGCAACCACTCTTGGAGCCATCCGGACCTGACGACCGTGTCGGATGCGAAGCTGAAGGAGGAGCTCGATCAGGTGAAGGCGGGCGTCGCCGCCGTAACGAAGCAGAAGGACATGTTGTTTCTCCGGCCGCCGCGGGGCATCTTCAGCGACCGGACGCTGGCGGTCAGCAAGCAACTGGGCTATGTGAACGTATTTTGGTCGGTCGCCTACGTCGACTGGGACACGAAGCGGCAGAGGGGGGCGGATTACGCCTTCCGGCAAGTGACCGCCCAGCTGCACCCGGGGGCGATCCTGCTGCTCCACTCCGTCTCGAAGGACAATGCGGACGCGATGGGGCGCATTATCGATTACGCCCGGGAACAGGGCTACGAATTCCGGAGTCTCGAGTCGCTGCTGCTGCCGACGCCGTAAGCAAGGAATGATGCCAGGGAAGCCTCCTCGCGAAACGCGGGAGGTTTTTTTCTGTTCGCGGACGGGAGTTCGGCTAGAGGCATTTTCGCTTTCCTGCTAGAATGGTAGTGCTAGCGTTACATAACGGGTAAAGCGGGTTGTCCGATGAGTCGTAGAAAAGCGTGGATACTAGCCGCCTTCGTCCTGCTCATGTTCGTTCGGGGCTGGACGCTCTTCGTCGCCGACGCGCCGACGCCGCAGGCGAGAGACGGCGTGCTCGATCTGAGGGATTGGAGCTTGGCGGAAGACGGCACCGTACGTCTAAGCGGGGAGTGGGCGTTCTATCCGCATGCGTATGTCGACCCCGCCGCGGAGCGTCCCGCGGGGGGCACCCTCCTTCAGGTGCCGGGATCTTGGGACGAGGCGCTCGGCCGCGAAGGCGAAGGCACGACGTTCGGGTACGGGACGTATCGGCTGCGGGTGCTGCTGTCCGAGGCGGACGCCGAACGGGCCGTGCTCGCCGTCCGGTCGTCGAACGTGCGCAGCGCGCATCGGCTGTACGTCTCCGGCGAACTCGTCGGCGGCAGCGGATCGCCGGGGACGGACCGGGCGTCGACGTCGCCGCAAAATACACCGTACGTGACGGAAGCCCCGGTACGCGGCGATACGCTCGAAATCGCGGTGCATGCAGCGAATTTCCATTACGGCTACCGCGGCGGCATTTTCGATACGTTCCATCTCGGCTCGGTAACGACCGTTGCGCGGGAAGAGCAGGCCGAAAAGATGGTGGAGTATATCATCGGCACGGTCTTCTTAACCATGGGGGTCTTATTGCTCGCGGTGTTCGCGATGCGGCGGCAAAATCCGGAGCTGTTCTGGCTCGGCGGCTTCTTCCTCGCTTACCTTCTGTTCTGGGCGACGCACGGCGAGAAGCTGATGTTCGTCTGGTGGCCGAGCTTGCCGTACGAGTGGCAAAGCAAAATACAATTTTTATCTTCGATTTCGATTTATGTAACGATGATGTTCTTCGTAAAGAATCTCTACCCGCGGTATTACGTGCGTTGGGTCGTCCGGTCGTTCGCCGCGCTCTCCGGACTCACGGCGGTATTTTGCTTGAGCGTCGACGTCAGCGTCCACACCTCTTGGGAGTTCGCGCTGATCGTTTTCGCGGCGCTGCTTTCGTTTTATGTAATGGGTTGGCTGCTCATCGGCGTCTTGACCGCGAAGAAAGAGTCGGTGTATGCCTTAATCGGCTCGCTGTGCTTGTTCTACGAAAATCTCTTCGTCGGACTGACGTTCCTCGGGCTGCAGCCGTCTAACTTCTTCTTTCCAGTCGAAACGCTGGCCTTCGTCTTCTCGATGGGCATGCTGCTGGCGAGAAGGTTCTTCGACAACCTAAAACAAGTCGAGGAGGCGTCGATCCAGCTCATGCGCGCCGACCGCATGAAGACGGAATTTTTGGCGAATACGTCGCACGAGCTGCGTACGCCGCTGCACGGCATGATCAATATGGCGCAAGTGACGATCGACGAAGGCGGGCTCGACGGCGCCAAGGAGGAGCGTCTTCGCTTGATCGTCTCCACGGGCCGGCACCTCTCGCATCTGCTCGAGGACATTCTGGATTTGTCCCGACTGAAGGAAGGCACGATGCAGATGAATCCGAAGCCGGTAGACGTGCATACCGCGGTGGAAAGCGTGCGCGAGCTCTTGCCTTACGTGACGGAGCGGACGGGCACGCGGCTGGAAAATCGGGTCGACCCGGAGCTGCCGAAGGCGCTGGCCGACGAGCAGCGGGTCATGCAAATTTTGTTTAACCTGCTGCATAACGCGATTAAGCATGCAGACGCCTCGACGATTCTCGTCGAAGCGGAACGCTCGAGAGGGTTCCTCGAAATTTCGGTCGCGGACGACGGCAAAGGCATTCCGTCGGACCGGCTGGACGATATCTTTAACGAGTTTCAGCAGGCGCCGCGGGAAGGGGACGCGCCGCCGCAGGGGGCCGGGCTGGGCCTCGCGATCACGCGCAAGCTGGTCGAGCTGCAAGGGGGCTCCATCGGGGTCGAATCCGCGCCAGGCGCTCAGACGCGCTTTCGGTTTACGCTGCCGATCGCCCCGGCCTCCCTCCTCGAGGAGACGGCCGCCGCCTCGGCGGCGGGGGAGGCGCCTGCCGAGACAGGCTGGGCGCGTCGGCCGGAGCCGGAGCAGCCGATCCCGATCGAGGACGCTTATCGGAAGGAGGTGCGGGATGCGCCGCGCATCCTGCTCGTCGAGGACGATCCGGTGAGCCGCAAGGTCGTTTACGAGCTGCTCTCGAGCGAAGGGTACGGCGTGGACGCGGTGTCGGACGGACGGCAGGCGATGCAATCGCTGACGGGCTCGGCGCGGTGGGACGCCGTCGTCCTGGACGTCTCGCTTCCGGGCAAGACCGGGTATGAGCTGTGCCGTCTCATCCGGCAACGGTTCTCCTTCCACGAGCTGCCCGTTCTGTTTTTGACCGCTCGAAGCCAGCCCGCGGATTTGCTCGCGGGATTCGACGCCGGCGCGAACGATTACGTGCTGAAGCCGGTCGATTCGACGGAGCTGAAGGCGCGCGTGCGCACGCTGCTTCAGTTGAAGCAATCCGTACGGGAGAAGCTGCACATCGAAATGGCGCTCATCCAAGCGCAGATCAAGCCGCACTTCTTGTTTAACGCGCTGAACACGATCGCGAGCCTCAGCGAGACGGACCCCGATCGGATGCGGGAGGTGCTTGCGGATTTCGGGCTATATCTTAAGAACAGCTTCGATCTGCGAAACTTGAACGACGTCGTGCCGTTCGCGATGGAGTGGGCGCTCGTGCAGTCGTATCTATCGGTCGAGCGGGCGCGATTCGGCGAACGGATGCGCATCGTCTCCCGCGTACCGGAGCACGCGGCGTTCCAGCTGCCGCCGCTGTCGATCCAGCCGATCGTCGAGAACGCGCTGCGCCACGGCATCCTGAAGCGCCCCGAGGGGGGCGAGGTGACGATCGAGGTGGTCTGCGGGGAACGGAGCATCGCGGTCGCCGTTTCGGATACGGGCTTCGGCTTCGAGGAAGGAGTCGCGGACCGCATTCTAGCCGGGCGCCATCAAGGCGGCATCGGCCTGACGAATATTCACCGGCGCCTCATGCACGTGTACGGCAAGGGGCTGGCCATCGAGTCCGTCCCGGGCCGGGGCGCCACGGTACGGTTCGACATTCCGATCGACACGTGCGAGAAGGGGGAAACGGCATGAGAGCGATAATTTTGGACGACGAACCGCTGTCGCTCGCCGGCATGGAGCGCATGCTTCGACGGTACGAGGTAGACGTATGCGGCGCCTTCCTCGATCCGGCGGAAGCGGTCGCCCGCGCGGCGGAGCTCGGCGCCGACGTCGCCTTCGTCGACATCGAGATGCCCGGCATGAGCGGCCTCGTCGCCGCCGAACGGCTGACGGCCGCGCTGCCGGAGCTCCAAATCGTGTTCGTCACGGCATACGATCAATACGCCGTGAACGCGTTCGAGCTGAACGCGACCGACTATTTGCTGAAGCCGGTGCAGGCGAAGCGGCTCGAAAGCACGCTCGAGCGGCTGGCCGCCCGCGCGGCGCGGCGTCCCGAGGCCGCTCGGCCGTCCTTGGGTCGCCCGACGTTCCGCTGCTTCTTGCGGCTCGCGGTCGCAGCCGAAGGCGGGGGCGATCTGGACATTCCTTGGCGAACGTCGAAGGCCAAGGAGGTATTCGCTTATTTGCTGCACATGCGCAATCGCCCCGTATCCAAAGACGTCCTGATCGATCTGATGTGGCCGGAGCTGGATTTGGGCAAAGCGCAAACCCATCTTCATACGACCGTCTACCAAATTCGCCAAACCTTGAAAGGGATGGCATTGCCGGTCAAGCTGAGCTTCGCCGACGGCGGGTACCGGCTCGAATTGAACGGAGCGACGGTCGACGCGGACGTATGGGAGCGGCAGCTCGCGGCCGAACCGGGCGGAAATGCGCTGACTTGGATGGAGCTGTACCGGGGGGACTACTTCGAGCAAGAGGGGTACTTGTGGGCGGAGCAAGAGCGGGAGCGTCTGCGGGTCAGGTGGCTCGAAAACGCCCTGCGCATCGCCAGAGAGCGCGGCGAACGATCATGGGACAGCACGGTTCATGCGTTGCTGGAAGAGGCGGTCGCGCGCTTCCCGTCCGTTCAAGAGAGCTACGCGTTACTGATGCGGATGTACCACGCGCAAGGACGGGCGCAAGAGGTTCGCAAGACGTTCGCGCGCCTTCGGGAGTCGCTGCTCGAAGAGAGCGGCGAGGAGCCGGCGGCCGATATCGCGTCATGGTACGAAGCGAATTACGAGAAAGGGTAGCCGTCGTCTTCCTTGTTCAGTTTTTGTTCAGCGGCAAGAGGTACGATATGAAGAATACGAGATGTCGTACCAGAGACGAAGGAGTGGAAGGACGATGGCGACCATAATGATCGCGGACGACGCCGCGTTCCTGCGGGCCATGTTGAAGGATCTTCTGGAAACCGCCGGTCACCGGGTCGTGACGGAGGCGGCGAACGGTCTCGAAGCGGTCGAGAAATACCGCGCGTACCGGCCGGATCTTGTCGTCTTGGACGTCAATATGCCGGAGATGGGCGGCGTAGAAGCGCTGGAGGAGATTATGAGCGGAGATCCTCGGGCGAAGGTCGTCATGTGTTCCGCGCTCGGGCATCGGCATCTGATCGTCAATTCGGTGCACCGGGGCGCCAAGGATTACATCCTGAAGCCGTTCCATTCCGAGCGCATATTGGACGCGGTGGACCGCGTGCTGCACCCGGCCGTTCGGCAGGCGAAGTAACCCCCCCTTCATGGTAGGGAATTCATAAGTTATACTAGTTTCCATAGTCGGAGTCCGCCCTGCCTGCAGCTCGAGCGCCTGTCGGTCGCTTGTCGATCGCGGCAGCGCGAAGGCGGAGCGCATGGATCGAAAACTTCGAACGCATCCGCAGGGCGAAAGACGCAAGCGCTCCCAAGCGGGAGCAGCGCTTCGAAGGGCCGCGACGAACGGCGCGCGGCAAAGAAACCGCAGTAGGGGGAATGTAAGATGACGCTTCGGATCGGAATCGCGGGCACGGGCGGCTTCGCGAAGCTGCACGCCGACCGGTTATCCCGCCTCGAAGGGGTACGCGTTGCGGCGGTGCTCGGCTCGTCGAAGGAGAAGGCGGACGCGATGGCCGCGGCATTCGACGACGCCCGGGGCTACGACTCGCTGTCCCGGCTGCTGGATGCCGAGCGGCTGGACGCCTTTTATATTTGCGTGCCGCCGATGGCGCACGGCGATATCGAACGCGCCTTGATCGAGCGGGGCGTGCCGTTCCTCGTCGAGAAGCCGCTCGGCCTCGACGCGGCGCTGCCGAAGGAACTCCTCGGACTTATCGAGGCTAAGGGACTGATAACGTCGGTAGGCTATCACTTTCGTTCTAAAAATAACGCGGAGCGCCTTCGTTCGCTGCTGGAGGGTCGCACGCTCGGCATGGCGACGGGCGGCTGGATGGGCGGCATGCCGGGCGTGCCGTGGTGGCGCCGCAAGGAAGGCTCCGGCGGGCAGTTCGTCGAGCAGACGACGCATCTCGTCGACCTGCTTCGTTACGCCGCCGGCGAGGTCGACGAAGTGTACGCGGCTTACGGCAATCGCGCGATGCATCTAAAGCACGAGAACGTGTCCGTGCCGGACGTCGGCGCCGTCGTGTTAAAGCTGCGAAGCGGGGCGGTAGCGACGATCTCCAATACATGCTTGCTGCCGTGGGACGCGGGCGCCGTGCATCTGTCGTTCTTTACGGAAGAAGGCCGCATCGATTGGACGAAGGACGAGCTCGCCGTCGTCGGCGGGGGCGGCCGCTCGGTGTATACGGATCCGGTCGATCCGTATGGGCTCGAGACCGAAGCGTTCCTTCACGCGGTTCGTACCGGCGATGTTTCGCGGATCCGATCGGACTATGCGGACGCGTACCGGACCCAAGCGGTTACGCATGCGGCGAACGTATCGGCGGAGACGGGGCTGCCGGCGAAGCCGGCATATTAAGTTATACGTTGCTATAAGGGAGACCTCGCGGCGTGCAGGTCTCTTCTTTTTGCCATAAATGTAATGCGCCTCACAGCAAATTCCTTCCGCATGCCGGATAATGGAAAGAAAGCGGGCCGTAGAAGGGCCATAAGGACGCGGGACACAATGAGAAAAATGCTACTCGGATTATTGGCGCTCTGGGCTGCGGCGAGCGGGGGAACGGCCGCCTTCGCGGCGGAGGCGGTACTGGAGCTCCGCGAAGGCACGCGGGAAGCGGCGCCGGCGATGGAGCTGTTCCGCGATGCGGGGGGCGAGCGGAGCTTGGCCGACGTGCAGGCGGCTTACGAAGCCGGGCAATTCGTTCCTGCGCGGCGGGACGTTCCGAACGACGGCTACGGCGCGCCGGTGCATTGGGCGCGGATCGAGGTGCGCAACGCGACGCAGACGCGGGATTGGCTGTTGTCGGTCGCCTACCCGCCGCTCGACCGGCTGCAGCTGTACGTCGTCGACGCCTCGGGCCGCGTCGTCGGCTATAGCGAGACGGGAGACGCGCTGCCGTTCGCGGCCCGCGCCGTGCCGAACCGAAATTACGTCTTCCCCGTCGCGCTGCCGGTCGGCGAACATACGACGTTGTACCTAAGGGCGGAGACGGAGGGCGCGTTGGCGCTCCCGGTGACGCTGGCGACCCCGGAGCGGTTCGTCGGGAAGGAGCAAACCGCCGTCCTGCTGCTTGGCGGGTATTACGGGATCATGTTGATCATGATCATTTACAATAGCGTATTGGCGCTGTCGATGCGTTCGAAGGCATATCTCTACTATGTGTACATCAACCTGTCGACCCTATTCTTGTATTTGACGCTGAACGGCACCGCGTACCAGTACGTGTGGCCGGACGCGGTATGGTGGAACAATCGGGCGATCGTGTTTTTCATCTGCCTCAGCCATGTGGCGGCGCTGCTGTTTACCCGGAATATCCTGCAGCTCAAGCAAGAGCACCCGCGGCTGTACAGGGCGTTCAGCGCTTTGATCGGCGTCGAGGCGCTGAACATCGGCGTACTCGCCTTCGATTATCCGGCGGGGCTGCAGTTCTCGATCTACAGCATCGTCGCCATCCAGCTCGTCATGATCGCGGCGTGCCTGT
Organism: Paenibacillus sp.; assembly: GCF_035645235.1. Taxonomy (GTDB): domain Bacteria; phylum Bacillota; class Bacilli; order Paenibacillales; family YIM-B00363; genus Paenibacillus_AE. Next base: position 12,533 of record NZ_DASQMZ010000153.1, read on the forward strand.
TCGGCTGGCGGCGCGGCTCCCGGACGGCGAAATTTTTCTTGCTCGGCTGGGGCGTCTTCATGGTCGGCGCGATGCTGTCCTCGCTGTCGGACGCGGGCTGGCTGCCGATGTCGTGGTGGACGACCTATGCGTCGCAAGCGGGCTCCGCCTTCCAGGCGGTCGTCCTGTCGTGGGGCCTCGCCGATCATATTCAGCGAATCTGCAAGGAGAAGGAGAGGGCCGTCGCCCAGATGAAGGAGAGCCGGCGGCTGGCCGATACGGACGAATTGACGGGCCTCAACAACCGCCGATGCGTCAATCAGGCGTTCGAGACGGCGACGCGGGGCCGGCCGGGGCGCGCGGTATCGTTCATGATGATCGACGTCGATCACTTCAAGCGGGTGAACGACACGTACGGTCACGAGGCGGGCGATTACGTCCTTCGCGAGATCGGCCAGCTCATGCTGGACGGCTTCCCTCGCACCGACGTGCTCGGCCGGTTCGGCGGGGAAGAGTTCATGGTGCTGATGCCCGACACGACGATCGAAGGCGCCCGCGTCGCCGCGGACCGGCTGATCGGCGCCGTGCGGGAGCGCGCGTTCGTGCTGCCGAAGGGGCAGACGCTGTATTGCACGGTCAGCATCGGCGTCGCGCAGTGGAAGGGCGGCGACGAGACGTTCCTGCAGCTCGTCCGCCGGGCGGACGAGGCGTTGTACGAGGCGAAGCGGGAAGGCCGCAACCGGGTGTCGGTGGCGGGCAAGGCAGGTTGATCCAAGGAATCGAGAGACGGCGCTCCGCCGAGGCGGGGCGCAATTTTTTTATTTTTCGCCGCGTTATGGTACGATTTAGGGATATACTTGTACAGACATGGGATCGCAAAGGATGGGATGACATGACAGAACGCGCCGAAGCAGCTTCCAACTTTATCAAGACGATCGTGAGCGAGGACTTGAAGGCAGGCCGGACGAAAGAGGTCGTCACCCGGTTTCCGCCGGAGCCGAACGGCTACCTGCACATCGGCCACGCGCGGTCGATCGTGCTCAACTTCGGCATCGCCGACGAGTTCGGCGGCCGGACCAACCTGCGGTTCGACGATACGAACCCAGTCAAGGAGGACGTCGAGTACGTCCGGTCGATCCAAGAAGACGTAAAGTGGCTCGGCTACGAATGGGACGGGCTGTTCTTCGCGTCGGATTATTTCGAAGAGATGTACGACCGGGCGGTGCTGCTGATCAAGAAGGGGCTCGCCTACGTGGACGACTCCTCGGCCGACGACATTCGCGAGATGCGGGGGACGTTGACGGAGCCGGGCCGCGAAAGTCCGTATCGGAACCGTTCGATCGAGGAAAACCTGGACTTGTTCGCGCGGATGCGCGCCGGGGAATTCGGGAACGGGGAAAAGGTGCTCCGCGCCAAAATCGACATGAAGTCGCCGAATATCAACATGCGCGATCCGGTCATCTATCGGATTTCGCACGCGCATCACCATAACACGGGAGACAAATGGTGCATCTACCCGATGTACGCGTACGCGCATCCGCTCGAGGACGCGATCGAAGGCGTCACGCACTCGCTCTGCACGCTGGAGTTCGAGGATCAGCGCCCGTTTTACGATTGGGTCATTCGCGAATGCGAGATGCCGCATGTGTCCCGCCAATACGAATTCGGACGGCTGAATTTGACGAACGCGGTTATGAGCAAGCGCAAGCTGAAGCTGCTCGTCGACGAGAAGGTCGTGGACGGGTGGGACGACCCGCGCATGCCGACGATCTCGGGCCTTCGCCGGCGCGGCTTTACGCCGAAGTCGATTCGGGATTTTATCGAGGCGACCGGCATCTCCCGCAGCAGCGGGGCGGTCGATGCTCGCATGCTGGACCATTACATTCGCGAGGACCTCAAGCTGACGGCCCCCCGCACGATGGCCGTGCTGGAGCCGCTGAAGGTCGTCATTACGAACTATCCGGAAGGGGAGATCGAGTGGCTCGAAGCGGAAAACAACTCCGAGAATCCGGACATGGGCGCCCGCCGCATTCCGTTCTCCCGCGAAATTTATATCGAGCGCGACGACTTCATGGAGACGCCGCCGCCGAAATACCACCGGCTGTACCCCGGGAACGAGGTCCGGCTGAAGCACGCGTACTTCATCAAGTGCGAGGAGGTCGTCAAGGACGCGGAAGGCAACGTGACGGAGCTGCGCTGCACGTACGATCCGGAGACGAAGAGCGGCAGCGGCTTTACGGGGCGCAAGGTGAAGGGAACGATCCATTGGGTCGAGGCGACGCGGGCGGTGCCGGCGGAGTTCCGGCTGTACGAGCCGCTGATTTACGACGAGGAGGGCGAAGTCGACGCGGACGCGGAAGCGGACGTCGCCGGATCGCTAGAGGCGGAAGGCGAGCGGCTCGCCGGCGCGGCGGGCGCGGACAAGTCGTTCCTAAGGCGCATCAATCCGAACTCGCTCGTGTCGATGCACGGCTTCGTCGAGCCGGACATGCAGGACGTCGAGGCTTCGGCCAAATTCCAGTTTTTCCGGCACGGGTATTTCAACGTCGACCCGAAGGCGTCGACGCCGGGCCGCCCGGTGTTCAACCGGATCGTGTCGCTGAAGAGCTCGTTCGAGGTGTAAGAGATCACGCAGAAGGCGCGCCGCCCGTACTCGGGCGGGCGCCTTTTTTTCGCGGACGGGACGAGGGCGCGGCAACCTTTTCGACGGGCGTGCGTCTGTGAGGAGGAAGAATAGAAAGCAAGGAGTGGGATGACGGATGAACGGTACGAAAATGACGCTGCGCCTGGCGATCGCGTGTCTCGTCGCGATGCTCGCCGCGTGCGGCGCGCAAGGCGGGCAAGGGCCTGCGGAGGGAGGGCCGGCGTCGGAGCCGCCTGCGGAAGAGCGGCCGGCGGAGCAGCCTGCGGAGGAGCCTGCAGAGGAGCCCGAGGGAGAGCCTTCGGAGGAGCCTCAAGAGGGCGTTCCGCCGACGGCGCTGGAGGCAGCGGCGACGGTCGTTAAGGCACTGAAGAACGGCGATATAGAAACGCTGGCGGCTTGGGCGCATCCGGAGAAGGGCGTGCGGTTTTCGCCTTATGCGTATATCGACGCGGAGAACGACTTGACGTTCAAGCGGGAAGAGCTGAAAGATCTAATGGAGGATCCGACGGTGCGTACGTGGGGGACGGCGGCCGGCTCGGGCGATCCGATCGAGCTGACCTTCGCGGATTATTACGAACGATTCGTCTACGACGCGAACTTCGCCGAGGACGCGGACGTCGCGGAGAACGAAATTCTCGGGCACAGCACGACGGCGAATAACGTATTCGAAGCGTACCCGAAGGAAACGCATGATTTCGTGGAGTATCATATCGACGGCGTCGACCCGGCCAACGAAGGGATGGATTGGCGCAGCCTGCGCCTCGTCTTCGAGAAGGCCGGCGACGACCGAGCGCTCGTCGGCATCGTGCACGACCAGTGGACGCCGTGACCGCGCGTCGGGGCTTAGTGCCCCGACGTCAACTTCAAGCCGACGAGGCCGATCACGATCAGCGCGACGAATAGCAGCCTAAGCGCGCCCGCCGGCTCCTGCAGAAACACGATGCCGACGACGACCGCGCCGACGGCGCCGATGCCGGTCCAGACGGCATACGCGGTGCCGATCGGCAGCGTCTTCGTCGCAAGCGCCAGCAAGTAAAAGCTGACGGCCATAAAGGCGAGCGTCACGATCGACGGGCCGAGCCGCGTAAACCCGTTCGAAGCCTTCAAGGATATCGCCCAGACGACCTCGAATACGCCTGCGGCGAGCAAATACACCCATGCCATGGCGGAACCTCCTTCCCGATCCATATAGCATCATACCATGAAACGGATTGCGCGAGGCAAGGCGCTAAGACTATAATGCATGGGGTGAGGAGACGGGGGGAACGGTCCATGAACAGGAAGAGCGGCCTATGGCTGTTGCCGGCCATTGCGCTCACGGCGGCGTGGTTCGTGCCGACGCCGTATTATTTGTACCAGCCGGGCACGATGGAGGAGCTTTCCGCGAAGGTCGAGGTCGAGGGGGGAGATCGTCCGGAGGGCAGAGAGGGCTTTTATTTGACGACGGTCTTATCCTTGAAAGCTTCGAACGTGTTTTATTACATATACGGCTTGCTTGCGCCGGACACGGAGCTTCGGGCCGAGGAGGACGTGCTGGGGGACCTGTCGGCGAAGGAATACGACGCCTTGCTGCGCCACATGATGTCGGCCTCGCAGGCGACGGCGGTGCACGCCGGCTTCGCCTTGGCGGACGAGCCGATCCGCGTGGAGCGGGAGGGGCTGTTCGTCACCTGGGTCGAGCCGGAGAGCGGCGCGGCCGGGAAGCTGCGCGTCGGCGACTTGATCGTGGAGGCGGGCGGCGCCGCGGCGACGACCCTCGAGCAGGTGCGCTCGGCTTACGCCGGCGGGCAGGCCGGGGACGCGGTGGACATCGTGTTCCTGCGCGAAGGGAAACGGCAAGCGGCGTCGGTGCCGCTGTACGCGGACGCGGACGGCGACGTCCGGCTCGGCATCGAGGCCGAGGAAGCGCTCCGCGTCGCGACCGACCGGCGCGTCGTCTGGCGCGCGGACGATATCGGCGGTCCGTCCGCCGGGCTCATGTTCGCGCTCGAGGTGTACGATCAGGCGACGCCCGGACGGCTGACGCGGGGTTACCGCGTCGCCGGGACGGGCACGATGGATATGGAGGGCGAGGTCGGGCAGATCGGCGGCATTCGCCAGAAGGTGGTCGCCGCGGCGCGGGAGGGCGCGGACGTCTTCTTCGTGCCGGCCGACGTCCAAGCGGACGACCGCAACGCGGCGGAGGCGTTGGCGGAGGCCGCCGCGCGCGGCTATACGCTCGACGTCGTCCCGGTGCGGACGCTCGCGGAGGCTGTCGCCTACTTGTCCGGCTTGCCGGAGCGGCCGTAGGGCGGCTGGAACGCGGTCCGGCTCGTCCGCGTATATAAGGCATATCCAAGCATTCGCAGCGGAGGTGTCGGCGCGATAAAGACGTTTAATTCCTCGTTCAGCGTCGCCGAGCTCGTCGACGAGCTGGCGGCCTCGACCCCGAAGGACGGACTGGAAATTAACGAGTTGTTCGAGCGGATCGGCAAGGAAGGGCTGCTCGTCGCCGTCATGGTGCTGACGGTGCCGTTCCTCCTGCCGGTCTCGATCCCGGGGACGAGCACGCCGTTCGGCACGCTGATTATTTTGATTTGCTTGAGCTTGATCACCGGCGGGTCGCTTCGCTTGCCGAGCAGGCTGGGGCGGCTGCGCGTAAAGCAAAAGCATATGCGGCTCATCGCGGATAAGGCGTCGGCGGTGCTTCGGCGGCTCGAAGGGTGGTCGAGGCCCCGCCTTACGGCGATGACCGCGACGCGCCCGCTGCGCATCCTCCACGCGCTCGCCATCGTCGCGAGCGCGGCCGGCATGATGCTGCCGCTGCCGCTCCCGCTGTCGAACGCGATTCCCGCGTACGCGATCGTGTTTCTGGCGCTCGGGCTGCTGCGGCGCGACGGGCTGCTGTTGCTCGGCGGCTACGGGCTGCTGACGGCGACCGTCGTCTACTTGGCGGTCGTCTACGCGATCGGCTTCGTCAGCGTCAAAGCGTTATGGGGCGGGTGACGAGGCGCGATGCGGCGCGGACCCGCTGCCCAGGGCGGCGGGTCTTCGCGCAAAGCGGCGGCGGCGCCCCCGTTGTCATGAAATCGCTGTCATGCTAATATCATGATATGAACAAATATGAAGCCGAATTCAGCAATCTGGTGCGCGCGTTTCGCAAACGGCACATGGGGAAGGGTCCCGGGCACATCCGGACGACGTTCTGCAAGCGGTGGGCGATCTGCGAGATGGAAGGCAACCTGTCGCCGGTGGAGAAATTCATCGCCGAGCACGAAGAGGGCAAGCCGATGCTCCGCGCGGCCCGCACCGAGATGGTCAAGCAGATGTACCGCAAGCATCCGCCGGTCGAGATGGAGGCGTTCCTCGGCGCGAAGCTCGTCGACCTGTTCGTCGACATCGACATCGAGAAGGATTTCGGCATGTCGGTGTTCGTGTTCGATACGGACATCGAGGAGAAGTTCGGCAACGGCTAGCGGCAACTGAATCAACGAGGTTGGCACTTGGCAGCGATCCTGTTAAAGACGAACCGCTCACGGCAGTTTCCCGAACGACGGGAAGGGCTTCGTGCGCGGTTTTTTGGCATTTTCCGAAGAAGGGGCGTAACGCGAATGGGGAAGACGATGCATGAGGGACCGCAAAAACTGCCGGCGGCGCCGGATCCGAAGCTGTGGGTCAGCCCGGTGCCGTTCGGGCTCGGCAAGGTGAAGCCGAAGCATATCCGCGACACGATCAAGGTCGCGTGGGAGAACCGGGACAACTTGCCGTACGCGGCGCGCATCTTGACGCAGGGCGTGTGCGACGGCTGCGCGCTGGGCGTCTCGGGCCTGAAGGACCGAACGCTGGCGGGGCCGCATCTGTGCACGACGCGATTGAACGTGCTGCGGCTGAACACGATGCCGGCGATTCCGCCCGAGACGCTGCACGCGGACATCGACGAGCTGCGGAAGCGCTCCAGCGCCGAGCTGCGCGCGCTCGGGCGCATTCCGTACCCGCTGCGGCGGCGCAAGGGGGAGCGGACATTTTCGAGAGTGACGTGGGACGAAGCCCTGGGGACGATCGCCTCGAAGATGCGCCGCACCGACCCGAAGCAAACGGCGTTCTTCTTGACCGCGCGGGGCATCACGAACGAAGTGTATTATACGGCGGCGAAGGTGGCGCGGTATCTCGGGGTCAACCATATCGACAACGCGTCGCGCATATGCCATTCGCCGAGCAAGACGGCGCTGAAGCGTTCGCTCGGCATCGGCGCGTCGAGCTGCAGCTATGCGGATTGGATCGGGTCGGACGTCGTCGTGTTCTGGGGCTCCGTCGCGGCGAACAACCAGCCGGTGTCGACGAAATATTTGTACGCAGCGAAGCGTAAGGGCACGAAGGTGATCATGATCAACCCGTATCGCGAGCCGTCCATGGAAAACTACTGGATTCCGTCGATTCCGGAAAGCGCATTGTTCGGCACGAAAATCGTAGACGACGTGTATCAAGTGAACATCGGCGGCGACATCGCGTTCATGAACGGCGTCATGAAGACGTGGTTCGAGATGGAGGACGCGGCGCCGGGCTCGGCGATCGATCTTGCGTTCGTCGAGGCGCACGCGACGGGGCTCGAGGCGCTGCGGGCGCATGTCGAGTCGCTGGACTGGGCGGCGCTCGAAGCGTCGTCCGGGCTGACCCGCGCGCGCATGGGGGAGTTCGCGGAGCTGCTCGCGCGTTCGCGATCCGGCGTGTTCGTCTGGTCGATGGGGCTGACGCAGCACCGATTCGGCACCGACAACATCTCGCAGGTGGCGAACCTCGCGCTGCTTCGCGGCTTCCTCGGCCGCAAGCACTGCGGCGTCATGCCGATCCGAGGCCATTCCGGCGTGCAGGGCTCGGGGGAGATGGGGGCGGATCCGTTCTCGCTGCCGGGCGGGGAGTGGGACGAGGCGACGGTCGCGCGCATCGAGAAGCTATGGGGCTTCGAGCTGCCGAAGTGGCAGGGCGATATCGTGGGCGTGTCTTTGGAAAACGCTTCGCTGCCCGACGAAGACCCGCGTAAGCTGCGGGTGTTCTACACGTCCGGGGGGAACTTCCTCGAGACGATGCCGGATCCGGATTTCGTGCGCGGCTGCCTCGAGAACGTCGACCTGCGCGTGCATCAGGACATTATTCTGAACACCTCGACGCTCCTCGACGCGCGCGAAGACGTCATCGTGCTGCCGGCGATGACGCGCTACGAGCAGCCGGGCGGCGGCACGTCGACGTCGACGGAGCGCATGGTATATTTCTCGCCGGAAATTCCGGGCCCTCGCATCGAGGAGGCGCGCGCGGAATGGCAAATTTACGTCGACCTCGCGAAGCGGGTGAAGCCGGAGCGCGCCGCGCTCGTCGACTTTGCGTCGGCGGAGGCGATTCGCGCGGAGATCGCGCTCGCGAACCCGGCGTACGACGGCATTCAGCATCTGAAAGCGCGCGGCGACGTGTTCCAATGGGGCGGCGCATGGCTGTGCGAGGACGGCGTCTGCCCGACGCCGGACGGCCGCGGGCGGCTGTTGCCGATCGCGCTGCCGGAGACGCGAAAAGCCGAAGGAACGTTCTACGTGACGACGCGGCGCGGCAAGCAGTTCAACTCGATGATCTACGGCGAGAAGGATCCGTTCAACGCGGCGGATCGCCGGGACGTGCTCATCCATCCGGCGGACGCGGCGGCGCACGGCGTGGCGGAAGGAGACGCGGTCGTGCTGCATAACGCGTACGGCGTCTTCCAGGGCCGGGCGAAGCTGGCGGATACGCGGCGCGGCAATCTGTCGGTGTATTGGCCGGAGGGCAACGCCCTGCTGCCGAAGGGCGTCTACGAGCCGCACGCGGGCATCCCCGAATACAATACGTCGGTCGTGCTGGAGAAGGCGGATACGTACGTGGCGGGCAAGGACGTCCGGTTCGCCGAGCGCGCGATCGAAGACCTCGAGACGGAAGTGAGCTGAATGGAAGACTGGGGGAAGGAGACCGCGGCGTCGCGGCCCGTCGTCCGCTACGACGTCGCCGCCGGCTTCCGCGAGGAGACGGATTGGGTCGCGGTCGAGCGGGCGCTGACGATCGTGCTCGATGGCGAGGAGTTCGCGACGATGGTGTGCACGCCGAGCGACCTGGAGGAGCTCGTGTACGGGTTTCTGGCGTCGGAGGGCATCGTTCGCCGCGCGGACGAGGTGGCGTCGCTCGCGATCGACGCCGCGTCCGGCTTCGCGCGCGTCGAGCTGCGCAACCCGCGCGCCGCGGGGAAGGACGCCGTCTCGAAGCGGTTCATCGGCTCGTGCTGCGGCAAGAGCCGGCAGTTTTACTTCGTGAACGACGCCCGCGCCGCGCGCACGTCGACGAGCGAGGTGCGCCTGACCGTTCGCCAGTGCGTCGACCGGCTGCGCGAGCTGCAGGACGCGTCGGAGGCGTTCCGCCGGACGGGCGGGCTGCATAACGCGGCGTTGTGTACGCCGGAACGCATCCTGCTGCAGCGCGCGGACATCGGGCGGCACAACGCGCTCGACAAGGTGTACGGCCGATGCCTGCTCGACTCGCTGCCGACGCGCGACGCGATCGTCGCGTTCAGCGGCCGGCTCTCTTCCGAGGTCGTGCTGAAGGTCGCCAAGCTCGGCGCCGCCGTCGTCCTGTCGAAGTCGGCGCCGACGACGCTCGCGCTCGAGCTGGCGCATGACCTCGGCATCACGGCCGTCGGCTTTATCCGGGGCGACTCGTTGAATGTGTACACGCACGCGCGGCGCATCGTCGCCGATTAAACGGGGCAGCCCTTCGCGCCGGGGGCGGGAAGGGCTGCATTTTCCGAAGCGTTAGAGGTATTTCTTGATTTCCTTCTCGAGGTCCTCGGGGGTGTCCGTCGAAGCGTAACGGTCGACGACGTTGCCTTCGCGGTCGACGAGAAATTTCGTGAAATTCCACTTGATCGACTTCGTGCCGAGGATGCCCTTCGCTTGGTCGGTCAAATAATCGAACAACGGGTGCGCGTCCGCGCCGTTCACGTCGACCTTCGCGAACAGCGGGAACGAGACGCCGTAATTCCGCTCGCAGAAGCTCGCGATTTGCTCCTCGGTGCCGGGCTCTTGCGAGCCGAACTGGTTGCACGGGAAGCCGAGAATTTCAAGGCCTTGGTCTTTGTATTTCTCGTACAGCTCCTGCAGGCCCTTGTATTGCGGGGTGAAGCCGCATTCGCTGGCGACGTTCACGATGAGCAGCACCTTGCCCCGGTACGCGGACAGGGACACGTCGTCGCCTCGGATCGAGGTCGCGCGGAAGTCGTAGACGGTGGTCATGAAAAAAATCGCTCCTTCGCTTGGTTCGAGTGGCATGACTTGATACAATCAACGTAACAAAGCCGAGCCGCGAACGCAACCGGACGGGCCGCGTTAACGTACTATGAGTCAAAACCCAAGGAGTGAAGCGGTTATGTTGAAGAAGCTGTTGAAGCTGCTGCTCTCGTCCTCGCAGAAGAAGCATTACGGCGGCGGGTATAAGAAATACAGCAGCAGCGATCATTTCCAAAAGCCGAAGTTCGGGGCGCCGCCGAAGCACAACCAGTACGGGCATGGGTATTATAAGAAAAAGGGCTATTCCAGCTACAGCAGTTAAGAAGCTTCGGCGGTCGCGGCGATCGCGGCGTCGAGCTCCTCGGCCAACGCTTCGGCCGACGCATAAGGCTGTTCCGTCATGAGCATGCGGCGGAGCAGCCTTTTCGTTGCGGGGGACAGGCGGTGCAGCTCTTCCTCCCAGCTGCGCTCCTCGCGGACGTCCGGGTAGGTGCTGTACAGCAGGAAGAGCAGCAGGTGGCCCATGGCGTAGAAGTCGCTGGTCCGATCGATGCGCCGGCGAAGCTTCTTCTCCATCGGGTCGTCGTCCAGCACGTCGTCCGGCACCGGGTCGGGCGCATTCGGGTCTAAATCTCTTGCGAGGCCGAAGTCGATCAGGCGGACGCAGTCTCCGTCGAGGATGACGTTGGCGATGCGGATGTCGCGGTGCACGATGCCGCGGCGGTGGACGTCGGCGACGACGTCGGTCAATCGGCGGAGCAGGAGGAGCGCCTCTCGTTCCGAGAACGTGCGGTCTTCGTCGAACAGCAGCTTCTCGAGGGAGACGCCGGGCGCGTATTCCATCGTAAAGCACATCGCCCCGCGGTAGACGAATTTCTCCAATAGGCGCGGCACCGCCGGATGGCGCAGCCGGTCGAGCATGTCGGTCTCGAGCGCGAACGCCGCTTCGGTGCGCTGCTTCCCGCCGCGCAGCGGCTGTACGTGCTTCAAGACGCAGGGGCCGCCGTCCGCGAGCTTATCGCGGCACAGGTAGGCGAGGCCGTAACTTCCTTCGCCGATCGGCTTCACGATTTTATATCGGCCGCGCACCGTCGCGCCGGGCCGAAACCACCCTAAAGCTCTGCGCCGCTTCCAGCCGTTCCACGCTTTCGTCGCGGCGATCCACCACTTCGGCATGCGCATCGCTCCTTTAGGTATTAGTTTACCGGACCGCGAGGGGAGACGCCAGCGCATAAAAGAGGGACCTCCCGGCGGAGGCCCCTCTTTCCGATGCCCGTTCCTCGATTATTGAAGCGAGTGCAGGTTCTCTTTCTCTTCCTGCAATTCGCTGTCCGCGAGCTGCGCGGCGCCCGGATTGTTCGCTGCGTGCGCTTGGCGAACCGCTTGCTCGGCGCGGGCGACCGAATTTTCGGCTTGCTCGATCATGCGCTCGGTCGGATGCGACTGCGCCATCGCCACGGCGTTGTGGACATGGTCCAGGGATTGCTGCGCCTGCGAGAGCGGGTTTTGGGACTGCATGCTGTTGCCTTGGTTTTTCACGGCGGATCTCCTCCTCAAGAGTGTGTCGGAAATTGGAAAATTTCCTCCCTTACTATGCGTAGTCGGCGCCCATTTATGCGGGCCGAGGCGGATCGACGGACCGAAAGGCGGGCGGGGCGGCGAATGCTATATCCAATTCCGCCGCCGCCAAGCGGTTTCAAAGCGGGCGGCGCATGAGGAGGGCTTGCATTTATGGATAAAAACATTCGCGAATCGCAGGATATGGTACGGAATCGGGACGCTCGAGAGGAGGCGGAGGGGAGCGGCGCCGAAGGACATCGCGCGCCCGCGGCGCCGCACCGTCCGTATTTGTACGTAGAAGACGACCGGAGCTATTACTTGTACCCGCAAGGGGAGTTCGGGCCGAGGAGGGAGGCGCACCGGCGCGAGAAGCGTTGGTATAACCAGCGCTGGGTCGTCGCGGCCGCGCTGCTCCTCGGCGTCGGCGCGCTCGTCCTCGCGATGTCGGGCCTCGCGCAAGAGGTGTCGGGCGTGAACGCGTCGATTCAGGAGCAAACCGCCGCGATCGAAGCGCAGACGAATACGTTGTCCGGGCTGCAGCGCGCCGTAGGCGACTTGACGGAGGCGGTCGCGATCGGCTTCGAGCGGCTCGTCGCGGAGATTCGGGCCGCCGCTTCGTCGCTGGGCGGCGGGAGCGGCTCGGCGTAACGCGCCGCCCGCGCGGGAAACGGGTAACGAACGAACGGCCGCCGGCGCTCGATAAGGAGCCCGGCGGCCGTTCTATGTTTCTTCCTTATTTCACCTGGTTCAAGCGCTCTTCGAGGCGGTCCCACGTTTCGGTAATGCCCTGCAGCATACCCATGTCCATGACGGTGCGGAGCGCTTCCGGCGATATGTATTCGCCGCGGTTGACGAGCTTCGTCTTGCCGTCGAGCTCGACGAATTCCAAGGTGACGTCGGTGGACGGCATGTCGGCGTTCTCATTGCCTTCGGCATCCGAGAAGTAATCCGTGTACGCGATCGTCGCCGGTTCGGCGATGTGTTTGTACACCCCTTTGCCCCAGGACTCCATCCCGTAGAATTGCCCTTGGTTCGGGTCGACGCATTTCATGCAGTAATGCCAGACGCCGCCGGGGCGGAAATCGATGCGGCATACCGGAAGCTCCCAGCCCCTCGGCCCCCACCAAACCTTAAGGTGCTCGGGCTCCTTGAACATCTGAAACACCAGCTCGCGCGGCGCGTCGAAGACGCGCTCGAGCACGAGCACGCGCTCGTTCTCTACTCGGGAAACCATGGGGCTGTAAGGCATTTTTGAAATCCTCCTCGTCGAATATGCGATGGATAAAGTCTCGGATGCGGGCTCCGCGGACCCCGAAGCGTTCAGCCGGGGCAGGATGCGGACGGCTTGCTGCTGAATAGAATATACAACGTTTGGAATATTCCTGTCAAGGAATATTTGAGGAAAAAAGAACGCCGGTTTGCGCCGGCGCAATCTTATATGGTCGTAAGGGCTGCGGGAGCGGCACAACGCTGCGCTCTTGCCGCCTTTGGCAAGGGCCGTTCGTCAGCGCGGCTTCGCCCCCGGTCTCGGCTTCGCCGGCGGCCCCGCCTCGCGCAAGGCGTGGAGGGCGGCGGCGAAATCGTCGGGCAGCGGCGCCCGGACGCTCATCCGCTCGCCGGTCCACGGGTGGGGCCAAATCAGCTTCTCGCCGTGGAGCGCCTGGCGCTGCATGTACGGGCGATGGCCGCCGTACAAGCCGTCGCCGGCGATCGGGTGTCCGAGGTGCGCGAGATGCACCCGAATTTGATGCGTGCGGCCCGTCTCGAGCAGCATGCGCACGAGGGTATGGTCCTCGAACCGCTCGACGACCTCGTACCGCGAAACCGCCGTCTCCCCGGTTTCGCTGACCCGCCGCCGCGTGGAATGGTGCCGGTCTTGTCCGATCGGCGCGTCGATGACGCCCCGATCGGCTTGGATGACGCCTTCCGCAAGAGCGGCGTAGATGCGCTCGATGCGCTTCTCCCGCATCGCCGCGTCGAAGACGTAATGCGCAAGCTCGTTCTTCGCGTACAGCACCGGACCAGTCGTATCCTTGTCGAGCCGGTGGATATGGCGGACACGGCACGCCTGGTTCGTCATATCGTAATAAGCGGCGACCTTATGCGCCAGCGTGCCCCGCTGATCCTTGACGCTCGGGTGCACCTCCATGCCGGCCGGCTTGTTGACGACGAGCGTAAAGTCGTCCTCGTAGAGGATGTTCAGTTCCATCCACTCCGGCTCGAACTCGGGGCGTTCCTCCGGGAACAGCTTGAGGCGCAGCAGCTTGCCTTGGCGCTGGACGCCGTTCACGGAGATAAGCCGTCCCGCGACCTTCGGCGGAATCGGCAGCAGCTGCATCAGCCCGTTCAAGGGTACGCCCGCGAGCGACTCCGGCAGCTTCAGCTCGAGCCATTCGCCCTTGCGCTTGGCCGCGTTCAGCTGCAGCGAGACGCCCGGCGGCAGCGCGGGGGGCGCCGCACGGCCGTACGCCGCGCGTTCGCCCCGAACGCGTCCGCCGAATACGGACGGCATCCCTCCGCCCGGTCCCGCGCCGCCGCGTCCGCGCCCGCCGCCCGAG
>NZ_DASQMZ010000154.1:0-10928 GCF_035645235.1 Paenibacillus sp.
GCCGGCGTAGGCCGCGATGGTATCCAACGTCGCTTCGATCATGGTTTCGCCCCCTTGAGAATCGCTTCCTTCGCGACGACCCGGTCGTCGAACGGCAGCGTCGCGCCGCCGACGATCTGGTACGTCTCATGTCCCTTGCCCGCAATCAATACTACATCGTCCGGCTCGGCCATTTCAACCGCCATTTGGATCGCGCGCCGGCGGTCCTCGACGACCGCGTAGCTCGAAGCGTCCGCGCCGGCCGCCGCGACCCCCGCCTCGATCTCGGCGAGAATCGCCTCCGGCGGCTCCGAGCGCGGGTTGTCGGACGTGAGAATCGCGAAGTCGCTCCGCTCCGCCGCGATGCGTCCCATGATCGGACGCTTCGTCCGATCCCGGTCTCCCCCGCAGCCGAAGACGACGATGACGCGGCCCCGCGCGAATTCGTTCACCGTATCCAGCACGTTGCGCAGACCGTCGGGCGTATGCGCGTAATCGACGAGCACCGTGAACGGCTGTCCCGCGTCGACCGGCTCGACCCGGCCTTCGACGCCCGGGAGCCGCTCCAACGCTTCCTTACTTACCGATAACGGCACGCCCTCCGCCAAAGTTGCGGCGATCGCGCCCAAAATGTTATACACATTAAATTTCCCGAGCATCCGGACGGTCAGCTCCGTCTCGCCCGCGAACGTCGTCACTTTCATCGAGGTGCCGCGCGCGGTGAGCCGAATGTCGCTCGCCCGCACGTCCGCGGCCGCCTCGACGGCGTACGTGATCGTCTCCGCCGCGGTGATCGCTTTATACTTTACGTGCGCAGGGTCGTCCGCGTTCAATACCGCGTATTTCCGCGCCGCTTCGCCGGGTTCCGCCGCGTTGCCGAGCCTTGCGAAAAACAGCCCCTTCGCCTCCGCGTACGCTTCCATCGTGCCGTGGTAATCGAGATGGTCCTGCGTCAAATTCGTAAACACCGCCGTCCGGAAATCGACGCCGATCGTCCGCCCTTGATGGAGCGCGTGGCTGGACACCTCCATGACGCAATACGCCGCGTTCGCGTCCGCCATGCGGCGCAGCGCGCGCTGCAGCGAGACGGCGTCCGCCGTCGTCCGCTCCGCGGCTTCCACCTTGTCGCCGATCTTCACGCGAATCGTACCCATCAGGCCGGTCTCCCGGCCCGCCGCGGTCAAAATCGCCTCGATCAGCGACGTCGTCGTCGTCTTCCCGTTCGTCCCGGTGACGCCGATCGTGCGCACTCGCTTGCTCGGGTCGCCGAAGAAGTGCCGGGCGGCGATCGCCGACGCATACCGGGCGTCCGGCACGACGAGCTGCGGCGCGTCGAGCGGAAGCGGCCGCTCGCACAGCAGCGCCGCCGCGCCGTTCGCGACGGCCGACGCCGCGAAGTCGTGCCCGTCCTGCGTAAAGCCGGGAATGCACAAAAACAAATCCCCGGCCTTCACGCGGCGCGAATCGGCTTCCAGGCCCGTCACGTCGACGCCGCCGTCGCCGCGTAACTCGGATTTTAGAAACAGCGAGGCGAACTCATGCAGCTTCATCGTTGCTCCTCCGTTCGGAAAGCTAGATCATTAGTATAGACAAAATTTCCCGCTCGCAACGGGCGCGGCGTCGAAACGACCGCGCCCCGGATTATTCCGGCGGCGCCGGCTCGGCTTGATCGGATAAATAAATCTGGATCGTCGAGCCGATCGGCACCTTCGTGCCCGCCTTCGGCTCCTGCATGACGACCGTCCGCCCCGCGCCGTATTTGGCGAGCGTAAAATTCATATTCATGCTCTGGTAAATTTCCGTCGTCGTGCGCCCGATCAAATTCGGCACCTCGACCATCATGACGTCGAGCCCGTACCGATACTCCGGCTCCACCTGGCCTTCGCGCGGCTCTACGCCCATATAGCGCAGGCTGTCTTCCATGATGTTTTGCACGATCGGCGCCGCGATGAGGCCGCCGAACTGGAGTCCCTTCGGGTTGTCGACCGCCGTGTACACGACGATCTTCGGATCGTCCGCCGGCGCGAAGCCGATGAACGAGACGATATGCTCGGTCGGCGAGTAACGCCCGTTCACGACCTTCTGGGCCGTACCCGTCTTGCCTCCGACGCGGTAGCCTTCGATGAAGGCGTTGCGCCCGGTGCCCTTGGCCACGACGCTTTCGAGCGCCTGCCGCACCAGCTTCGACGTCTCCTCGGAGATGACGTTGTCGCGCACAAGCTCCGGCTCGATCTCGTCGACCGTCTTCCCCGTAAGCGGATCGATCCACGCTTTCGCGACGTGCGGGCGGTACAGCTTGCCGCCGTTGATCGCCGCCGACACCGCCATGACCTGCTGAATCGGCGTGACGGAGACGCCCTGGCCGAACGCCGTCGTCGCGAGCTCGACCGGGCCGATTTGATTCGGCTTGAACATAATTCCGTTCTCCTCGCCGCCGAGGTCGATGCCGGTCTTGCTGCCGAAGCCGAATTTTTTGATGTAATCGAAAAGGGTATCCGCGCCGAGCCGCTGGCCCATGACGACGAAGCCCGGGTTGCACGAGTTTTCGACGACCTCGAGGAACGTCTCCGCGCCGTGTCCGCCCGGCTTCCAGCACCGGAGCCGCGCGCCGCCGACCTCGATGGCGCCCTTGTCGTGGAACGCCTCCGTAAAGCTGACCTTGCCCTCCTCGAGCGCCGCCGCCAGCGTCACGATTTTGAACGTGGACCCGGGCTCGTACGTCATCCAGATCGGCAGGTTGCGGTTATACACCTCGGACGGGTACTGCTGGTAATCGCCCGGCTCGAACCCCGGCCGGCTCGCCATCGCGAGCACATCGCCCGTATTCGGATCGACGGCGATCGAAATGATGCGCTCCGGCTGGTATTTCACCATCGCTTGGTCGAGCTCGCGCTCCATGATCGTCTGAATTTGCTTGTCGATCGTCAGCTGGAGGTTCAAGCCGTCCTTCGGCGGGACGTATTCCTCCGTCGAATTCGGCATCTCCTCGCCCCTGGCGTTCGACAAATACGCGACGCTGCCGCGGACCCCCTTGAGCAGCTCGTCGTATTGCGACTCCACGCCGGTCAGCCCTTGGTTGTCGATGCCCGTGAAGCCGAGCACATGCGCCGCGAGTCCGTCGTACGGATAAAACCGCTTGTTGTCCTCCGCCACGAAGATGCCGGGCAGCCGCAGCTCCCGCACCTCCCGCGCCTTCTCCTGCGAAATTTTCCGCCCGCCCGGCTGCAGCTTCACGATCGACTCTCGTTTCTTGATCGTCTCGAGCACTTTGCTTTCGGTCATGCCGAGCGCGGGCGCCAGCAGCTTCGCCGTCTTTTCCTTCTCCTTAATCTGCGCGGGAACGGCCCATATCGTCGGCGTGCTGACGTTATAGGCAAGCCGCTCGCCGTTGCGGTCCCATATTTCGCCTCGCTTCGCCGCGAACGGCACCTCGCGGCGCCACGAGTCCTCCGCCAGCTCCGTCAATTCCGGTCCCATCGCCAGCTGAACCCAAGCCAGCCGAACGACCAACGCGACAAACAGCAGCGACGCGGCGACCAACACCAGGTACAACCGGCGTCGCAGCGTCACGTTCGATACGCGCATGTCCACCCTTCCTTTCGTCCGAGAGCAAGTCTATCTCTTTCTAGACTATTCATGACGAACAGGGGGTAGAACAAGCCTTCTTAGGCGGCCGAGCCGCCTTCGTCCGAGCCGACGTCGCTTTCGGGGACTCCTCCAGCGGCGCCGTCTTCCGCCTCGGACGCTTCCTCGCCGGCTTCCTCGCCGTCTCCGCCGTCGGCCTCCTCGCCGGCTTCGCCGTTCGTGCCGCCCTCGCCGCCCTCTTCCGCCTCGGCGGCTTCGCCGGACGGCCGCGGCCGCAGCGGCTCGAGCCGCACGCGCAGCGCCGCTTCGCCGTCGCGGTCGACGACGTCCTGCTCGACGACGTAGCCCTCGCCCTCCGCCTCGCAGCGGAGGCCGAGCAGCGCGCACAGCTGCACGACGTCGCGCAAGCCCGCGCCGGTCATATCCGGCACCGGCGCTTCCTCCTGCGGCACGGTCAGCAGGTACACTTGCGCGGAAGGCGGCATTCGCTCGCCGGCCGCCGGATATTGGCCGACGACCTTCGCGCCGTCGCCGACGAGACGCGCCTCGAAATCGCGCGCGTCCAGCTCCTTCGCGGCGGCGCGCGGCGCAAGTCCTTGCAAATCCGGCACCGGCGCGAGCGTATCCCCGCCGATCGAAGCGGCCGCCGCGATCGGCGCCGTGTCCGGCTTCACGCCCATGTGGCGGAGGCTTTGCGAGACGATTTCCCGAAACACGGTACCCGACACTTCGCCGGCTCGATTCGAGTCGCCGCCGAGATCCGGCTGATCCGCGATGATCGCCACCGCGATGCGCGGATCGTCGGCCGGCGCGTACCCGATGAACGAGACGACCCACGTGTCGGGCGAATATTCCCCGTCCACGACGATGTTCGCCGTGCCGGTCTTGCCCGCCACCTCGTAACCGTCTACGCGGGCGCGTCGGCCGGTGCCGCGCTCGTCGGAGACGACCTGCTTCAGGTACTCCGTCACCTGCTTCGCGACCGCCGGCGAGACGACTTGGCCGAGCTCCTTCGGGCCGTTCTGCATAAGGACCTCGCCCGTATCGGAGTCGACGACGCGCTTGACGACGTATGGCTGCATCAGCTTGCCGCCGTTCGCGATCGCGGCGTACGCGGCGAGCTGCTGAATCGGCGTCACGATGGCGCCGCCTTGCCCGTACGTCGTCGTCGCGATTTCGGAAGCGTACCGGAACCGAATCATCGGATCGACCTCGCCGGGCAAGTCGATGCCGGTCTTGCGCGTAAACCCGAACCGATCGATATACTCGCGCAGCAGGTTTTCCCCGAGCATCTCGTAGCCGAGCTTGACGAACGCGACGTTGCTCGACCGGAGCAGCCCTTCCAAATACGAAATTTCTCCCCAGCCGCCTCGGCGATGGTCGTTCAAGGTTCTGTCGGCTACCCGAATGGAGCCTGACTTATACGTCTCCTCCGGTTTGAACACGCCCTGCTCGACCGCCGCCGCCAGCGTCACCAGCTTGAACGTAGAGCCGGGCTCGTATCGCGACTGGATCGCCATATTTTTAAAATCTTTTTCCGGATCGTACTTCCAATATTCGTTCGGGTCGAACGTCGGGAAGTTGGCGAGCGAGAGCACCTCCATCGTGCGCGGATCGACCGCGATCGCGGTCATGCTCTTCGGTTTGTACTGCTCGTACGCCTTCTTCAGCGCCGTCTCGGTATAATGCTGAATCGTTTGGTCGATCGTCAGCACGAGGCTTTGCCCGTCGACCGGCGGCACGAGCTCCGGCTTCGAATCCGGCAGCCGCCGCCCCTTCTGGTCTTTCTGATAGGCGACCGATCCCGGCACGCCGCGCAGCAGCTCGTCCATCGCGAGCTCCAGCCCGGAGGCGGCGTCCCCGTTCTTGTTGACGAAGCCGAGCACGTGCGCGGCGAGCGAGCCCTTCGGATAATAGCGCATCTGCTCTTCCTCGAGGATCACGCCGGGCCAATCGTCGCCCTTGATCCGATGCTCCTTGACGAACGCGTCCTTCCACGCGCGGATCGCTTCCGCCTTCTCCGTCGGCAGCTTGCGGCCGTCGTTTCCGATTTGGCGGTAGATGCGCAAGTTGCCGTCGGCGTCCCGATTCGTCGCGTGCTCGTACAACGCCGCTTCGCTCACCCCGAGCACCTGCGACAGCCCTTGCGCGACCTCGCGCGCGAGCCCCAGCTCGCCGATCAGCTTCGGATTAAGCACGACCGTGTACCCCGTCGCGTCTCCCGCCAACACCTCGAGATTCCGATCGTAAATCGTGCCCCGGTCGGCGGGGAGCGACTCCTCTTTATCCCACATCGCCTGCGCCCGGGCCGTCAGCCAAGGCGATTCTACGACCTGCAGCCAATAGAGACGTCCGATCAGCAAAATAAAAAGAAGAGTGAACGCCGCTCCCAGCAGAAGCGAACGCACTCTAATTTTGTGCGGCATAATGGCATTCCCACCTTATTCGAAGTCCGATTCCGGCCGCGCTTACTCCGCGCTGGCCACCGCCGCGCCGGCGTAGGACGCCGCCGCGGCGCCTTGCTCCACCAATCCGAGCTGAATTCCTTTCTCGATCAAGCGCTCCGGGCTGCCGAGCGTCGCGATCTCGTTTTTCAGCATCGCGTTTTTCGCTTCCAACGCGCGAATTTCGGCTTCCGCCTTAACGACGTTCGCGTTGATCTCGTATTTCACCGATTCGAAATACTGATAGATTCCTAGAACCGAGAACAGAAAAAAAGCGAGCCCGATCCAAAGCGCCTTCTCCGAACCCGGCACCGTCTTCGCCCGAGGAGTCGCCGCCGCGACGGCCTGCTGCTTTCTTGCGGGCGCCGCCGCCTTCGATTGCCGGTCGTCGAGCGCCAAGCTTCCATGCATATATGCTGTCATGCTTATGTATCCCCCTTATTATAAATCGGGAACGGCAGCGCCGTCCCGCCCTTGCGAACATGTACTTTTTTCCAGAAAACGCTTCGCTGTCCTTACAGCTTCTCCGCCGCCCGCAGCTTCGCGGAACGCGCTCTCGGATTGCGCTCCAGTTCCTCCGCCGACGGTTCGAGCGGCTTGCGCAAGGCGAGCTTGAGAACGCCCTTCGCCCCGCAGCCGCACATCGGCAAATCCGGGGGACAGATGCATTTGCCGAGCTTCGACGCGAACGTCGTCTTGCAAATCCGATCCTCGAGCGAATGGAACGTGATGACGGCGATGCGCCCGCCGGGCTTGGCGACCGCAATCGCTTGCTCGAGCGCTTCCTCGAACGCCCGAAGCTCGTCGTTCACGGCGATGCGGATCGCTTGGAACGACCGCTTCGCGGGATGTCCCCCGGTGCGCCTCGCGGCCGCCGGGATGCCCGCCTTCACGAGCTCCGTCAGCTCCCCGGTCGTGCGAATCGGCGCCTTCTCGCGCGCCGCCGCGATCTCCCGCGCGATGCGCCTCGCGAATTTCTCTTCGCCGTACTGGAACAAAATGCGGGCGAGCTCCGCCTCGGGCCATTCGTTCACGACGTCGTAAGCGGTCACGCCCCCGCTTCGATCCATCCGCATGTCGAGCTCGGCGTCATGGTGATAGCTGAAGCCGCGTTCCGCCTCGTCGAGCTGCGGCGACGAGACGCCGAGGTCGAACAATACGCCGTCGACCTGCGCGTACCCGAGCCCCTCGAGCTGCTCCTTCAACTTCCGAAAGTTCGAACGCACGAAGATGACCCGATCCCCGTAAGGGGCCAAAACTTCGCGCGCGTGCGCGAGCGCCGCGTCGTCCTGGTCGAAGGCGACGAGCTTTCCGCCTTCGCCGAGCCGGGAGGCGATCAACGCGCTGTGCCCGGCGCCGCCGAGCGTGCAGTCGACGTAGACGCCGTCCGGCTTCACCGCGAGGGCGTCTACCGCTTCTTCTTTCAATACCGTTATATGTGTAAACAATGTTGCAACCCCTTTTCAGCCCGCCTTGCGGTTACAGGTCGAAGTTAAAGTCGACCAGCTTCTCGGCGATTTCGTTGAACGAATCCTCCGATTGGCGGGAGTACGCCTCCCAAGCTTCCTTGCTCCAGATCTCCACGCGGGTCGAGACGCCGATGACGACGCAGTCTTTGTCGAGCTTCGCGTGTTCCCGAAGATTGCTTGGTATATTTACCCTTCCCTGTTTGTCCAGCTCGCATTCGACCGCCCCCGAGAAGAAGAAGCGAGTAAACGCGCGCGCGTCGGATTTCATCAGCGACAGCGCCTTGAGCTTCTGCTCCATAACGCTCCACTCCGACATCGGATAGACGAACAAGCATTGGTCGAGGCCTCTCGTCATGACGAAAGCGGAGCCGAGCTCGTCGCGGAACTTCGCCGGAATGATCATGCGGCCCTTGTCATCAACGCTATGTTGAAATTCACCCATGAACATCTCGGCTCACCACCTACTCGCCCTAATCCACCACTTGCCTCCACTTTCCACCACTTTTACTCAAATTCGATGACAAAAAGAAAAATCCTGCTTAAAAAACAGGATTTCAAAAAAATATTTTATGGAATTAAGGGTCGGTTTTTTTCGGTTTTTGCTTTTCGCCGTCGAATGAACCAGTATATTGGAACACCGAGGAGGATGGCGGCGAGCAAAATCGGAATCGCGCCGGCGAGCAAAATCATGACCGCCTCGGCGGTCGACGCGAGGGCATTCAGGCTGTTCCGCAGCGCTGCGCCCATCCGTTCGCCGAGCGGCGTCTCCTGGCCGAACGCGGCGATGCGGGACGCGTCGCGCTCGTACACGCGAAGCTCTACGGTCGAGTACGCCACGTTGGCCTGCAAATACCGGATGCGGCCTTTCAGCCGCTCGATTTCCTCCTGGATCGCGGCGAGCTCGTTCGTGTACCGAATCAAATCCTCCGAGCGGCTCGCGCCTTCCATATACTCCAGGTACCGCGCCTCCACGACTTGCTTCGCCCCAAGCCTCGCATTCAGATCGACGTATTCTTCCGAAACGTCTTGCGCGTTCATGCTGCGATTCAGCCCGACGTTCGGCAGCTTCTCGAGCCGATCCATAAATCCGTCGAAGTCGCCGGCCGGCACCTTGATCGTAAACAGCCCGGACCGCTCCGCGTCGGACGTCTGCTCGGAAAACTGGACGAGGTACCCGCCCGACAGATGGATTAGGTTTTGAATTTCCGTATACGCGTCCGCGTAGCTCTCGACTTCCATCGTTACGTTCGCTTTGTAGATCAGCATGCGGCCCGTCTCCGCCGCCGCCCCGGCGGTAACGGCGGGCGCCGAACCGCTCGTCCCCGACCCGGCTCCGTAAGCGGTCGACCCGGAAGAGACCGCCTCGACCCGCCCTCCGTCCGCCTCCTCCGACGCCGGCATCTCCAAGGGCGCTTCCATCGCCATATCCGCCATTGGCGGCATCGGCGCCGCCATCTCCGCCGCCGCGCCGCCGGCGGAATTTCCGTACGAGCCGCTCTCCCCGCTGCAGCCCGCCGTCAATGCCGCGAGCGCGATCGCCAGCAGCCCGGCGGCCAGCCTCCCCTTGCGTAACGTCCTCATCCCGTCCCCGCCCTCTTCCGTTCTTCTTCCGGATGTTCCGGTTACGTAATAGACGTCTCACGCTAAGGGGAAGGTTGCAATGATTCGACGCGGCGGAGAAATTTTCGAAATGCCGCGACAAATCACGCGAGGCGATACAGCAGCCCCCCGCCGCCCCCACAGCCACGCCTCCATGTTCGAAAAGGCGCCCGCGAGCGCCTCCGTATCCGCAAACAAAAACAGACGCAACCCCGAAGGTTGCGTCTGTTGGCTGCCGTTAATGCTCCGCCCAGCTGTCGAGATAAGCCGCTTGCTCGTCCGTCAGCGAGTCGATGCTCGTCCCGAGCGCCTCGAGTTTATACCGAGCCACTTGCTCGTCCGTCTCGCGCTGCACGTTGACGACCCGCTTCCCGATTGCCTCGTACTGCTCGTTCACGTACTTCAGCGCCAGCGCTTGCAGCGCGAACGTCATATCCATAATTTCCGCCGGATGACCGTCGCCCGCCGCCAGATTGACGAGACGTCCCTCCGCGAGCAGGTAAATTTTCCGGCCGTCTTTCAGCTCGAATTCTTCGATGTTCTTCCGCACCGTGCGGCGGGACACCGACAATGCCGCCAGCTCCGGAATATTGATTTCGACGTCGAAATGACCCGCGTTGGACAAAATCGCCCCGTCCTTCATCGCTTCGAAATGCGGGCCGCGGATGACGTCCTTGTTGCCTGTGACCGTTACAAAGTAGTCGCCTACCTTCGCCGCTTCCGCCATCGGCATCACCGCGAAGCCGTCCATGTACGCCTCGACCGCCTTAATCGGATCGATCTCCGTGACGACGACGTTCGCGCCGAGTCCTTTCGCGCGCATCGCCACGCCCTTGCCGCACCAGCCGTAGCCGTTGACGACGACCGTCTTGCCGGCGACGACGAGGTTCGTCGTCCGATTAATGCCGTCGAACACCGACTGCCCGGTGCCGTACCGGTTGTCGAATAGATGCTTGCAAAGCGCGTCGTTGACGGCGACCATCGGGAACTGCAGCTTGCCTTCCCGCTCGAGCGATTTCAGGCGAAGAATGCCCGTCGTCGTCTCCTCCGCGCCGCCGCGCACCTGGGAGAGCAGATCTTGGCGTTCCGCATGCAGAATCGTCACCAAGTCGCCGCCGTCGTCGATAATGAGGTCCGGGCGCGTTTCGAGCGTCTTGATCATCAAATCCTTGTATTCCTTCGGATCCGGATTGTATTTCGCGAACACCGTGATGCCGTCCTGCACGAGCGCCGCGCAGACGTCGTCCTGCGTCGAAAGCGGATTGCTGCCCGTAATAACGACGTCGGCGCCGCCCGCTTGCACGACCTTCGCGAGGTATGCCGTCTTCGCCTCCAAGTGGAGGGAAATCGCCACGCGCAGTCCTTTGAACGGCTGCTCCTGCTCGAACAACGCGCGCACGCGGTTGAGCACCGGCATATGCTGCTCCACCCAATCGATCTTCAGCTTTCCTTCCGCGGCGAGCGCCGGGTTCGCGATAATGCTCTTGGTCAGCATGGTCATCTTCAAGCATCTCCTTCATCGTTCGGAAAATGGGTTCGTTCCTTATAAATAGACCGCTTCGTGCGGCCGCCAGCCCGCCTCGAAATCGAGCTCCGCGCGCTCGACAAAGCGATCGAGCCACGGGAAGCCGAACTTATGGACGTATTGGAAAATGTTGACGACCCGCTCCTGCGGCTTGCCCGCGGGCGCGACCGTCATGCGGATGCGTTCCCAATGCCGCAGCCCGGCTTCGTGCTGCTGCTTCATCGCATCCGTCGTCTTCCCTT
The DNA here is from genome assembly GCF_035645235.1 of Paenibacillus sp. Classification (GTDB taxonomy): domain Bacteria; phylum Bacillota; class Bacilli; order Paenibacillales; family YIM-B00363; genus Paenibacillus_AE. The sequence goes on from NZ_DASQMZ010000154.1 coordinate 10,844, forward strand.
CGAGGAAGTCGATCTGCTCGAGTATTTTCCCCATATTCGTCTCGCCGAGCTTTCGCAGCCCCGGATTGACCGAGGCGGCCGCCTC
>NZ_DASQMZ010000155.1:0-10557 GCF_035645235.1 Paenibacillus sp.
GCCGAGCACAGGCCAAGGCCGGATCGAAGCGGCGTCGTCCTTGTCGGAGGCGTCGAGGCCGCCTTCCTTCGCATAATCTTTGTAGCCGAGGCTGCGCACCGCCGTGATCGAAGCGGACGCGATATCGAGAATCGCGAGCGCATTCGCTACCTGCAGCGCGACGAACGCCGTCTTGCCGTCGGCCGCGACGGAGATGTACTCCGGCTCCAAGTCCTGCGCGTACGGCACGTCCGGCTTCGCCTTGCGAACGTCTTTCGCGACGACCTCGTCCGCGAAGCGAGCGGTTCGCACGTTCGCGTTCGTCAGTTGGTCCGCGCCGCCGCGCACGTCGATGACGGAGACGCTGCCTTCGGGGTCGACGGTGTATTCGTCGTTCGGCTCGCCTTCGTTCGCGACCAGCACGTAATGGCCGTCTGGGGTGAACGTCAGCATATCCGGCAGGGCGCCGACTTCGACGTAGCTCAGCAGCTTGCCGTCCGTATCGATGAAGACGACGTGGCCGTTCTCCTGCTTCGGATCGTTCGGCACGGACACGGCGAGCACGCCGCCGTTCGGGTGCAGCGCGACGCTCGTAATGTCGCCCGCTTTCACCTGGCCGCCGGTCAACTCCTCGACCGGAATGCGCTTCACGAGCGGAAGGGCCTGAACCGTGGCCGCGCGCTTCTTCAAGACGTTCATATCGAAAATGTCGAGCGACTCCTCCGCCCCGTTCACGGCGAAGCCGTAACCTGTCTTCGGGTCGTATGTAACGATCTCCGCGCCGGCCTCGTCGAGCGGCGCGCCGCTGACGTAACGTCCCAAGTAATGAACGTTCAATTCGGATGCGGCGGGGTACGTCAGGTAAGGCTTCGCTTCGACGCCTGCGGCGGCGCCGAGGGCGGCGCCCGACCACCCGGTCGCGGCGACGGCGGCGGCGATCGCGAGGGCCGCGCTTTTGTGGAACGGCTTGTACAACGGCAACTGAAATCCTAAGGAAATGATGGAATGGTACGTTTCTCATCTATCATAGGCGCGGGATGTTTTCCGAACGTGAGCAGGATGTTAAGCGCAGGTAAAATTCGTGGAGGATTAAAATCAAATAATTTTGATGAAATACTTGCGCAGGGAGGCGGCGGGGTGTATTATCAAGTTAAATTGATGAATAGGGCGGGGGACGCGACATGAAAATCGATCTGCCGATCTTCTCCGACGGCGCGGTCGCGTCCGGCGAGGGAACGATGCCGGATGAGCGCTTCTTTGAAACGTACGAACTAAAATTTAAGGCGCTGGCCGATAAGAAGCGGCTGCAGATCATGCATGTGCTGACGCAGCGAGGGAAGGTGTGCGTATGCGATCTGTGCGAGCTCGTCGACATGGCGCAGTCGAAGCTGTCGTACCATCTGAAAATTTTGCTCGACGCCGGGCTCATTCGTCGGGAGACGCAAGGGACTTGGAGCTATTATGAGCTGAACGCGACGGAGATCAACGGCCTGCTCTCCGAGCGGCTGTGCTGCGTGTTCCGACCGAGCGGCTGCTGTTAAGGATTCGGCCCGCGCGGAACCGCTGTACCCAATTAATCAAAATAAATTGATGTAATAGGAGCATTCATACCTATGGAAACTTTCCAACAAATCGCCGGCTCATTCTTCTTCATTGCGCTGGAGCTTACGGCGCTGTTTCTCGGCATCTCGTTCGCGATGAACCTGCTGCAGGGCGTACTCCCTTACGAGCGGCTGGAGCGGGCTATCGGACGCCGGCATCCGCTCGTCGGCGCGCTGCTGGCGCTGCTGCTGGCGTTCTTCACGCCGTTCTGCTCGTGTTCTACGATTCCGATGGTCGTCGGCATGCTGAATAAGAAGCTGCGCTTCGGCGTCGTCATGACGTTTTTGTTCGCCTCGCCGGTCCTCGATCCGACGATCCTGACGCTCATGACGGCGATGCTCGGCTGGAAGACGGCGGCCCTGTACACGGCGGCGACGGCGGTCCTCTCCGTCGCGATCGGCTTCCTGCTCGAAGCGCTCGGCTTCGAATCGGCGGTGAAACGCGTCGTCGTCAAAGGCGGCGCGGCGCCGGCCGGACGGGGGCTCGACGCGCGGTCGGCGTGGCGCGAGACGATGACGCTGATGAAGACGGTCTACCCGTTCCTTCTTCTTGGCGCCGGGATCGGCGCCGTCATCCACGGGGCCGTTCCGAGCGAATGGATCGCGGCCCACCTGTCGGGCGACCGCTGGTGGCTCGTCCCGATCGCGGCCGTCGTCGGCATTCCGCTCTACATCCGGCTGTCCTCGATGATTCCGATCTCGACGATGCTGATCGCCAAAGGCATGGCGCTCGGCCCCGTCATGGCGCTGATGATCAGCTCCGCCGGCGCGAGCCTGCCCGAGCTGGCAATGCTGAACGCGATTTTCCGCCGCCGGCTCGTCGTCGCTTTCGTCGCTTCGGTCGTAACCATGGCGACGCTGTCCGGGCTGCTGTTCCATTGGGAAGGGAGGTGAGTAGCGATGTTTTTTCGTCGGAAAACGAACAGCGATTGCTGCAACGTCGAAATCGTAGAAGTCGAAGACGCGGCGCCATGCTGCGAAGAGCAAGCCGTGCAAGAAGAAAAAGCGGAAGCCTGCTGCGCGGCGTGCCGCTGTTAGCTTGAGGGAGCGTCCCGATCGCGCGTCTGCGCGTTCGGGACGTTTGCATTCTTTTAAAATAATGCTTTCCATCGCGCCGTTTTCCGGTAATAATTAGAAGTATCAGAATTGTATGCACTTACAACGGACAACGGGGTTGAGGCGTATGGCGACACCGACCGTGAGCGTAACGACGAGCATCTCCCGCTGGCATCGACGCTACTTGAACGCGTTTTGGTGGAGCATCTTCATTACCGTGATCGCCGAGTGCGCGAGTTTGCTGACATCGGCCCGGGACCCGATCGAATTCGTTTTGCACTTTATCCTGTTGCCTACGGCGCTTATGAGTCTAATCATGGGGGCGACGGAAGGCTTGCTTCGCGTGCTGCCGAAGGGCCATGAATACATCGTCACCGCCGCATGCTCCGGGCTCTCGACCGTGATCGTCTTCGTGCACGCGAGAATCGACTTTATCCAAGCGGTCGGGCTGCTGCCGATTTTGTTTTCGGTGTTTTATTTTCGGCGTCGGATTTTGCTCTTCGCCTTCGGGTTGAACGGCGCGCTCGCCGCTGCCGCTGTCCTTCTGCATCCGCTTCTTCGCGCGCAGACGTCCGCGACCGAATGGATTTCCTTATACGCGATCTTGTTCGGCGCGACGTGGTTCGCCCTTCGCATTATGGAGCGCGAGGTGGAGCTGCGCAAGCATCTGGAGGAGGAGACGCGCAGCAAGGAACGGCTTCTGATGCTCTCGCGGACAGACGCGCTGACCGGGCTTTATAACCATATTACGTATCACGAACGGATCGAACATGCCTATGGGGCGCTCGAATGCGAGACGTTCCCGCTGCATCTGGCGCTGATCGATATCGACAATTTCAAATCGATTAACGACACGTACGGTCACCGCACGGGAGACCTCGTGCTGCAGCGGGTCGCGCAGCGCATCAAGGAGGGCATGGCCGCGGACGACGAAGCGTTCCGGTACGGCGGGGAGGAATTCGCGATGCTGCTCTTCGGCGTATCGCCGGAGGAGGCGTATCGGCGCCTCGAACGCATCCGCACGCGCATCGCCGACACCGTTCACGAAGAGCTGGGCGGAAGGCCGGTCACGGTCAGCGTCGGACTCGGCACGCGCGAGCCGGGGGAGTCGAAAGAATCGTTGTTCGAAAAGGCGGACGCCTTGCTCTATAAGGCCAAGCGCGAGGGGAAAAATCAGACGGCCGCGGCCGCCGGTCTCCGCTCGGCATAACAAAGCAGACGCCCCGCTGCCTTCTTGGGAAGGCAGCGAGGCGTCTTGGCGTACGCTTAGTTGATTTTCAAGGAGAGCAGATGCCCGGAGACGTAGCCGTCCGACTCGCTGACGGAGCCTTGGACCGTGACGGAGTCGCCGACCTTCGGCGTAACGGTCAGGGCTTCGCTTGTCGTAAAACGGACGCTCTGTCCGCTCACGTTCACATAGACGTCTGTCAGCGTCATCTTCGTCGCGTTGCCGTTCGCGTCCACCGCGTCATACGAATCGGTAGTGACCTGCTCCACAACCCCTGTTATTTCGAGCGTTACCACCTTAAGCTCTTTAAGGGAGCCGTCCGCGTTCGCCGCGGCGACGACGCCGACCCCGCTTTGGAAGTAGGCTTTATACTGCTTGCCCGTATACGAGTGGCCGTTCACGAACGTGAGCTTGGTCGCGTCGACGAGCGTCAGCTTCTTCTCGGTGCCGTCCGCCAGCTTTAGCGTGACGGTGCCGGTCGCCGGATCGTAATCGTAGACGAAGCCGGCGATTTGCCCCGCGCCGACGGTCGTGCTCGGCAGCGTTACCTCGATGCCGCCCTTCGTCTTGAACGTTGCGGCGGCCGTCGCGTTGGACGCCGAACCGCCTGCGCTTGCCGAGCCGCTGCCGGCGGCGGAGGAGCCGCCTTTCGCCTCTTCAATGATGACGGAGTTGGTCGCCGGATCGAAGCCGACCGAGTTGCCGAACGCTTCCGCGATCGCGCGCGCAGGCAAGAAGACGCGGCCGTTCACTTGCTTGGCGGGCACCTCGAGATCCTTGAATTTGGCGCCGTTCTTGTAAATCGCCTTATCTCCGACTTTGAGCGTTACGACGATATCGCCGTATTTCGCCGTGACCGTGCTCGTCGCGCCGTCCCAAGCGATATCGCTCGCCTGCACGCCGAGGCCGATCAGCAGGTCGCGCAGCGGCATTAAGCTGCTGCCGTTTTCCACGAAAGGCGTGCCGCTTGCGAAGACGAGCGGTTTCCCCTTCACGATCATCTTCAATTCCGCGCCGAACGCCGTGCCTGCGAACAAGGACCCTGCCATCGCGATCGCCGTAACCGATGCCGCCAGCTTTTTCATCATCCTCCGATTACCTCCGTTTGTATGTAAGATGGAAGAACTCCCGATTAGTGTAAGGGGGATTCGTCGAACGCGGCAATACAAATTTAGGCGCGCGAAAAAGAAAGCTTCCTATAATTTCCGCCGAAATCGGCTGGATTTTGTCAAAAGGTGCAGGATTCTGTCAATTGACGGAGAATTATACCGGAAAACGAGCGATGGCTCGGCAAGGGACGAAAAAATGGCGAAGGCGAAAACGAAATTCGTATGTCAAGAATGCGGAACGGAATCGCCGAAATGGCTCGGGAAGTGTCCGGGCTGCAACGGCTGGAATACTTACGTCGAGGAGACGGAGACGCAGGTGAAGACGGCCGGGGTCGCGGCGGCGGGCCTGCCCGCGACGAAGGAGCGACCGCGGCCGATTACGAGCATCGTCGGCGCGCAGGAGGCGCGCGTCGACGCGGGCGGCGGCGAGCTGAACCGGGTGCTCGGCGGCGGCCTCGTGCCGGGCTCGCTCATCCTCGTCGGCGGCGACCCCGGCATCGGGAAGTCGACGCTGCTGCTGCAGACGTCGCATTTCCTGGCGCGGTCGGGCCTCCGCGTGCTCTACGTGAGCGGCGAGGAATCCGCCAGGCAAATCAAGATGCGCGCGGAGCGGCTCGGCGCGGAGGCGGAGACGCTGTTCGTGCTGTGCGAGACGAACACGGATCACATCTTCGAGGCGCTCGACGAGGTGCGGCCGGACGTGCTCGTCGTCGACTCGATTCAGACGGTATACCAGCCGGGCGTGACGTCCGCGCCGGGCAGCGTGTCCCAGGTGCGGGAATGCACCGGGCTGTTCATGCGCATCGCCAAGCAGCGCGGCGTCGCGACGATCCTCGTCGGCCACGTGACGAAGGAAGGCGCCATCGCGGGCCCGCGGCTGCTCGAGCACATGGTAGACACGGTGCTTTATTTCGAAGGCGAGCGCCATAACACGTACCGGATGCTGCGCGCGGTGAAGAACCGGTTCGGCTCGACGAACGAGATCGGGCTGTTCGAGATGGTCGAGCAGGGGCTCGCCGAGGTAAAGAATCCGTCCGAGCTGTTTCTCTCCGAGCGCCCGCTCGGCGTCGCCGGCTCGACGGTCGTCGCTTCGATGGAAGGGACGCGGCCGGTGCTCGTGGAGCTGCAGGCGCTCGTCTCGCCGACGAATTTCCCTTCCCCGCGGCGCATGGCGACCGGCGTCGACTATAACCGGCTCAACCTGATCATCGCCGTGCTCGAGAAGCGCGTCGGGCTGCATATGCAGACCCAGGATGCGTACCTCAACGTCGCCGGGGGCGTCAAGCTGGACGAGCCGGCGGCCGATCTCGGCATCGCCGTGGCGCTCGCTTCGAGCTTTCGGGACAAGCCGACGCGGCCGGAGGACGTCGTGTTCGGCGAGATCGGGCTGACCGGCGAAGTGCGCGGCGTCTCGCGGGTCGACCAGCGGGTCAACGAGGCGCTGAAGCTGGGCTTCAAGCGGGTCGTCGTGCCGGAAAAGAGCATGAAGCAATGGACGCCGCCGCGCGGGATCGAGGTCGTTCCGGTCGCGTCGGTGCGGGACGCGTTGAACGCGTTGCTGCCGTAAGCGGCCTTTTCCGGAAAAAGATGAAAACGATGTGCAAACTTCGCCCTTTTTTATATACAATAGGAACTAGATAGTTTGTTCGGAATCGAACGTCCGCATCGTCAGGAGGGTACACATGGTCAAGGAAGAGCACACGCCAGAATTCATGAGCGGACTGCTGCAGCTCGTCGCGCCGGGCACGCCGTTCCGGGAAGGGCTCGAGAACGTGCTGCGCGCGAAAACCGGGGGGCTCATCGTCTGCGGGTATTCCCCCGAGGTGATGGATCTGGTGGACGGCGGATTTTCCATCAACTGCGATTTCTCGCCGAACTATTTGTACGAGCTTGCGAAGATGGACGGCGCGATTATTTTAAGCGAGGATTTGAAAAGGATTCTGTTCGCGAACACGCAGCTGATTCCGGATTCCTCGATTTCCTCGATGGAGACGGGCATTCGGCACCGGACGGCGGAGCGCGTCGCGAAGCAGACCGGGAAGCTGGTCGTCTCGATCTCCCAGCGCCGCAACGTCATTACGCTGTACCAAGGCCAGCTTCGGTACGCGCTTAAGGATATGGGCGTTATTTTGACGAAGGCGAACCAGGCGATCCAGACGCTCGAGAAATATAAGGCGGTGCTCGATCAGGCGCTGACGAACTTGTCGGCGGCGGAATTCGAGGAGATCGTGACGCTGCACGACGTGACGAACGTCGTACAACGCGCCGAGATGGTGCTGCGCATCAAGGCGGAAATCAATCGGTACATTAACGAGCTCGGCAACGAAGGCCGCCTCATCTCGATGCAGCTCGAGGAGCTCGTCACCGGCGTCGAGGAAGAGACGTACTTGCTGCTGAAGGATTATATGCGCGATCCGGTCGAGGAGAAGCTGCGCGACGCGGTGGCGGGGCTGATGCGGATGACGGACGACGAGCTGCTCGAGGATCATCACGTCGTGCGCATGCTCGGGTACCCGAATACGGCGGCCATGATGGAGGAGTCGTTGTCTCCGCGCGGCTTCCGGATGCTGAGCAAAATTCCGCGTCTTCCGACGCTCATCATCGGCAACCTGGTCGAGCAGTTCGGCCAGCTGCCCCACGTGCTGATGGCGACGATCGAGGAGCTCGACGAGGTGGACGGCATCGGCGAGGTGCGGGCGCGCACGATCAAAGAGGGGCTTAAGCGCATTCAAGAGCAAGTGCTGGTCGACCGGCATATTTAACCGGCTATGGTATCGGCGGGCATTTCGGGTATGATAAGGGGCAGAGGTGTGTAGCCGATGGGTTGGAAGCAGCTTCCGAATTGGTTTACGATCGGAAATTTATTTTTAGGCATTCTCTCGATCATTATGGTGTTTAACGAGCGTTCCGACATGGCCTCCATTCTGGTCATCGTAGCGATGCTGCTGGACGGCCTCGACGGACGGGTCGCCCGCGCGCTGAACGCGCAGAGCGAGTTCGGCAAGGAGCTCGATTCGCTCTCCGACGTCATCTCGTTCGGCGTCGCGCCGGCGTTCGTCATGTACGTCGCCGCGTTCCAAGGGCTGCACGAGCCGCTCGGGTGGTTCGTGACGGCGATTTTCCCGATCTGCGGCGCGCTCCGGCTCGCCCGGTTCAACGTGAGCGACGGCTTGCCCGGTTACTTCCTCGGCCTGCCGATTCCCGCCGCCGGCGGCGTACTTTGCACGCTCGCGCTGTTCGCGAACGAGATTCCGCTGTGGGTGATGGTGCTGTCCTCGCTCGCGTTGTCGTTCTTGATGGTGAGCACGGTGCGCTACCCCAACTTCAAGAAGCTGGGGCTGTCTCGCCGCTTCATCTGGGTGACGCCGTTCATCATTATCGGCGCGGCGTCCGTCGCGGTGTTGTACCCGGGGTGGGCGTCCAAGCTGCTGTTCATTCCGCTGCTGCTTTACGCGTTGTTCGGCCTTCGTAAGAACGTCGAAGTGATCGCTCGCCTAGCGACCCGCGGCGTGCGAAGCGTGCGCGTAACCCGGCCGCTGCTCGCTCGCCGCGGGCGCAAGCCGAAGCCGCTGCGCCGCGGCTGGACGAAGGTCCGGCAGCGCGCCGACGAGGGCGCCTCCGAGGGCGAGACGCCCGGCGCGGACGGACGGGAGCCGGATCGGACCGGCCGGAAAACCGAATAGCGATGCGGGCTAGCCGCTCCGGGTTCGATGCGTCGAACTCGGAGCGGTTTTTTTGCATGCCGAGATTAACCTTCCAAAAAGTGGACCATACTTGTAAGGACACTATTAAGGAGGTGAGCACGCGATGTGGAACAACACATTACGTTCGGCATGCACATTGTTCGGGGGGTTCCTCGGGTATAAACTTTCGGCGGCGTTCCAACACGATCCGCTGGGCTATCTCGTTCCCGGCGTGGCGTTCGGCTCGGTGGAAGGCCAAGGATACGGCCTCGCGGGCGCGTTTGCTATTCTTTTCTATTTCGGCTACTCCTGGATCGCTCGGCTCGGGAAAGACGCGTTGCGCAAAGCGGAGGAGCGGCTGTACGGCGTCCCTGCGGCGGATGCGGCGGCGGGCATCGTCGGCTTGATCGTCGGCCTCGTCGTGGCGGCGCTGCTCGTTCCGGCGTTCCGCGCGTTCGGCGCGCTGGCGCCATGGCTCGCCGCGCTGGCGGCGATCGGACTCGGCGTCGTGGGCGCGCGCTTCGCCGTCGCCAAGCGCGGCGACGTGCAGGCGTGGGTCGACGCGGCGCGCGCGCCGGCGCCCGCGCCGGAGGAAGCGAAGCGCATCTACGAGCACAAGATTCTCGACACGAGCGTCATTATCGACGGGCGGATCGCGGACATCTGCAAGACGGGCTTCCTCGAGGGCACGCTCGTCATTCCCGAATTCGTTCTGGAGGAGCTGCAGCACATCGCCGATTCGTCGGACTTGCTTAAGCGCAATCGGGGGCGCCGGGGACTCGACATTCTGAACAAAATTCAGAAGGAGCTCGACGTGAAAGTTTTGATTTACGAGGGCGACTACGACGAAATATCGGAGGTCGACAGCAAGCTGGTCAAGCTCGCGAAGGCGCTGCACGGCAAGGTCGTCACGAACGACTTCAACTTGAACAAGGTGTGCGAGCTGCAGGGCGTCGCGGTTTTGAACATCAACGATCTCGCCAATGCGGTGAAGCCGGTCGTGCTGCCGGGCGAGGAAATTATGGTGCAAATCATTAAGGACGGCAAGGAGCACGGCCAAGGCGTCGCATATTTGGACGACGGCACGATGATCGTCGTCGAGGGCGGCCGGGATTTTATCGGCTCGCATCTCGAGGTGCTCGTGACGAGCGTGCTGCAGACGTCCGCCGGCCGCATGATTTTCGCCAAGCCGAAGCTGCTGGAGAAGGCGCAATAACGGCGCCTTCCCCGCACGCTCGAAATCGCCCGAGCCGTTGTGGTAAGATAGACGGAAATGCGGCTGGGGGTTAGGCGGGGATGGCGACAGTAGGAGCCGTAATCGTATCCGCGGGCGTGGGCAAGCGGATGAACGCGGCGGTCAGCAAGCAATACATACCGATCGGCGGGAAGCCGATCGTCGCGCACGCGCTGGAGGCGTTCGAGCGGTCGGCGGCGGTGGACGTCGTCGTGCTCGTCGTCGGCGCCGGGGACGTGGCGTACGCCGAACGGCTCGCGGCCGACCATGGCCTGCGCAAGGTCGTCGCCGTCGTCGAGGGCGGCGCGGAGCGGCAGCATTCGGTGCTGCGCGGCATCGAGGCGCTTCGGGCGGCGCGCCCGGACGCGGTCTGGGCGCTCGTGCACGACGCGGCGCGTCCGCTCGTCACGCCGGCGCTCGTCGAGCGGTGTCTTGCCGCAGCGGAGGACACCGGCGCGGCCGTGCCGGCGGTGCCGGTGAAGGATACGATCAAGTCGGCGGATCGGGACGGGTTCATTACCGGAACGCCGGATCGAAGCAGCTTGTGGGCGGTGCAAACCCCACAAGCTTTTCGCGTTGATTTGCTGGTCGAGGCGCATCGGCGCGCGGAGGCGGAAGGCTTCCTCGGCACGGACGACGCGATGCTCGTCGAGCGGCTCGGCGTGCG
>NZ_DASQMZ010000156.1:0-38911 GCF_035645235.1 Paenibacillus sp.
ACAAATTCATCAGCGTGTCCAGCTTCTCGATATCGACCCGGATCGTCCGAGTCGTCGCCGGTGCGGTCTTCGCGGCCGGCGCAGCCTTCGATGGACCGCCGGCATCGGTTGCAGGCGGCTTGGCGACCGGGGCGGCCGGCGCCGCAGGCGCGCTTGCGACCGCCGATGCGGCGGCCGCCTCGGACCCGGCCGAAGCGGACGTTTTCGCTGCGAGGTCGGACGCTAGGATCTGGCGTACGGTCGCGCTTTCGATCTCGGATACGTTCTTGATCGCCGCTTCGATGTCGGCGCCGTTCGAAGTGCTCAGGAGCACGACGGTGAACGCGAAGTCGAATTTATCGGCCTCGATTTCGTCGGCCGGCGGGACCGACTTGACGACGTCGCCGAACCGGTTCAGCGCGTCGAACACCATGTACGCTCTTACTGCTTTGAGGACACAATCCTTGCGAATGGCGACGTCGATCCAGTAGGCGCGATGGCCGCCTTCGAGCGATTGCTGCAGCACCGAGGCTTGATAATCGTCAAGCAGCTCGCGGATGCCGCCTCCCGTTCCCGACGAAGCCTTCTCCTGCGGGGCCGAGGACGAGGCGCCGGCCGCGGATCCGCGCGCACCTGTCGCGTACGTGCCGTCGACGATGGCTTTCAAATTCGCGACGATCGGCGTGACATCCGATTTTCCGGTGCCCCCCTCGACGATGTCGGCGACCATCGCCTCGAGCGCGTCGAGACTTTGGAAGATCGTCTCGAACGTATAGTCCTCCATCCGCAGCTTCCCGTTGCGCACGAGATCGAGCACGTTCTCCATCTCGTGCGTGAGCGACGCGATATCCTCGTACCCCATCGTCGCCGACATCCCCTTGAGCGTATGGGCCGAGCGGAACATGTTTTGAACGATGCCGATATCGTCCGGCGCGTTCTCGAGCGCAAGCATATTGTCGTTCATCGCTTGCAGGTGTTCCCTGGATTCATCAATAAACATGGATAAGTACTGATTCGTGTCCATCACTACACCTCCTCGGCCTGTAATACTTCTTTCGCGATCTGCGCCGCGATGGCGTCCAGCGGCATCGTCTTCGCGACGCACCCGAGCTCGACGGCCGCCCGCGGCATCCCGTACACGATGCAGCTCGTCGCGTCCTCCGCGATCGTCCGGCGCACGCCTTGATCGTACAACCGCTTCATCCCCTTCGCCCCGTCGCTGCCCATGCCGGTCATCAGCACCGCGGTGCGATCGAGCTCGGGCAGGTCGACGAGCGACCCGAACAGCATGTCCACCGAAGGCCGATGTCCGCTCATCGGCGGTTCGTCGGACAAGCGAAGCCGATACGTTCCGGCTTCTTTCCGAAGCGTCATATGTAAGCCGCCTGGGGCGATATAGGCAACCCCCGGGGACGGCTCCATCCCGTCCTCCGCTTCCGTTACTTCGATGGCGCACAGCGTGTTGAGCCGCTGCGCCAACGATTTCGTAAAGCCCGGCGGCATATGCTGCACGACGAGCACCGGCGCGGGAAAGTTTTCTGGCAGCCGGGACAATACATGCTGCAGCGCCCGAGGACCGCCCGTCGACGTACCGATCGCCACGAGGCTGCGCCAATGCCGCTTCGACGCCGGGACGCCCGTCTTGGCCGGCGGCGGCCCGGCCTCGGAAGGAGCGGCCCGCGGCGACGCCCTTCGGTCCGGCGTTCCAGATGCCGACGGCGATAACGGCTTCGCCGTAGCGCCCGACGAACCGGTGAGCGGCGAACGCGAAGGCGCCCGCGCCGCCGGAGGCGGCGGTTTCGCGGCCGTCCCCGGCGCCGACGACGCCGGGCGAGCCGGCGGCTTCGGCCGCGGCACCGGCGGCTCCTGAGGCCCCGGACCGTCCTGTCGATGAGCCGCCTCTTGGCGCCCCGGGGCTTTATCGTCTCCAGCGGCATGCGGGGGAGGGGGGGGCGGGGTTGGCTGCAAACGCCCCATCGTCTCTTCCTTCCGGTCCAGCACGGCCGCGCGCAGCGTCGCCAGCAGCGCATCCCGGAGCTGACCGAGATCCGACGAATGCGGCCCCGAGGGCTTCGCCACGAAGTCGAAGGCGCCCAACTCCAACGCGCGAATCGTCGCCGCCGCGCCCTCCACCGTCGAGCTGCTGAGCATGATGACCGGGGTCGGCGCCTCCTTCAGCAGCGTCGGGAGCGCTTCGAGTCCCGTCATGACCGGCATCTCGACGTCCATCGTGACGGCATCCGGGCGCAGCCGCTTGGCCGCTTCGATCGCTTCGACGCCGTTGCAGGCCGTCTCTACAACGGTCAACGACTCGTCGCCGTTCACGATATCGGAGACGACCTTGCGCATGAAGGCGGAATCGTCGACGACCAAGATGCGATAAGGCGCAGGCATAGGCGCTCCTCCTTCCGCTTAGGGGTTGTGGACAACACTTACTTCATAAATTTCAGCATGCGAGACAGAAACCGCTTGACGCCGCCGCCCTCCTCGGCTTCGGTCGGCGCCGCCGCCGGCTGCGATTGCTCGAACCGGCGCACCAGCTCCTTCAGCTCGCGGGTGGCGGCCGAATCGGGATACAGCACCGAGAACGGCACCTGCCGCTTTACCGCCTTAGAGACGTTCGCGTCATCGGGAATATATCCCAGCGTCGGGATGTCCAGTTGGAGAAATTGATTCGAAACCATCCGAATTTTGTCCGCCGTTTGTTGGCCTTCCTTGCGGTCGGTCACTCGGTTGACGACGAGTTGGAAGCGGATGCCCGGCTCCTGAGAGTGCACCATCTTAATGATCGCGTACGCGTCGGTAATCGACGTCGGTTCCGGCGTCGTCACGACGATCGTCTGCTCCGCGGCCGTAATGAACGTCATCGACTCTTTCGTAAGCCCCGCGCCGGTGTCGAATAAGATGAAATCGAGCGAGCCGCTCAGGGACAACACTTGCTCGGTGAAGTATTCCAGCTCTTCCTTCGTCAACGACAGCAGGTCGTTGAACCCCGAGCCGCCGGCGATAAATTGCAAATCGTTATGGCCCCGGTAGATGATCTCCTCGATCGATTTTTCGCGCTTCAACAAATGATATAAGTTATATTTCGGCGATGCGCCCATCAAGACGTCGATGTTCGCCATCCCGATATCCGCATCGAATACTAGCACTTTATAGCCTTGCGATTGCAGCTGCAGGGCGAAGTTCAGCGTAAAATTCGATTTTCCGACGCCGCCCTTGCCGCTGGTAATCGTAAGAATCCGCGTCGGACGCGTCTCCGCCGGTTCGGCGCGAAACAAGGGCGCCCCTTCGTCTTGCCGTACGAGATTGCGCAATGCTTCCGCTTGGTCATTCATCATGAGGCTCACCTACTAATTCGTCTGCCATGTTCCCCGCGTCCGCGATATTGATGTCGTCGGGCACGTTTTGCCCGTCCGTTACGTATGACAAAGACAACCGATAATCATGCAGCAAGTTGACGACCGAACCGAATGTAGCCGTCTCGTCCGCTTTCGTAAACAGCACCTTTTCGACGCCGAAGCGGTAGAAGTTTTCGGTTACGGCTTTCATGTCGCTGTATTTCATGCTAAGGCTTAAGACCAAGAACGTGTCCTTCCGCTCCTCCGTCCGCAGGAGCGATTGCAGCTCCGAAACCGCCATCTCGTTGCGGAAATTGCGTCCGGCGGTATCCATGAGAATCATGTCGCGGTCCTGCATTTTCTCCAGCGCCTTGTGCAAGTCGATCGAGGAAAACACGACCTCGAGCGGAACGTTCAAGATCGAAGCGTACGTCCGCAGCTGTTCGATCGCGGCGATCCGATACGTATCCGAGGTGATCAGCCCGATCGCCTTCCGGTATTTCAACGATTGCTCGGCTGCCAGCTTGGCAATCGTCGTCGTCTTGCCGACGCCCGTCGGACCGACGAAGTGAACGAGCCGCGCATCCTGCCGAATCAGCTCGATCGGGCGCTGCGTCAACAGCTCCACGATCCGGGCTTTTACGGCGTCGGATGCGTCCTTGGCTTCGATGTCGCCCGGCGGACGTCCCTCGAACCGAGCGAGCGCCTCTTCGACGAGCATCGTCGCCAGCTCGGGCTGCACGTCTTGCTCGACGAGCCTCGTTCGAATGCGTTCGAACGCGGACGGCAGCGACGGCAAGGCGGCGTTGCCCGGTTGCGCGCTGGACAGTCGCTGCATCATCTCCCGCATCTGCTTCATCTCCTGCAGCAGAGCGTCGTCCCGGCTCGGCGCGCTCGGGGCGGCCACCGCCGCGGCCGGCGCCGCGAGCGGCTCCGCCGCCATCGATTTCGGCGGGAGGGGCACCGTCGGAGCGACGGCGCCCGGCAACCCCGCCTGACGGGCGCTCGGCGCCGCGGCTGGGGTTCGTCTCGGGGACGCCGTCGCCCCGGACGTTCGCGAGGCTGCGGCCGCTCCCGGGGAGGCCGCGCCGACGCGAGGCGTCGGCGCCGCCGAATCCGGATTCGAATCGGTCGCGGCGACGACCTCGACTTTCTTCTTCGTGAACATGCCGAGGAACCCGCCCACTCGAATTTCCTTCGTATTAATGATTACGGCGTCCTTCCCGAGCTCGGATCGAATTTTCTGAAGCGCGTCCGGCATCGAGTCGACGATATACTTTTTCACCTTCATACGTTCACCACCCCTATGCTTTGAACTTCGACATTCGGTTCAAGCTCGTTGTAGGAAAGCACCGTAACGTCCTGCATAGCCCGCTCCAGCAACTGCTTTAAATACATTCGAATCGTAGGCGACGTCAACACGATCGGCGTGCCTCCGGATTGAACCAGTTTCGCCGCTTGCTCCGTAATTTTCTGTACGACGGTTTGCGAGCTTGCGGGATCCATAGCCAAGTAGCTGCCATGATCGGATTGCTGCACCGCTTCCGCGATTTTCCGCTCGAGCGACGGCCCGACCGTAACGACTCGCAACGTGTCGTTGCCGGGAGCGTATTGTTGCGTAATTTGCCGGGACAGGCTTTGTCTTACGTATTCCGTTAAGATGTCGGGGTCTTTCGTATAAGTGCCGTAGTCCGCCAACGTCTCGAAGATGGTCACGAGGTCCCGAATCGATACCTTCTCCTTCAACAGCTTGGCCAGCACCTTCTGCACATCCCCGACCGACATAATGTTCGGGATGAGTTCCTCGACCAGCGCCGGATACGACTCTTTCGCATGCTCGACGAGCGCTTTCGTTTCTTGCCGCCCGATCAGCTCGTGCGCATGCCTCTTAATAATTTCGGTTAAATGCGTCGCGACGACCGACGGCGGATCGACGACGGTATATCCCGAAATTTCGGCGCGGTCCTTCGTCGCCTCGTCGATCCATAACGCGGGAAGGCCGAACGCCGGTTCCGTCGTCTCGATTCCGGTGACGCTGTCGTCGTCGATGCCAGGGCTCATGGCCAAGTAATGGTTGAGGAGCAGTTCTCCCTTCGCGACCATATTCCCTTTGATCTTGATGATGTATTCGTTCGGGCGAAGCTGGATGTTGTCGCGAATCCGAATGACCGGGACGACCAAACCGAGCTCGAGCGCGCATTGGCGGCGAATCATAATGATACGGTCGAGCAAGTCGCCGCCCTGCTGCTGGTCCGCGAGCGGAATTAAGCCGTAGCCGAATTCGAACTCGATCGGATCGACCTGCAGCAGGTTGACGACGCTCTCGGGGCTGCGGACTTCTTCGATTTGCTTCTCTTCGACCAGCTGCTCCTCCTCCGCTTCCCGCTTCTTCACGGCGCCGTCCATTCGGTACGCGGCGAACGCCAGCACGCCGCCGACGGGTATCGTCAGCACCGGCCCGATCGGCGTAAAGATGCCGAGCAGCGCGATCGTGGCGCCGACGACGTAAAGCAGCTTCGGAAACAACGACATCTGCTGCATGATATCCTGCGCCAGGTTGCCTTCCGACGCGGCGCGGGTCACGATCAAGCCGGCCGCCGTCGAGATGAGGAGCGCGGGTATTTGGCTGACGAGTCCGTCGCCGATCGTCATGATCGAATACAGCTCGACCGCTTGACCGAACTCGAAGCCCTTCATCGTCATGCCGATAATGATGCCGCCGATCAAGTTGATCACGAGGATAATGATGGATGCGATGGCGTCGCCCTTCACGAACTTCATCGCGCCGTCCATCGCGCCGTGGAAGTCGGCTTCCGATTCGATTTTTTTCCGGCGCTCCCGCGCTTGCTGTTCGTTAATGAGGCCGGAGTTCAAGTCGGCGTCGATGCTCATCTGTTTCCCGGGCATCGCGTCGAGCGTGAATCGGGCGCCGACTTCGGCGACGCGCTCCGAGCCTTTCGTAATGACGATAAACTGTACGATGACCAGAATGAGGAAGACGATAAAGCCGACCGCGATATTGCCTTGCGCGACGAACGAGCCGAACGTCTCGACCACCTTCCCGGCATGCGCGTTCGCCAGGATATTCCGCGTGGTCGATACGTTCAACGCCAGCCGGAACAAGGTCGTAATGAGGAGGAGCGAGGGGAAGATCGAAAATTGCAGCGCTTCTTTCGTATTCATCGCGACGAGCAGCATCGTCAGCGCCAACGAGATATTAATGATTAGCATAAAATCCAACAGATGAACGTTGATCGGCACGATCATCATCATGACGATCCCGATAATGCCGCCTAACACCGCTAAATCTTTAATCTTCACCGCGTTCCCCTCCTCTCCCTAGAGACCTTGTTTCTTTTACCTTCTTCGGGCTGCAGGCAATTTCGCCTTCGCTTTATAAACGAATGCCAACACTTCCGCGACGGCTTGGAACAAATCCTGCGGAATCGATTCGCCGATTTCTACTTGCGCGTACAGCGCCCTGGCAAGCGGCTTGTTTTCCATCAACGGAACGCCGTGCTCGGACGCCGCTTGGCGAATGCGCAGCGCGACGTAATCGGCGCCCTTGGCGATGACGCGAGGCGCATCCATCTCGGCCCCGTCGTATTTGACGGCCACCGCGAAGTGCGTCGGGTTCGTAATGACGACGTCCGCTTTCGGCACTTCCTGCATCATCCGCTGCATGGCCATCCGCCGCTGCTTCTCGCGAATTTTCGACTTGATGAGCGGGTCGCCTTCGGCTTTCTTATACTCGTCCTTGATGTCTTGTTTGGACATACGCAGATTTTTTTCGTGCTCCCATTTTTGATATGCATAATCGAACAAGGCAAGAATAAACAACGCGCCGCCCGAGAACAGTCCGAGCCGAATCGTGAGCGAAGCCATGTATTGTAATACCGATTCGAGGGGTAGCGAAGCCATCGTCAGAAGCGTTGCCTTTTCGCCCCAAATGATTGTAAAGGTGATCATGCCGAGAATGAGCACCTTCAGCATCGACTTCAAAAACTCCACGAACGAGCGCATGGAGAAAATTTGCTTCACGCCTTGAATCGGATTGAGCTTTTCAATTTTTAACTTCAGCGTCTCGCCCGTAAACAACACGCCGACCTGTGCGTAAGAAGCCAACAAGGCCATGCCGACACCGATTGCGAAGACAGGCAAGAGGATGAACAGTCCGTCGCGGAGGATTTGCGTAAACATCGCGATGACGTTCTTGTCGGTCACTTCCCAAAGCAAATATTGCGTCAGACCCGCGGTAAAGATCGAGGCGATGCCGTCCCCCATCGTTGCTCCGTACATGGCCAGCAAGCCGAAAGCCCCTAACATGATCAACGCGCCGGGCAGCTCTATGCTTTTGGCGACTTGCCCTTTGCGCCTGGACTCCTGGCGTTTCTTCGGGGTCGCCGGTTCGGTTTTCTCCTGCGCGAACAACTGCAAATTCAGCGTGAGACGCAGCTTGCGTGCCATGGAGTAACCTCCCTTGCTTCGGCGTTAGGCGGTGCGCAGCGCCCGCATCATCTCGTTCATATTCTCGAACATCGTTGCGAATAAGTTTTGAAACAAAAAGGCAAACCCGGGAATCAGCAAAAGCATTACGCCAAGACCGACTAAGATTTTCAAAGGCATCCCGACGACGAACACATTGAACTGCGGCGCGGTTTTCGCTAAGATACCGAGCGCGACGTCGACGAGGAACATCGTGGCGACGATCGGCGCGGCCATTTGGAACGATAATGTGAATGCCGTAGACACGCTCCGCGTCAGCAATTCCACCGGCGGCCCCGCCGCGACCGCGGCGAAGAACGTATTGTCGAGCGGTATGACCTGGTAGCTGTCCATGATGCCGAGCAGCAAATAATGATGTCCGTCCAGCGTCAAAAACAGCAGCATGGCGATCATGTATTTAAAACTTCCGAAAACGGGACTTTGCGCGCCGGTCATCGGATCGATGACGTTCGCGATGCCGAAGCCCATCTGCATATCGATGAACGAACCGGCGATCTGGACGACCGTAAAAAACAAATACGCGATAAAGCCTAGCAATACGCCGATCAACGATTCGCGAATAATGTAATAGGCGTATTCTTGATCGATCGGGATCGCCCGTTCGGTACCGGAGGCGAAAAACACCAGCAGCGCCGCGAATACGGATATGCCGATCCGAAACGGAGGCGGCACGTTATTCCGGGTGGAGAACACGGGCGCCGTGATAAAAAAACCGGTCATTCGGCAAAATATAAGCAATAGGTTCGGATAATACGCAAGTACGAGATCCATACTTCGCTACCCGATAAAGTTATGGAGGTTGTCCAAAAGATGGAAGGTAAAATCGACCAGCTTGGACAATATCCATGGCCCGAAGAAAAGAATGGCGACAAGAACGATGACGATCTTCGGCACGAACGCCAGCGTCTGCTCCTGGATTTGCGTCGTCGCTTGAAAAATACTAATCGCGAGGCCGACGACGAGCGCCAATATCATCATCGGTCCGGATGCCATAAGCGTCGTATAGATCGCTTCACCGGCGATCCGGATGACCGTATCCGAGCGCATGCGTCTCACCCCTCCGTCCGTCAAGTGTTAAAACTAAGCAGCAGCGACTTGACGACCAAATACCAGCCGTCGACCAATACGAATAATAAAATCTTAAAGGGCAATGAAATCATGACCGGCGGCAGCATCATCATCCCCATGGCCATCAACGTACTGGCTACGACCATGTCGATGACGAGGAACGGAACGAAAATCATAAAACCCATTTGAAACGCGGTTTTCAGCTCGCTGATCGCAAACGCGGGAACGAGCGCGGTCAATGGAATATCTTCGTAGGAAGTCGGCCTCGGCATATTGCCGTAGTCAAGGAAGAGCAGCAAATCCTTTTCTCTCGTCTGGCTCGCCATAAATTTCTTTAGGGGCAACGACGCTTGCTGCAACGCCTCCGTCTGCGTCAGCTGCCCCTGCAGATAAGGCTGCAGGGCCGTTTCGTTGATTTCGCCGATCGTCGGCGCCATGACGAAGAAGGTAAGAAACAATGCGAGCCCGATCAGCACCTGATTCGGCGGCATTTGATTCGTCGCCAGCGACGTTCTCACGAATCCAAGGACGATCACGATGCGGGTAAAGCTCGTCATGAGGATGAGTATTGCCGGAGCCAAACTGAGTACCGTCAACAGTAAGACGATACTTAGCGTCGACGAGACGTCCGAAGGCTCGTCGGACGTGCCGATCGACAGGTCGATCCCCGGAATCGGCGATTCGGCCGCCTGCGCAATCTCGGCCGGCAGGAACCACACCGTCGCGCTCAGCCACCCGACGACGAACAGCGCCGTCAGCCAACGTTTCATCGCTCCTCTTCCTCCATCCATGTTTTCATAGCTTCTTTTCGGGCGCCGCCCGTCTTTAGCTTCTGGGAAAGCAAATCGCGGAACGCTTCGGTCGACTGCCACTGCGGTTCGACCTCCGCCGACGGCTTGCTTCGATTGCGCAGGGCGCGAATAACAGAGGCCACCGCCGCGACCGCCGTCCCCGCCGCAGGCGCCGGCTTTGCCTCCAAAGAAGCGATGAGCGCCTCGACGCGCTCCGGATCGTCGATTTTGTCAAGGAGCGTAATGTCTTCCCCGACGCCGACGATATACACGGCGTCGCCGATTTCGATCACCTGCAGCGATTTGTTTTGCCCGAGCGGTACGCCGGCATGCACTTGCAACGCCCGTTCCCCTGACCATCGCTTGGTTCTGGAGGCCAAAAACCGGATCAATACGACGATCAGTCCGATGACGATGACCAGGACGACGATGACTTGAATGAAGTTTCCGTAGAAATCGCCCGTGGAGAAATCAGCCGGCGCCGACGCCGAAGGCGCATCGAGCGAATTGCCGAACGTATTGATCAAGTAAGGAGACATAGTTAGCCCAACGTCTTCTTTATCGCTTCGATAACCCGATCGGCTTGGAACGGCTTGACGATAAAATCCTTCGCGCCCGCCTGAATCGCATCGATTACCATCGCTTGCTGGCCCATCGCGGAGCACATAATGACCTTCGCGGAAGGGTCGATCTTTTTAATTTCTTTGAGCGCGGTAATCCCGTCCATCTCCGGCATCGTAATGTCCATCGTAATAAGATCCGGCGCGGACTCCTTGAATTTTTCGATCGCTTGCGCGCCGTCGCTCGCTTCCCCGACGACCTCGTAGCCGTTCTTCGTCAAGATGTCCTTGATCATCATCCGCATGAATGCTGCATCGTCCACTACTAAAATCCGGTTCGCCATTCGATACAATCCTTTCGATCGTTGGTTTGGGTATCATATAGAAGTACGTAGAGTACGAATTGCCGAATTGCTCTTTACTTTGCCGCTTTCCGCGTTACTGAAGCTTCTGGATCCGGTCCCACGGGCTGACGATGTCGGTGACGCGGACGCCGAAGTTCTCGTCGATAACGACGACCTCGCCCTTGGCGATCAACTTGTTGTTCACCAAGATGTCGACCGGCTCGCCCGCCAGTTTATCCAGTTCGACAATCGAGCCTTGGGACAGTTCAAGAATGTCTTTGATTTGCTTTTGGGTTCTCCCTAATTCAACCGTAACTTTAAGGGGGATGTCCAGAAGCAAATTCAGGTTCGTGTTATCGACGTTGCCGGCTCCGTACCCGGTCAGGTCGGAAAACTGCGCGGCCTGCACATTGCGGTTCGGCGGCGGCGGCGAAAACCCCGGCTGCGGCATCGGCGACGCGCCGTAGGGCGGCGCATAAGGCGGCGCGTACGGGTGCTGCGGGTAAGGCGGCGGCGGGTAACCCCCTCCGTAATAAGGCTGTTGCGGCTCCGGATAAGGCGGCTGCGGCGGCGCAGGCGGCGGCATTTGCGGCGCCCCGGCAGGCGAGGACGGCGCTGACGCAGCGAAGGACGGCGCAGTCGCGGGCGGTTTCGGCGGCGGCGCGGCGGCGGCGGCGGGCTCGCCCGCCGGCGACCCGCCCATCAAGATCGATACCATGTCCTTCGCGAACCAAACCGGTAGCAATTGCATGATGTTCGAATCGATAAGATCTCCGATCGTCAGCCGGAACGAAATTTGGATGAAGGCATCCTCCGTGAGCAGCCGGTCGCCTTCGCCCTCGCTGAAATCGAGCACATCGATGCCTGGGGGCGAAATATTGACGAATCGGTTGAAAATGGTCGACATCGACGTGGCGGAGGACCCCATCATCTGATTCATGGCTTCCTGTACCGCGCTCACATGAATTTCGTTTAGCTCCGTTTCCGCCGGATGCCCCGTGCCGCCTAACATCAAATCCGCGATCACTTGCGCGTCCCTCGTCTTGATTACGAGCAGGTTAATGCCGTGGAAGCCGTCGACGTAATTGACGTGAACCGCCACATGCGGATTCGGGAACGTACCGGCGATTTCGTCTCTGCCAATGACCGACACCTTCGGCGTCGTGATGTCGACTTTGCGTCCAAGCAGCGTCGAGAGCGCCGTCGCCGCGCTGCCGAACGTAATGTTCCCGATTTCGCCGAGAGCGTCTTGCTCGAGCGGCGTTAAATAATCGTCGATCGATAGTCCGGCGCGTCCCGTCGACGACTCTCCCCCGCCGAATAGATCGTCGTCTTGCGAGTCGGACGATTGCCGCAGCAATGCGTCGATCTCCTCTTGCGATAAATAATCTTTATTCGTCATGCTCTTCTACTCCTTCAGTCACAATGTCCGTAATTTGCACGGCCAATTTGCCTTTCACCACGCCTGGCGTGCCGATATATTTCGAGCGGTTGCCGACTTTGATGTCCAGCGGGTCGTCCACCGACGTCGTCAGCGAGATGACATCGCCCGCAGCCAAACTGAGAAACTCCCGGATCGTGATGGTCGAGGAGCCGAGCTCCGCGATAATGGGCAGCGTCGCCCGTTGAAGCCTCTCCTGCAGCACTTCCATCTCTTCCGGGGCCCTTGTTTTCTTAGGAGAGAAGAACAAATTATTCACAGATAACCTTGGCATAATCGGCTCGAGCACGACGTGCGGAATACATAAGTTAATCATCCCGGTCGTATCGCCGATCTTCGTGCTTAGAGAGATCAACGCGATCGTTTCGTTCGGGGAGACGATTTGCATGAACTGCGGATTCGTCTCGAGCGCTTCCAGCCTTGGATTGATATCGATGACCGTCTTCCAAGCCTCTTGGAGACTGTCGAACGCTTTGCTAAAAATGCGTTCCATGACGATCGTTTCGATTTCCGTCAGCGTCGTAATTTTCGACGGCGACGTGCCGGTGCCTCCCAGCAGGCGATCCAGCATCGCGTACGCAACGTTCGGATGCACCTCGAGCACCATGCGGCCCTCGAGCGGCTCCGCTTCGAAGATGTTCAAAATCGTCATCTTCGGGATGGAGCGAATGAATTCGTCGTACGGGAGCTGCTCCACTTGAACGACGTTGATCTGCACGAACGTCCGTAGCTGCGCCGAGAAGTACGTCGTCAGGAACCGGGCGAAGTTTTCGTGGATCCGCGTGAGGCTTCGGATATGATCCTTCGAAAACCGGACGGCTCGCTTGAAGTCGTAAGAGCGCACTTTTTTCTGGGTTTCTTCTTTTTTAAGCTCTTCGGCGTCCATTTCGCCGGAGGACAGCGCGGCTAGTAACGCGTCTATCTCGTTCTGCGAAAGTACGTCCACCATGGGGTTCACCCTCTTTACTGTGCAATATCAAGTCGTTGCAACGTGTCGGCAGATCCGTAATTATTGCTCGGTGACGATAAACTTCGTAATGTACACATGTCTGACTTTGCCTTCATGGAGCAGCTCGTTGGTCCGGTTTAACAGCGTAGAGCTGATCGCGTCGATGCCTGCGCTCCCTCGCGCTTCCTCCGGCGTCATGTCGGTTAACGTCGTGTTGATGACGTCCTTCATCTTGTAGGTCAGCAATTCGAACTCGTGTTTCGCTTTCGTGTTGTCCAGCTCAAACGTAAAACTTGCGTTTACGAAGTAGGTCGGATCGGACAAATTCGTGATGATGTCGTCGATCGCGACCGTCATCTCCGCCCGCTTTTCCGCGCTGATATACTCGGTCTCCACTTGGCCCGCTTCCGCCCGAGCGGCTTCTCTTGGATTCGACGGCGTCGATTCCTTCATGAAGCTGTTCCAAAGCACGAAAGCCGCGCCGACGATAATCGTAACGGCGAGCAGGACAACGATAATCCATGGCAGCATTTTTTTCACTTACGACCCCTCCGATTGCAGTAGCTCGACGGTCGGCCGTACGATGCCGATGCCCTTGAAATATTCCTGGGCGAGCTCCACCAGCTCCGTCGTTTTTTCCGTGACCACGATTTTCTTGCCTGTCGTTAGCGTAATGATCGTATCCGGAGTTTCTTCCACCGTCTCTATAAATAGAGCGTTTACGGTCACGCGCGTTCCGTTCAAGCGGGTCACGGTGATCATAAACCATTCCTCCTTTGCGCCGCTCCGTCCTGAGCCGGGGATTCGCATCCCCGGCCGTTACGGAAAAGTTAGCCTGCTCTTATCGCTTCAGGTTGACGACTTCTTGCAGCACCTCGTCGGAGGTCGTAATGATCCGAGAATTCGCTTGGAAACCGCGCTGCGCCACAATCATTTCGGAGAACTCGTTCGTCAAATCGACGTTTGACATCTCCAATTGCCCGGAAATGATGGCGCCGGTGCCGAGCTCCGCATCCATCGCCGTCGCAACCTCGAGATCCTCCGGATGCGCGTTCGCGTTGAAGCGGTACATATTTCCGCCGATCTTCTCGAGCGCGGCCGGATTGGCGACCTTCACGACGCCGATCTGAATGCCCGTCGGCTCGCTCGTCCCGTCCGCGTTGACCGCGATGATGGAGCCGTCCTGCGCGATCGAGAACGCCGTCACCTCTTCGTCCAACACGATATTGCCGCCGCCAGCCGCTTGGACGAACATTCCGTCTCCGGTAACGAGCTGACGATTTCCGTCGAGCGTAAAGTTGCCCGCGCGCGTTAAGTATGGAATTTCTTGATCTTCGCTCGCCGATACAGCGAAAAAACCGTCCCCGTCGATCCGAAGGTCGGTGACGACGTTAGTCGTCATCGCGCTGCCCGGCGTATGAACCGTGTCGATCGATCCGAGCGTCACGCCGAGCCCGATCTGCTTCGCGTTAATGCCGCCGCGTTCGCCCTCTTCCGGCGCCGTAATACCGGAAATCGTCTGGCTCAAAATGTCCTTGAACATGACGCGTCCGGACTTAAAGCCGACCGTGTTGACGTTCGCGATATTATTGCCGATCACGTCTAGCTTCGTCTGGAAGCCGCGCATGCCGGAAATCCCGGAATACAACGATCTTAACATGGACTAACCTCCGCTAATGGTATGGATCGTTACGCTTCGTTCGGTCCGCGTAACGGAGGGCCTCCGTTCGGGCCAGCCCTATTTCACTACAATCGTGCTATCGATCTGCGTAAAAACATGATCGTTCATCGAGGCGCCGTCCATCGCCGTAACGACGGTCCGATTTTTCACGTTGACGATGAACGCCAAATCTTGAAACAAGACGAGAGAATCTTTCGCGCCCTTCGCCGCCGCTTTGTCGATCGCTCCGCCGAGACGATGGAGCTGCTCCGCTTCCAGCCGGATGCCTCGCTGCGCGAGCCGTTGCTCCGCATGATGGCTGAATTTGACGAGTTGTCCGTCCAGCACGTCGCGGAACGCCGCGCCGTTCGCCGTCGACGGCGTCTTGGCCGGCATCGGCTTCGGCGGAACGAAGCCTACGCGATTCGGAAACATCTGACCGATCGTCTGCCGTTCGCTCATGTCGACTCCTCCGGCGACCTCGTCTTCATCGCGAAAATATCGTCGATGTCGATTTGCTCCCCGTCGATTTCGGCATATTGCTTATCGTCCTTGATGACGATCGCATCCACGATGCCGCTGCCTTCCCCGACCGCCTCTCCGTTCTCGTCGTAGGTAAGCCAGCTCACCTCGAGGCCGATCATGCCGGAAGCGATGCCGAGCGATTGACGAAGTCCATGAATTTCCTTCGTCATGTTCATCATCTGCTCCAGCGACGAAAATTGCGCCATCTGCGCGATAAACTCGCGGTCCTGCATCGGCGCCGCCGGGTCTTGATTTTGCAATTGCGTAATTAAAATTTTAAGAAATTGATCCTTGCCCATTACGCTGCCGTTTTGCTCGTTCGATGCGGCTTTCGCGACATTGCCGCTGGAATAATAAGGCCATTGTACAGCGCCTGCCATTCGTTCACCTCCTGCTTACGCTTGCGCCCGGAAGGAACTTCCGTTCCGTAGTCCTTCCATAAACGCCGCTTCCAGGTCCCTGCCGATCACGAGCGTTTCCGCCCAATCCTCGGCGCCTTGCTCCTTACGAGATTGACCGTCTCGAGAGCCGTCGCGTCCCGTCGACTGCCGCTGTTGGCGGCCGTCCTGGAACATCCCGGACTGGAATCCGCTAGGCTGCTGCTGCGCGACGACCAAACGTTCGACCGTTACGCCCTGGTTTTGCAAGCTCGAACGCAGCATCGACAAGTTCGACTCCAGCACGTCTTTCGCCATCGCCGACTCCGTCGTGATCGTAGCGGCCAACTGCCCGTTCTGCATGGACAGCTTCACTTCGACCTGACCCAGATGCTCGGGCATCAGCTTCAGCACCGTCTCCGCCTTGAGACTTCCCCCGTTCGCCGTTTGCTTCATCATCCAATCTTGGAGACGCTCCGCCGCTTGCGACAGCGGGATCCGAGGCGCGGCTTCCGCCTTGGCCGATTCCGGCGCCGATTTCTGCGTATCCGAGACATTCGCCATCGAGGTTTGCGTCTCGCCGGAAGCCTTCTCCGCGCTCGTGCCCGACGTTTCCGCCCCTGTCGATACCGCAGCGGCTTTCACGACGACGACCGGGAGCAGCGCCGCTTTCGCTTCCATCGCCGACAGATGCGACACGCGGACGTTCGTGCTGCCGCCTTCCGCCTTCGGCTGTGCGTTCGTCTCGACCGAGCCGCCCGTCTTCGCCAGCAGCCGTTCGATTTCCGCCGCGACGGCTTTCGCCCCCGGCGCCGCTTCGCCTTCCTTCGCGGCTTTCCCCTGGGACGCGCCCGCCGTTACCGCGGTCAAGAACCCTTCGCTATGCTCCAACGCGAGAACCGCTTGGGCCACCGCGGTCGTCGCTTGCTTCGCGACTGCCGCGAGATAAGGCTGCTGTTCCGCGTCTGCCTCGAGAGCCGATGCCAACCGCCGAAGCAGTTCGTCGATCGGCTTCGCCGGCGCTTCCGTCGCTTGGTTATCTAGAACCGGGACATTCGCGGCTTCGATCGACTCGCCCGCCATCGTCAGCTCCGCTTCCGCGAGCGCCATCCATTCCGATACCTGCGGATGCTGCGCAAGCTTCTGCTGCTGCTCCGCGGACAGCGAACCAATCCACGCGGCCAGCTGCTCAAGCGCTGTTTCGAGCGACAAAGCTTCGCCTTCTTCGGGCGCGGCCGTCGCGTTCTCCGTTGCAGGCGCATCCGTCGTCAGCACGCCGAGCAAGCCGAGCAGCGATACGCCCTGTGCCGCTTCCGGCAACGCGTTCCCGCCGAGCAAACCGGCGATTAACGCCGCGAACGCGGAACCTTCCGAATTCTTCCCCCCGCCGTCAATCGTTCCGAGCGGGAACGAACCTGTTGCCGTCGGTCCCGACATCGCCGCCATAACCGTTGTCATTCCATTCATCATATGTGTATTCACCTCCTTTCCCGACGTTGCTCCGCCATCCTCAGCCTAACCGTGCCGTGATTTGGGCCGTCCGTTCGCGGTCGAGCTCCGTCAGCGAGTTCAGGATCGTCGCGCGCGACGCTTCTTCCATGCCGCGCAAAATTTCGACGACCTTCGCCTGCTCCATCTCGAGCAGCACTTCGGCCGCACGATCCGGCGTCATTTGCGCGAACGTCCGGCTCAGCTCGTCGGTCGTCAGCGCGGCCGCGCCGTCGGTCGACGTTTCGCCCAAGGCGAGTCGTTCCTGCAACGCGGCGATTTGCAAGTCTCTAGACGCCACGACGTCCTTCATCAGGATCGAGGTTTCCGCCGCGATCGCGGGGTTCATTTTCTCCAGGATGTCGATTTGCTGTTCCGGTTTCATCTCTTTCAATACCAGCACGCGTTCGCTGAGCGTTAAGCTCTCAAGAACCGGGGCGGCTTTGCTCGCTTTCATGCCTGCGTAGACGGACGCGAGCCGCTTAATGTTCGCCGCGTACTCGGCTTCGGACGCCGCCTGCTGCTCCTCGGCCGCCTGCTTCGTCTCGAGCTCGGCCTCCAGCTCCGCGATGCGTTGGTCCTTCGCCGCGGCCGCCGCCGTCAACGCTGCCAGCTCGGCTTCCTTCGCGCTGAGCGCGGCTTGAATCGCCTCGGCCTGCGCCGCGGCTTCCGCGTCCTCGGACGCCTCGGCGGCCGAGCCTCCTCCGGCGGACGAGTCCATCGATGCGCGAAGTTCCTCCGGCGTCGGCTTCGGCTCCGGAAGCACCGAGGCGACGCCGGGCACCTTATTGCCGATGCGCAGCATCTCGTTCACGACGTCGTAACCGAACACCGTCAGCAGGACGCCGGTCAGGAGCAGCGCAAACAAAACCGGAAGCGTATAAAAGAGCAGTCGCTCGAGAAAATTATAAGATCGTTCCTCTTCCATGTCCGCCACGCGTCTCCCTCCTTCCTCCGACCCTATCGTTCGCGTTAGCGCGCAAGCCGGCTGCGCATCGTAGCCATCTCGTCAAGCTCGTATTGCTCCCGCCGTTCGACGACGGCTCGGTGGGCGACTTGGGCTTTATCCTTCGCCTTCAACCACACTTTCTCGTCCATCGTCCGGTCGACCAGCCGTTCCCGCAGCTCGTTCGCGCGGCGCTCGGCCGCCTCGAGCCGACGCTTGGCCGCGCCGATCCGCTCGTCGAGATGGTCGATGTACTGCTGCCCGGCGACCATCTCGGCCATCGTCCGGCCCTTCATCGCCTCTTCCGACATGCGCTGCTGCAAGCGGTGCTTCTCGAGCATCAAGTCGGACATCGTCCGCTCGGCTTCGTTCAGCTCGCCGATCGCAAGAGACAGCTGCGATTCCGCTTCCTTCTTTTCGTTCGTCTTAACGTCCAATACTTTCTGGAACGGGTACACGAATTTCATGAA
The DNA here is from genome assembly GCF_035645235.1 of Paenibacillus sp. GTDB lineage: Bacteria > Bacillota > Bacilli > Paenibacillales > YIM-B00363 > Paenibacillus_AE. Next base: position 18,446 of record NZ_DASQMZ010000156.1, read on the forward strand.
TCGGATCATCCTCCGGCGAATTGTCGGATCAAGCGCTCTTGCGCCTCGTTCAACGTAGACTTCTCATCAGTCCCTTGCCTCGTAAAACTCCAAATTTCCTTAATCGATTCGATCGCCGTGTCGATGTCCGGGTTCGAACCAGCCTTATAGGCGCCGATATTAATTAGATCCTCCGCGTCCCGGTATACGGAGAGCAGCTCCTTCAGCCGGTTGGCCGAAGCGATTTGCGCCTTCGGCGCAATTTCGCTCATAACGCGGGAGACGCTGGCGAGCACGTCGATCGCGGGGAAGTGTCCGCGGTTCGCGAGCTTGCGGTCGAGTACGATATGGCCGTCCAAGATGCCCCGCACCGCGTCCGCGATCGGCTCGTTCATATCGTCGCCGTCGACCAGCACCGTGTAGAACGCCGTAATCGAACCCTTCGGACCGGTCCCCGCGCGTTCGAGCAGCTTCGGCAGGCTGGCGAACACGGAAGGCGTATATCCCCTCGTCGCCGGCGGCTCGCCGACGGCGAGGCCGACCTCTCGAAGCGCCATCGCGTATCGCGTAACGGAATCCATCATCATCATGACGTTCAACCCGCGGTCCCGGAAATATTCCGCGATCGCCGTCGTAATGAGCGCGCCCTTCATCCGGATGAGCGCAGGCTGGTCGGACGTCGCGACGACGACGACAGACCGCGCCAGCCCTTCGGGCCCCAGATCGCGTTCGATAAAATCGAGCACCTCGCGGCCGCGCTCGCCGATAAGGCCGATCACGTTCACGTCCGCCGACGTATTGCGCGCGATCATGCCGAGCAGCGTCGATTTCCCGACGCCGGAGCCCGCGAAGATGCCGACGCGCTGGCCCTTGCCGATCGTCAGCAGCCCGTCGATGGACCGAACTCCGACCGACAGCGGCTCCAGCACCCGGGGACGCTTCAACGGGCTGATCGGCACGTTGTTCGCGGATACTTCCGGCATCCGCAACGGCAGCGACGAGCCGTCGAGCGGCATCCCTAGACCGTCAAGCACTTTGCCGAGCAGCTCATGGCCCGCCTTCACCGTGAGCGGCTTGCCCGTGCCGACGACATCGCAGCCGGGACCGATGGCGTGCAAATCGCCGAGCGGCATCAGGATAACTTTATTGTTGCGGAATCCGACAACCTCCGCTTTCACCGGCGGCGCGCCTTTGCCCGGATGAATGAGACAAACGTCCCCGAGCTTGACGTCCGGCCCTTCAGATTCAACGGTTAAGCCGATGACCTGCATCACCTTGCCGTTAATGCGGACCGGATCGATCGGCCGCAAGCTGTCGATATATTTCGCGACATCCGGCTTTCTCAACGGCAAGCTCACGGAACACCCGCTCCTTCATCGGTTTGGGCAGCCACTTCCATCAGCGCCGCCTTCAATTCGGAAAGCTGCGTATCGATGCGAGCGTCGATGCTGCCGAAGCTCGTCCGAACGACGCAGCCGCCTTCGTCGACCGTCGCGTCCGGCACGATGACCAGCTCCGCTTCGGAATCGACGGAAAGCGTCAGCTCCGCTCTTGCGTCCTGCATCTTTTGAAATTGGGAGGGCGCTACGCATAAGGTGATCAGCCCTTTGTCCCGCCTTCGCTCGAGCGTGCGTTTCACCTGGCTTTTCGTCCACTCCGGATCGACGGCAAGGTGCTCGCCGACGATCTTCTTGGCGACGGCCGTCGCCAGCTCGACGAGGAACGGTTCGGCTTCCAAGACGACGCGTTCCTTCACGCGGTGCGCCTCTTCCACCAGATGCCGCGCCTGCTGCAGCAATCCCTCGTATTGCTCCGCCGCTTCCTTCTCGGCTTGCTGGCGGCCTTCGCGATAGCCTGCCTCGAAGCCGGACGTTCGGCTTTCCTCAACGACGCGAAGGTCTTCGACGCGGCGCTCGTCCCACCACTTCTCGATTTGACCCGACGCTTCTTCCATGATCCGGGCCGCCTCGCTCGAAGCGCTCTGGAGCAATTCCTCCGCGGCGAGCTTCGCATCTTCGAGCACCTGCTCCGCGAGCCGCTCCGATTGCCGAACGCTTTCCGACGGAGCGTTCGCCGGCTCTCCGGCGTCCTCCATTCCCTCCGGCTGCGGCTGCGGCCGGCGCAGGACGAACGCCTCGAGCTTTCGAATTTCTTCTAAAGACACGTACCGATTCGACTTAATCACGTTAGACAATGATATCGTCTCCTCCGCCGCGGGCAATGATAATCTCTCCGGCTTCCTCGAGGCGGCGCACCGTAGCTACGATGCGCGTTTGCGCTTCTTCGACGTCCCGAAGCCGCACGGGACCCATAAATTCCATTTCCTCTTTGAAGGAGTCGGCCATACGCTTCGACATATTGCGGAAGATCGCTTCGCGCACTTCCTCGCTTGCGACCTTGAGGGCGAGCTGGAGATCGGCGTTCTCGATATCGCGGATAATGCGCTGAATGGAACGATTGTCGAGATTGACGATATCCTCGAAGACGAACATCCGCTTCTTGATTTCTTCGGCCAGTTCCGGATCTTGAATTTCGAGCGAATCGAGAATCGTGCGTTCGGTCCCTCGATCGACGCCGTTCAAGATTTGAACGATCGCCTCGATGCCGCCTGCGCTCGTGTAATCTTGCGTGACGGTCGCGGAAAGCTTCTGCTCGAGGACGCGCTCCACTTGCGAGATGACCTCCGGCGACGTGCTGTCCATCAGCGCGATTCGCTTCGCGACATCCGCTTGCTTCTCTTGCGGCAAGGAGGACAGGATGATCGCCGCTTGTTCGGCATGCAAATACGACAGCACGAGCGCGATCGTTTGCGCGTTTTCGTTTTGGATAAAGTTCAGAATTTGGCCGGCGTCCGCCTTTCGGGCGAAGTCGAACGGCCGAACCTGAAGCGTCGCCGTCAAGCGATTGATTATATCCATCGCTTTTCCCGTGCCGAGCGCCTTCTCCAAAATCTCCTTCGCGTAGTTGATGCCGCCTTGCGTCAGGAACTCTTGCGCGACCGCGATTTGGTGAAACTCCGCCATGATGGCGTCTTTTTCGGACGGGTCCACCTTGCGAACGTTGGCGATTTCGAGCGTCAGCTGCTCGATTTCTTCGTCCCGTAGATGCTTGAACACTTGTGCCGATACCTCGGGACCCAGCGTGATCAACAGGATCGCCGCCTTTTGTCTTCCCGTCAGCATCGCTTGCTGCATCTGACCCTTCGCCATTTAAGTCTCACCTCTATTCATCCGCTAGCCAAGTACGAAGGAGATTCGTAAATTCTTCCGGTTTGCGCTTCGCGAGCTGCTCGAGCTGCTTGCGGATTTGACTGTCGTTGCCGACCTGCTCGATGTCCAGCACGACCTCCGGCTGGCGCTCCGCCTCGGCCGCCGCTTCGAGCTCTGCTTGCAGTGCGGCTTCGACCTTCGCCTTGCGCCGGCGGTAAGCAAGGAACCCGCCGCCTGCGAGAAGCGCCATGGCCGCAGCCCCCGCGACGGCATACAGCAGCGTTTGGTTGTCGCTCGCCTCGGCCGTCGTCGTCGTACCGCTGAACGAGCGGGAGATGACCGATACCTTAGACGTCAGCTGCTCGTCGGTAAGCGTCTGCCCGCTGTTGGCGAGCGACGTGCCTACGATGCTCTTGAGCAGCGCCTCGACCTGCGCGACCGTCTCCGGATCGTTGTCGGCGTTGATGCCGACGGAAATGCTGAGATCTTGCACAATATAAGGACTAGAAATAATTTCGTTCGTAATGCGATTGATTTCGAAATTTTCGGTGATGTCGCTTTTCTCGGATTCAAGATTGCCTTGCGTGGTCGTGCCCGGATACCCCGGCACGTCCGTTTCCCCGGTGCCCGTCGTTCCGCCAGTTTCGCCGCCGGTGCTGTTGACCGATTCTTCCGCGGCGTTCCGCGAAATGACGATGCCCGTCCCGGTTTCTTCGTTAACCGGCGTTACCAAGTTTTGCTGGCTTTTCTTTTGGTCGAAGTTCAGCGTGGAGAACACGCTGACGATGACGTCTTCCTGGCCGAGCAACGGCGCCAAGAAGCTCATAATGTTGCGCTGCAGATCGATTTCGAAGTTTTTCTTGAACCGCATCTGCTGCTCGAGCACGCCGGCGGCCGCCCCCAGGCCGGCGCCCAACCTCGACGAAGGAAGCAGCTCCCCGTTCTGGTCGGAAATCGTAATATTGTCGTGCGTAAGATTCGGAACGCTCTTGGCGACGAGATTGTAAATAGTGTCGATCTTCGCTTGGTCCGGCGGAAAGCCGGGGGCGAAATTGACGACGACGGAGGCGGTGGACTGCTGTCCTTCGCCGTTCGGATTGAGAAAGACGCTTTGCTTCGGCGAATTGATGAGCACTTCCGAGCTGCTGACGCCGCTGATTTGATTGATCAAGCGCTGAATTTCGCCGGCTCTCGCGTCCGCATTGAGCACGTCGAACTGCGAATCCGTCATGCTCCAGCTGTTCATGTTTTCCCTAAAAATTTCGTAACCGATCGCACCGTTCGTCACTAGCCCTTGGGAAGCCACGTCGATCTTGACGGACGATACCATGGTGCTAGGGACGCCGATCGTGCGCCCGTCAAGACTCAGTTTGTAGGGGATGCCGGAAGATTCGAGATAGCCTTTCACATTCGCGGCGTCCGTCGGATTCAAATCCGTGAAGGCGACGGAATACTCCGTTTTGGAAAATTGAAAGACGAGCAGCGCGATCGTCGCGACGCTCAACACGAATGCGCCGATAAACAGAAAGCGCTGTTTGTTACTATATTGACCCCAGAACCGTTGAATGGCCTCCCGGTACCGGACGAGCGATTCGTTCACTTTGTCACCTCATTAACAGGGCTCAGTCGTAGCGGTACCGTTACAGCTGCGTTCTCATGATTTCTTGATAGGCTTCTATCACTTTGTTGCGCACTTGAACGGTAAGCTGAAGACCTAGCTGCGCTTTCTCCGAGGCGATCATCAACGTATGCACGTCCGATATTTGTCCGGTGACGAACTGTTCGTTCAACACCCGCACTTGCTTCTCCTGGTTGTCCACCGCTTGCAATGCGTTCTCCAAAATGTCGCCGAACGACTCCGCGACTTTCGTCGCGTCGCCGGTCTTCGCGACACCGGACGTCCCGCTTCCGTTCGTCAATCCGGATACGGACAGTGGTTTTACGCCCGAAACTTCCATGATCTCTCTCCCTCTCTAGACTCTTTTAGTAGGTTTCCATGTTATGACGCATTACCTTCCGATTTCCAGCGCTTTCGTAATGAACGACTTCGAAGCGTTCAGCGCCGTCACATTCGCTTCGTAAGATCTCGTGGCGGAAATCATATCCACCATTTCTTTCAGCACGTCTACGTTCGGCATGAGGACGAAGCCGTTCTCGTCCGCGTCCGGGTGCGTCGGATTATAAACTTGTTTATAAGGAGCCGGATCTTCGTAGATCCGCGTAACCTTTACGCCCTGGCCCGTATTGTCTCGCATCTTGCCGTCCAAGACGTCGGCGAACGAAGCCTGCCCCTTCGGTTCCATTACGACAAGTTTACGGGAATAGGGCACCCATTTGCCATCCACAAATTTTCCCCTTGTCGTTTCGGCGTTGGCGATATTGGATGCGATGACGTCCATGCGCAGCCGCTGGGCCGTCAACGCCGAAGAACTAATGTCGAAACCGTTCGTTAGCCGCATTATCTAACCTCCATCGCCGTCTTCGCGAGTTTGATTTCATGCGATACTTGCTGCACCAACGTATTGTACCGCAGCTGATTTTTCGCCATGGCCGACATCTCCGAGTCGATGTCCACGTTGTTGAGGTTGTTGTTCATAACGGAATTTTTGTCGATGGTAACTTGCGGCTCAACTTCTTTGCCGGTCCTGCCGATATATAGATGGCGGGGGTCCGTTCGACGCCCGACGACCTTGCCCGGCGCCCCGTGGAGAGAATGCTGCAGCAGCGTCTCGAACTGTACCTCCGACCGCTTGAAGCGCGGCGTATCGACGTTCGCAATATTGTTGGCGATGACGGCCTGGCGAAGGCTTGCCGCGTCCAACGACCGCTCCATTAAGCGGAAATGGCTTCCGTTCACGTTAAGCACAAGGGTCCCCCTTCCTATTCGTTAAGACTCCGTCCCTAAAAAAGTACAGACTTCACTTAGGTCAGATAATCTTATTCCACAACGCTTGAATTTTTTCCTTCTTCATTCGACAATTTTTATCGAATTTTCTGCTCCGAATGTAGGATTTTGTTGGAATTCCTTTAAAAGTCGCAAAAAACCCCCATTTCCACTGAGGGAAATAGGGGTTTTGACCTAGCTGTTCGCGTTTTTTTAGAGCGAGGACTCGCGGGAAATTCCAGGTTTTAGAATTTGCTCGACCAATTGGTCGTTCAAAATTTTAATATACGTCCCTTTCATGCCGAGCGACCGCGTCTCGATGACGCCCGCGCTTTCGAGCTTGCGCAGCGCGTTCACGATCACCGAACGCGTAATGCCGACGCGGTCCGCCACCTTGCTCGCCACAAGCAGGCCTTCTTTTCCGTTCAGTTCTTCGAAAATGTGCTCCACCGCTTCAAGCTCGCTAAAGCTGAGGGACCCGACCGCGACCTGTACCGCGGTTTTCGTACGAGCTTCCTGCTCGCTTTCCTCCGCCCGCTCCCGTAAAATTTCCATGCCGACGATCGTCGAACCGTACTCGGCAAGCACCAAATCGTCATCGCCGAAAGGCGACTCCGCCCGGGTAATCAGCAGCGTGCCGATGCGGTCCCCCGCCCCGAGGATCGGCACCACGGTGACGTACCGATCCTCAAGGAGCGTATGCACTTGCTCCACGAGATTGCGGTACGGGCTCCCGACGTCTTCGCTGCCTGTCGTCTCGTCGATGCTTGCGAACCATTGATTCGCTTCCGGCGGAAACCGCAGCTCTTCAAGGACATATTTGGCCAGCTCCGCGTTTTGCGGGCGTCTCGCCAAGCCGCAGCCGAGAATCTTTCCTTTGCGGCTCACGACGAAGACGTTCGCGTCGATAATGTCCCGAAGCACCTCGCCCATTTCCATGAAATTCACGGAGGTCCCGGCCGCTTTCTGCAGCAGTTTGTTCAACCGCCTCGTTTTGGATAACAATGTCATGAGAATACACACAAGCCTCTCGAGATTATAGGATATACTGACTTAAATCGCGGTTTTTCGCGACCTCGCCCAGCTTCTCGCGGACGTATTCCGGCGTGATGACGATGGATTCAAGCGTTATGTCGGGCGCCTCGAAGCTAAGATCCTCGAGCAGCTTCTCCAAAATGGTGTGGAGCCTCCTCGCGCCGATATTTTCCGTATTTTGGTTGACGTCCGCCGCGATGCGCGCGATTTCGGAAATCGCCTCCGGCGAAAAATCGACCTGGATGCCTTCCGTTTGGAGGAGCGCCGCATATTGCTTCGTGAGCGCGTTCTTCGGCTCCTTTAAGATGAGCTCGAAATCGCTTTGCGTCAGCGAGCTGAGCTCGACCCGGATCGGGAATCGCCCTTGCAGCTCCGGAATCAAATCGGACGGCTTCGCGACGTGGAAGGCGCCGGCCGCGATGAACAACACGTAGTCCGTCTTCACCGGACCGTACTTCGTCACGACCGTCGAGCCTTCCACGATCGGGAGAATATCGCGCTGCACGCCCTCGCGGGAGACGTCCGGGCCGTTCCCTCTGGCGGGGCTGGCGATCTTATCGATCTCGTCGATGAAGATGATGCCGGACTGCTCCGCCCTTCGGATGGATTCCTGCGTCACGTCGTCCATATCGATGAGCTTCTGTGCTTCTTCCTGGATCAGCACTTTGCGGGCTTCTTTGACGGTCAGCTTCCGCTTCTTGGTCCGTTTCGGCAGAAAGTTGCCGAACATCTCCTGCATGTTCATCCCCATCTGCTCGTTGCCGCCCGGTCCGGACAGCATGTCGAGCATGCTGGGCGCGTGCTCTTCCACCTCGATTTCGATCATTTCGTTCTCGAGGTGGCCGTTCGCCAAATTTCGTCTTGCGATGTCCCGCCGGTCGGCAAGCGTCGGATCCTGCTCCTGAACGGGCTGCTGCTGCTGCTGCGACGCCCCGAAAATCATCTCGAGCGGATTTTTCGGCGTCTTGTCGCGCTGCGGCGACGGAACGAGGATTTGAACGATCCGCTCGTTCGCCAGCGCTTCCGCGCGATCCTTCACCTTCTCGGTGCGTTCCGCCTTCACCATGCGGATCGCCGTTTCGACGAGGTCGCGGACCATCGATTCGACGTCGCGCCCGACGTAGCCGATTTCGGTAAACTTCGTCGCCTCGACCTTCACGAACGGCGCGCCTACCAGCTTTGCCAGCCGACGCGCGATTTCCGTCTTGCCGACGCCCGTCGGTCCGATCATCAGCAGGTTCTTCGGCACGACCTCGTCGCGAATGCTTTCCTCGAGGAGGCTGCGGCGGTACCGGTTGCGAAGCGCGACGGCCATCGAGCGCTTCGCCTGCTTTTGGCCGACGATATATTTATCGAGCTCCGCGACGATCTGTCTCGGGGTGTATGCTTCGTACGATGTAGACATAGGTACGCGTTATCCCTCCATCTCTTCGACGATGATATTATCGTTCGTGTATACGCAAATTTCGGCAGCCATCTTCATCGCCGCCAGCGCGATGTCCTTCGCCTCCATATGCTCGCCGGCATACCGCTTCAGCGCCCGCCCGGCGGACAACGCATAGCTGCCTCCGGAGCCGATGGCCAGCACGCCGTCGTCGGGTTCGATAATTTCCCCGTTGCCGGAGATGAGCAACAAGCTGTGAGGGTCCATAACGATCATCATCGCCTCGAGGCGGCGCAGTACGCGGTCCGAGCGCCACTCCTTGGCGAGCTCGACCGCGGCGCGCTGCAAATTGCCGCTATGCTCCTCTAGCTTGCCCTCGAATTTCTCGAATAACGTGATCGCATCGGCCACCGAACCGGCGAAGCCGGCCGCGACCTTGCCGCGGTACAGCCTCCGCACCTTCTTGGCGCCGTGCTTCATGACCATTGCGTTGCCGAACGTCACCTGTCCGTCGCCGGCGATCGCTCCCTTGCCCTTATGCCGAACCGCGAAAATCGTGGTGGCGTGAAACGTCGATTCCATGGGCGGTCTACCTCCCTGTTTCGTTCCGATTATGCTCTGGGGTGAGCACGATTATAAATCGATTGAAGATGATCCTTCGTAACGTGCGTGTATACTTGCGTCGTCGACAAGTGGGCATGCCCGAGAAGCTCCTGCACCGAGCGCAAATCGGCGCCGGCCTCGAGCAGATGCGTAGCGAACGTATGGCGCAGCGTATGCGGGCTGATCCCGTTCACGTCCGCCAAGCGGTCGACGTATTTGTCGAGGATGCGCCGGACGCTCCGATCGCTGAGTCTCGTCCCGTCCCGATTCAAGAACAACGCCGGAGTCGACCGACCGTCGATCGGCGCCTTCGCGAGCAGCGCGGAACGCCCTCGTTCCAGATATATTCGCAACGCGTCCGCAGCATGTTCGCCGACCGGCACCCATCGCTCCTTGCCGCCCTTCCCGTGCACGAGCGCCATGCCCAGCTCGAGCCGAACCGCGTCGACGTCGAGCCCGACGAGCTCTCCGACGCGCAGCCCGCTGGCATACAGCAGCTCGAACATCGCACGGTCCCTGGCGCCGAGCGGCGTCTCCCCGTCCGGCGCCTCGAGCAGGCGAATCGTCTGATCGGGATACAGAAACGAGGGCAGCGGTTTATCGAGCTTCGGGCTGCGGATCGACTGCAGCGGACTCGCGGCCAGTCGCCCTTCTTTCATCAGAAAGCGAAAAAACGATCGCAGCGCGGAAAGTTTACGCGCGACGGATCGCTTCGCCAGTTGCTTTTCGTGCAGACTCGCCAGAAACGAGCGAACCGTCACGTAAGTGACGGCGGACAAATCGGTAACGGCGGTATCCCGCATAAATTCCAAAAACTGTGCCAAGTCGGACGCATAGTTGCGGATCGTGTACGGCGACGCGTTGCGTTCCATCTCTTGCGCCAGCAGGAAACGCTCCACCCAATGATCCGAATCCATTCGCTTCTCGTCCTCCCGGGGTTGGTAAACAATGTCGCGAGCGAACGCGCTTCTTTCATCGTATCACAGCGCCGAGCGGCATTACAAGACAGGAGGACGCACTATTGTCGAAAAATTCTGAATACGTTCGATCGCTCTAGCGGCGATTCTTTCGTTTTTGTCCTTCTTGCTCCGAATCCGCTCCTCGAGCGGCGGAAACAACCCGAAATTCGCGTTCATCGGCTGGAAATGGCGGAAATCCGCCGTCGTAATGTAGTGCGCCATACTGCCGAGCGCCGTATCCTCGGGAAAGACGAGCGGCGTTTCGCCGAGCGCGTATCGCGCGGCGTTCAGCCCGGCGATTAATCCCGAGGCGGCCGATTCCACGTACCCCTCGACCCCCGTCATCTGCCCGGCGAAGAACAAATCGTCGCGGTCGCGGAATTGATACGTCGGCCGCAGCAGCTTCGGCGAATTGATGAACGTGTTGCGATGCATCACGCCGTAGCGTACGAACTCCGCGTTCTCAAGGCCCGGAATGAGCGAAAACACTCGCTTCTGCTCGCCCCACTTTAGGTGCGTCTGGAACCCGACGAGATTAAACAACGTGCCTGCGGAATTGTCCTGCCGCAGCTGTACGACGGCGAAGGGCTGCTTGCCGGTGCGCGGGTCTACAAGACCGACGGGCTTGAGCGGACCGAATAAGAGCGTCTGCTTGCCCCGCTTCGCCATGACCTCGATCGGCATGCAGCCCTCGAAGTACACTTCCTTCTCGAACTCTTTCAGCGGCGCCGCTTCGGCGGTCGTGAGCGCTTCGTAAAACGCGTTCCATTCGTCCTCGTTCATCGGGCAGTTCAAGTATGCCGCCTCGCCCTTGTCGTACCGGGAAGCCAGGAACACCTTGTCCATGTCGATGGAATCTTTCTCGACGATCGGGGCCGCCGCGTCGTAGAAGTAGAAATAATCCTCCCCGGTCAGCGCGCGGATGTGCTCCGACAGCTCCGGCGACGTCAGCGGCCCCGTCGCGACGACGACGATGCCGTCCGGGATGCCAGGCATCTCTTCCGTCCGCACCTCGATGTTCGGATGCGTTCGGAGCCGGGACGTCACCTCGCCGGAGAAGCCGTCCCGGTCGACGGCGAGCGCGCCGCCGGCCGGCACCGCGTGGCGATCGGCGGCGGAGAGGATGAGCGAGCCCAGCAGGCGCATCTCTTCCTTCAGCACGCCGACCGCATTCGTTAAGCCGTTCGCTCGAAGACTATTGCTGCAGACGAGCTCGGCGAATTTATCCGTATGATGCGCCGGGGTCTTTCGAACCGGCCGCATCTCGTAGAGCGTCACGCGTACGCCGCTTTCCGCGATTTGCCACGCCGCCTCGCTGCCGGCGAGGCCTGCGCCGATGACGGTCACATGCGGTTCCATTCGTTGCATTGCCCCTTCGTTATTATGCTTCTTCTTCCTGCTCTGCGTCCTGCTCTTGCTCCTCGCGCTTGTGCGTGCAGGACGTACATTGAATCGTGGCGCCATTGCGCGTGCGCTTCCTCACGAGGAGCGACGCGCACTCGGGGCACGGATCGGCGACCGGCTGATCCCACGAGACGAAGTCGCACTCGGGGTAGACGTCGCAGCCGTAGAAGACGCGTCCGCGCTTGCTCCGCCGCTCCACGATGCGGCCCTTCTTGCACTTCGGGCACGTGACTCCGACGTCCTTGACGATCGGCTTGGCGTTGCGGCAATCCGGGAAGCCCGAGCAAGCTAGAAACTTGCCGAAGCGCCCCATCTTGTAAACCATGTGACGGCCGCATTTATCGCATTGCTCGTCAGCGACTTCGTCCTGCAGCTCGACTTCCTTCATTTCTTCTTCGGCGACCTCGAGGCGCTTCTTGAAGGGGCGGTAAAATTCCATGAGCACCTTCTCCCAGTCTGCCTTGCCTTCTTCGACGAAGTCGAGGTCCTCCTCCATGTGCGCCGTAAATTCGACGTCGAGCACTTCCGGGAAAAACTCCTCCATCATCGCGATGACCAATTCGCCGAGCTCCGTCGGGAAAAATTTTTTATCCTCCATCGCGGCGTAGCCGCGCTTTTGAATCGTGTCGAGAATCGGCGCGTACGTGCTCGGGCGGCCGATGCCAAGCTCCTCGAGCGCGCGCACGAGCCGGGACTCCGTGTAGCGCGGCGGCGGCTGCGTAAAGTGCTGTTTCGGCTCGATCGCCTCCGCCTTCAAGCTTTGCCCCTTCTCGAGCGGGGGCAGCAGCTTATCGTCGTCCGTTACCCCGTCGTCGTTCCCTTCGACGTACACCTTCATGAAGCCGGGAAACTTTACCTTCGAGCCTACCGCGCGGAACGTAACGCCTCCCGCTTCCAAGTCGGCCGTTACCGTATCGAGCACGGCGGACGTCATCTGGCTGGCGACGAAGCGCTCCCAAACCAATTTATAAAGTCGGAATTGATCCCGGGACAAGTACGGCTTCACCGTATCCGGCGTGTAGGCGACGGACGTCGGCCGGATGCCTTCGTGGGCGTCCTGCGCGTTCGAGTTTTTCTTCGTATAATTCCGAGGCGTCTCCGGCGCGAACGCCGGGCCGAAGGCGTTCACGATATACTCGCGCGCCTCTTCCTGCGCGAGCGGCGAGATGCGCGGCGAGTCGGTACGCATGTACGTGATGAGACCGACGGTGCCTTCCTTGCCGAGGTCGACGCCCTCGTACAGCTGCTGCGCGATTTGCATCGTCTTGGCGGCGCGGAAGTTCAGCTTGCGCGCGGCCTCCTGCTGCAGCGAGCTCGTAATGAACGGCGGCGACGGATGGCGCTGACGTTCGCGCTCCTTGATTTCGGAGACGACGAACGGCTTCGCGCCGATGGCCGCAAGAATGCGGTTCACCTCGGCTTCGTTCGGCAATTCCTTCTTCTCGCCGGCTTCGCCGTAAAACTTCGCCTCGAACGACCCGGCGCTCGTCGTCATCGACGCCGTAATCGACCAATATTCTTCCGGCTCGAACGCTTTGATTTCCTTCTCCCGATCCGAGATCAGTTTCACCGCGACGGACTGGACGCGGCCCGCGGACAGTCCCTTCTTCACCTTTTTCCAAAGCAGCGGACTGATTTTATAACCCACGAGACGGTCGAGAATGCGGCGGGCTTGCTGCGCGTTCACGAGGTCCATATTGATTTTCCGCGGATGCTTGAACGCTTCCTTCACGGCCTGCTTCGTGATTTCGTTGAACACGACGCGGCAGGACTCGGTCTCGTCGAGCTCGAGGTAATGCGCCAGGTGCCACGCGATCGCTTCGCCCTCACGATCCGGGTCGGCCGCGAGAAAGACGCGCTTGACCTTCTTGCGGGCGTCCTTCAGCTCTTTCAGTACGTCGCCCTTGCCTCGAATCGTAATGTATTTCGGCGAGAAGCCTTCCTCGATTTCTACCCCGATCTGGCTTTTCGGCAAATCGCGGACATGGCCCATCGACGCTTTCACGATATATTTACTTCCGAGATATTTCCCTATCGTCTTCGCTTTGGCCGGAGACTCCACGATGACGAGCGTATCGGCTGCCATCTCCCCTGCACCCCATTTCCGTCATTTCATTCTGGCGATATAACGCGATCCGGGCAGCGCACGGATGCGATTCTTTACGAGTAACGATAACAAAACCGTGTGCAAATGTCCAAAACTTCGATGCGTCCGCTCGATCAGCTCGTCGATCGACGCGGCTTCGCCCCCGAGCGCGGCCAGCAACTCCGCCTCGTCCGGCGTCACGTTCGCATCCGTCCCTCCCTGCGCCTCCGCCGGCGCCGCGAGGCCGAATTCGGCCAACACGTCGCGCGGCGACGTCGCCATGATCGCCCCTTCGCGCAGCAGGCCGAAGCACCCCTCGCTGTTCGGCGACGTGATCGGCCCCGGCACCGCGAATATATCCCGGCTCGCGTTCGTCGCGCACTTCGCCGTATGCAGCGACCCGCTTCGACGGGCCGCCTCGACGACGACCGTTCCGCGGGCGATGCCCGCGATCAGCCGATTGCGCCAAGGGAAGGTCAACTTGGAAGGCTTCGCGTTCCAGCTGTATTCGCTAAGCACGAGCCCCCGTTTCCCGATCGCGCGCTGCAGCGCCTCATGCTCGGGCGGGTAGCAGAGGTTGAGTCCGTTGCCGAGCACGGCGATCGTCGCGCCCGTCGTTCGCAGCGCCCCCGCGTGCGCGTAGCCGTCGATGCCGCGCGCGAGTCCGCTGACGACGGGGACGCCCGCTTCGGCGAGCTCCGCCCCGAACCACTCGGCGACCTCGCGGCCGTAGGCGGTCGGATGGCGCGTGCCGACGACGGCGGCGCAGTTGCGCTGCAGCAGCGTAACGTCGCCCCGGCAGTACAACACCCAAGGCGGTTTCTCGATGCCGTGCCGCAGCAGCGGCGGATAGCGGGCGTCGAAATACGTAATCGGCTCGACGCCTGCGTTCTCATAGAATCTAAGTTTACTCAGAATAAATTCATTCGTCAAAACTCTCTGAATTTTTTCCGCCTTCGTCCTCGATACCTTCGTCCCGGCGAGCAGCTCCGTCGCCGGCCGCTCCAGCAGCGTCCGCAGGTCCGGCACCGCCCCCGCGACGGCCTCCACCGTCTCCCAACCGATGCCGTCGATTTCCTGCAAGCCGAATAAAATATGACGTTCCTCCATGTCCCCTTACGGCCCCCTCCCTCGGATCCATAAAAAAAAGTACGACGCAAAAAAACCTCCCGCCTTCGGCCGATGGCCGACTGCGAGAGGTTGCTTACCTACTCGGAACGTATTGCTTCTATTATACTGCTTATTTCTTGACGATGCACTTCTCGAGGAGACCTTTCTCCTCAAGCACGGAGACGAGCGTCGAGCCCATCTCGGACGGCGTCGGGGCGACTTTCATGCCGCAGCGCTCCATCGTCGCGACCTTCTCGGCCGCCGTGCCCTTGCCGCCGGACACGATCGCGCCCGCGTGGCCCATCCGGCGTCCCGGAGGCGCGGTCTTGCCGCCGATGAAGCCGACGACCGGCTTCGTCATGTTCGCCGCGATCCACTCGGCCGCTTCTTCCTCCGCCGTGCCGCCGATCTCGCCGATCATGATGACCGCGTACGTATCCGGGTCTTCATTGAACAGCTTCAGAATATCGATGAATTCGGAGCCCTTGACCGGGTCGCCGCCGATGCCGACCGCGGACGACTGGCCGATGCCGCGGGACGTTAGCTGATGCACCGCTTCGTACGTCAGCGTGCCGGAACGGGAGACGACGCCGACGTGGCCCGGCAGGTGGATGTAGCCCGGCATGATGCCGATCTTGCACTCGCCCGGCGTAATGACGCCCGGGCAGTTCGGCCCGATGAGACGCGTCTTCTTGCCTTCCATATATCTGCTGACCTTGATCATGTCGAGCACCGGAATGCCTTCCGTGATGCAGATGACGAGCTCCAGCTCGGCGTCGACCGCTTCCATGATCGCCTCGGCCGCGAACGCCGGCGGCACGTAGATGACGGAGGCGTTCGCATCCAGCGCGGCCTTCGCCTGCGCGACCGTATTGAATACCGGCAGTTTCACTTCCGTGCCGTTCTCGAGCGTGATGTCGACCGTCGTGCCGCCCTTGCCGGGCGTGACGCCGCCGACCATCTGCGTGCCGTACTCGAGGCCGCCTTTCGTATGGAACAAACCGGTCGCGCCGGTAATGCCCTGCGTGATGACGCGGGTATTTTTATTCACTAAGATACTCATTGGTTTTCCTCACATCCTTGTATTTTAATGAGGCGTTACTTCACGAGCGCGACGATCTTCTGCGCGCCGTCGGCCATCGAGTCCGCCGCCGTGATGTTCAGTCCCGATTCGTTCAGGATTTTCTTGCCGAGCTCGACGTTCGTGCCTTCGAGTCGAACGACGAGCGGCTTGTCCAGACCGATCTGCCGCGCCGCCGTCACGACGCCGTTGGCGATGACGTCGCACTTCATGATGCCGCCGAAGATGTTGACGAAGATGCCCTTCACCTTCGCGTCGGACAAGATGATCTTGAACGCTTCCGTCACCTTCTCGGTCGTCGCGCCGCCGCCGACGTCGAGGAAGTTGGCCGGTTCGCCGCCGTAATATTTAATGATATCCATCGTGGCCATCGCGAGGCCGGCGCCGTTGACCATGCAGCCGATATTGCCGTCGAGCGCGATGTACGACAGATCGAATTTCGACGCTTCGATTTCCTTCTCGTCTTCTTCGTCCAAATCGCGAAGCTCGACGATGTCTTTATGGCGGAACAGCGCGTTCGAGTCGAAGTTCAGCTTCGCGTCGAGCGCCATCACTTCGCCGTCGCCCGTAACGACGAGCGGATTGATTTCCGCGATGCTGCAATCCTTTTCCACGAAAGCCGTATAGAGCGCCGTCATGAACTTCGCGGCTTTGTTCACGAGCTCGTTCGGGATGTTGATCGCGTACGCGAGCTTGCGCGCTTGGAACGACGCGAGCCCAATCGCCGGATCGATGACTTCCTTGAAAATCTTCTCCGGCGAATGCTCGGCCACTTCCTCGATTTCCGTACCGCCCTCTTCGGACGCCATCATGACGACGCGGCCCGTCGCGCGATCCACGACAAGCCCTATGTAATATTCTTTCTTAATATCGCAGCCTTGTTCGATGAGGATCCGCTTGACTTCCTTGCCTTCCGGCCCCGTCTGGTGTGTCACCAGCGTCTTGCCGATCAGCTCGGATGCGTACGCGCGAACGTCGTCCAGGCTTTTTGCAATTTTAACGCCGCCGGCTTTGCCCCGGCCCCCGGCGTGGATTTGCGCTTTCACGACCGTAACGGGCGTGCCGAGCTTCTTCGCCGCTTCCACCGCCTCGTCGGGCGTGAACGCCACGTAGCCTTCCGGCACTTTCACGCCGTACTGCTTCAGCACAGCTTTCGCTTGATACTCGTGAATGTTCATCTCGAAACCTCCTATTCGATTCTCTGTGTACAAGCATCATGGCATAAGAACGTAGGACAAGCCTGATCCTTGCGTATGAGCGTTGGACACCAACTTTCCCATTGTACCATGAACGTGAAACTTTTTCCTATTCCGACGGCGCGATTTCGACATTAAATTTGCTTGTCCCCCCAATAAGTTTTCCAAATACGTTCGCGCGTGATACAATAAGGGGGAAGCGATAAGCGATGAGGAAGCACCTCTCCTTCGAAGAATGTTGTCGAAGAAGGGGTGTTTTTTGGTATGTACGGAAAATGTTACGGCGCCTGCATGCACGGCATCGACGGCACGCTCGTCCGCGTCGAAATCGACGTGTCGGGCGGCCTGCCGGCGTTTTCGATCGTCGGGCTCCCCGACAGCGCGGTGCGGGAATCGACCGAGCGGGTGCGCGCCGCGCTGAGGAACGGCGCCTACGAATTCCCCATGCGCCGGATTACGGTGAATTTGGCGCCCGCGGACGTGCGCAAGGAAGGGGCTTCGTTCGACCTCGCGATCGCGGTCGGCGTTTTGCTAGCGAGCGGACAATGGCCGGGGGCGATCGCGGACGGCACCTTGTTCGTCGGCGAGCTGAGCCTCGTCGGCGAAGTGCGGCCGGTCCCCGGCGTCTTGTCGATGGCGCTCGCGGCCAAGGCGGCCGGGCTCGCCCGCATCGTCGTGCCGCGCGACAACGCCGCGGAGGCGGCGCTCGTCGGCGGGCTCGACGTCGTCCCCGTGCGTACGCTCGCGGACGTGCTCGCCGCGGCGGAAGGGCGGCGGCCCGATGCACCGCCCGTCGGCGGCTCCGAGGCGGTGACGGCGGAGGACGACAGCGACTTCGCCGACGTCGTCGGGCAGGCGGCCGCGAAGCGGGCGCTCGCGATCGCCGCCGCAGGCCGCCATAATATCGTCTTGATCGGTCCGCCCGGCTCGGGAAAGACGATGCTGCTGCGCCGGTACGCTTCGATTTTGCCGCCGCTGGACGACGACGAAGCGCTCGAGGTGACGAAGCTGTACAGCGCCTCCGGCCTCCTCGTCGACCGGGGCTCGCTCGTGCGGCGCCGGCCGTTCCGTTCGCCGCACCATACGATGTCCGCGCAAGGGTTGATCGGCGGCGGCGCGACGCCGCGGCCCGGCGAGGTGAGCCTCGCCCACTGCGGCGTGCTGTTTCTCGACGAGCTGCCGGAGTTTTCGCGCGCCGTGCTCGAGTCGCTGCGGCAGCCGCTCGAGGACGGGACGGTGACGATCGTCCGGGCGCGCGGCGCTTTCGCGTACCCCGCCCGCTTCTCGCTCGCCGCCACGATGAATCCGTGCCCGTGCGGGTACGACGGATACGAGGACGCGCGGCACGTCTGCACGTGCTCGCGGACGAAGAAGCTGATGTATTTATCGAGATTGTCGGGGCCGCTCATGGATCGGATCGATATGGCGATGGACGTGCCGAGGATGCGGCTCGAGGATGCGGCGGCGCGCGGGCCGCACGCGGAGTGGACGGAGGGGGACGGCGCGGCGGCGGTCGACGCGCCGGTCGATACCGCTTCCCTGCGGGGGCTCGTGGAACGGGCGGTCAACGCGCAGCGCAGGCGGTACGACGGGACCGGCATTCGCTCGAACGCGGAGCTGACGGGCGCGATGCTGCACCGGTACTGCCGATTAAGCGCCGAAGCGTCCAAAAACCTTGTGCAAGCGTACGGCTCGCTCGCCTTCAGCGCGCGTGCGCACGACCGGGTGCTGCGCGTCGCGCGCACGATCGCGGACGCGGAAGGCGCGGAGCGGATCGAGGGCGCCCATATGAGCGAAGCGCTGCTGTACCGGTCGTTCGACGCGCGGAGGCTGCGCATCCGCGACGGGGATAAGCTGGACGAGTCGAGCGCGGCGCGTTAGAACGCGTCCTCGAGATGGTCGACGGACAGCGGCGCGCCGTTCTCGCCGAGCACGACGCCGACGCAGTCGAAGCGGATTCGGTCGGGCCGCGGCTTCTCGCGCTGCAAATACGCTTCGGCCAACCGCCGCAGCTTCGCCTGCTTGCCCGGCGTCACGGACTCGAGCGGCGCGCCGAAGCGGCCGAGCGACCGCGACGAACGCGTGCGTACCTCGACGAACGCGAGCGTCCCGTCTTTCGCCGCGACGAGATCGAGCTCGCCGAAGCGGCAGCGCCAGTTCGCCGCGACCACCTTGTACCCTTGCCCGGCGAGATAGGCGGCCGCGGCCGCCTCCCCCGCCGCGCCTATCGCTTTGCGTCGATCTCCGTTCATCGGCGTTCGTCCCGCTTGTCGGCGCGCTCCTTCGCCGCCTGGTCGGTCCGGTAGACGAAGCTGAGCACTTCCGCGACGAGTTGGTACAGCTCGGGCGGAATTTCCTGTTCTAAATCCAATTTCGACAGCACTTCGACGAGCGACGCGTCCTCGCGCACCGGCACGCCGTTCTCCGCGGCGATCGCCACGATGCGCTCCGCGACCTCGCCTTTGCCTTTGGCCTTGACGACCGGGGCGGCGGACGCTTCCTTCGAATAAGACAGCGCGACCGCTTGCTTCGGCGGATGCTTCATACGCGAAGATCGACTCCTTTGTACGCGGGCGGGGCGTAAGCGGACGCGGCGGCGCGATCTCGCCCGGGAGGCGCCGACGGCCCGGCGCCCGCCTCCGTTTCCGTCCGGGACGCCGGACGCTCCGAATGCTTGAAGGTCAGCAGTTGATAGCCGATGCTCCGCAGCGCCGCTTCCATGCCTTCCTTATGCCGCAGCAGCAAGTCCCCCGCCGCGGGGTGATCGTTCCAGACGTGCAGGCCGACGACTTTGCTCGCGACCGTGACGTCGACCCAGGTTTCTCCGAGCGCGGCGAGCGAAAGCTGGAACCATAGACGGCAGTTTTCCGCGTCGAGCTCCCCCTTCTTCCCCCGCCGCGTATGGATGTGGACCGCCGCATTGCCGTCGCCACTGCCGTCTTGTCCTTTCAGTGGCACGAACATCGTTACGTGCGCGAACGGGGCGGTTTTATCCTGCGCCATCAGCAGCTGCTGGCCCGTCAACGATTGCAGCGCCGTCTGCGCGGCTTCCTTCAGCGCCGGCGGCATATCGTCCGCGGCCGCGATGAGGGAAAGCACCGACTTCATCGTGTCGACGGCCTTCTCGGCCGAAGCTCCCGGCTGCGGTTCGACCGCGGCGCTCGGCGGCGGCAGCGTCTGCGCCGCAGGCAGCGCCTCCGCCGCCGGGCGGAGCAGGGCGCGCTCCGGTCCCGGCCGGCCCGCGTGCTCGGAAGCGGCTTCGGAAGGAGCAGTCGCTGGCGGCGGCGCTTGGGAGAGCTTCAGCCATTCGCGCTCCACGTCGACGCCCAGCAGCTTTAAGAACGTCAGCAGCGGCGGCCGCTCGGCCGGGCGGGCCGGCGCCTCGCCGCCGGACGACGGCGCGGTCGGGGCGGCGGATGAGGCGGCGGACGGAGCTGCGGACGAGACGGTAGACGGCGCTGAAGGCGCCAAAGATGACGGCGGTGCCGTCGAGGCCGTCGCGAGCGGCTGCGCGGCGCCGGCGTTCGGCGGCCGCT
>NZ_DASQMZ010000157.1:0-22886 GCF_035645235.1 Paenibacillus sp.
CGCATGGGAAGAGTAAGGCGGAAAGACGACATTCGCCGCGAGGAGAAGGAGGAGTAACGCACGTGAACATTATGGACGGCATGGACGCCGCGCGATTCACGTCCGGCAACCCGGCCGCGCCGGAACGGAAAGCGGCGAAGCCCGCGTCCCGTTCCGCGAACGAGCAGCGCGCGGACGACGACGCGAACGATGCGGGAACGCCGATGCCCCAGGTGCTCCGAAATTTAAACAATCGGTAACTAAAGAAGCGCGGCGCCTCCCGGAAGGGAAGCGCCGCGCCTTATTTATGCGAGGGCCGGCGCGGGCGGCTCGCTCCGATGCGGGACGCTTAGGCCGGGGACAGCGATCTTGATCTAATAATAGAGCACCGGGCGGAACATGGTAACTATGACCGAAGGCGTCCCTTCGCGGCGAGATAAGAGCGCTTCGCGATGCGGAAGAACGCGATCGTCAGGCTTTGCGAAACCAAGTAAACGACGAAAGAATAAGCAAGCGTCCATTCTTTGTACGAGAATACATGAAAGGCTAAGCACAACAACTCGAACCCTGCCGCCCCGATCGCCCCGGCCAAAATGAACGCCGTATGCCATAAGCCCCGGATGCGCATCCGATGGTACGCATATACGAATAAATACGCGGCGACCGGATATAAGAGCCAAGTCGCCAGATCGGCCGCGTCGAACACCGGAATTTCGTTCGTATCGTAAAAATCCAGCGGCTTGATGCCGAGCGTATGATCGGCGGACTTCGCGAGCGTGATCCCGAACAGCGCGACGAGCGCCGTGAGCGGGCGCGGGAACGCCCGCGGCAGCCGGAAGGCGATCGCGTAAGAGAGCAAGATGCAAATCACGATGAACCAATCGTTCGCATCGAAGTTGTGATAGTAAAGCGGCTTCATGCGGGAATGCCGTCCTTCCGCATGGCGCGCGCGAACGCGGCCGTCGCCAACGCCGCGGCCGCGTACACGAGTGCCGATTCGCCGGCCGACAGGGCGAGCGACCACCCCTGCACGGGCTTCCAAGCGCCCGCGGCGACGAAGGCGGCGTCGAAAGCGACCAATGCCGCCGCCGCCGCGGCCCAAGCCCAGAGCTTGCGCAACGCGCCCGCCGCGACGGCGGAGGCATCGACGCCCCACATCACGATAACGGGCGTTAATATATAGATGTTCACGATCCGCAGCGCCATCGCGCCCGTGGACGCCGGAATTTCGACGATGCGCATATTGAGGAACGCCACCACGAACAAAGCGTCCTTAATAAAAAGCGCGACGAGCCAACCGAACGCAAGCGCAAGCCCATGCAGGCGCTTGCGGCGGAAACAGAACGAAACGAGCGATAATACAGCGGCAGCGAGCAGCGCTACGGAGATCATGACAACACCGCTTTCCTCGGTATATTAGCAAATATGCCCATATCCCGCGCAATTAAACGGAAACGGTCAAGAACCCTCGTAACCGATCTTTCGCGTTATGCCCTCGGCCGCGGCAGCAGCATCGCCTTGTACATCTTTATCGCTTGGAAATGCATGCCTTCGTGATACAGCGTAAATTGTAAGAACGCCTCGGTCGTCGCGAGCGTCAAGCCCGTCGAAGTGGTATACGGCGCGGGCGCGCCCTCGTGCAGCCGCCCCTTCCATCGGGCGGCGATCCGCTCTTGCTGCGCCCGAAGCCGTTCTCTCAGCTCCGCGAGCGCGGGCGCCGGCTCGGTCCAGGCGGCAGGCGAAGAGCCGGCGCCGAACCACGCGGGGAAGGCGGGCGGCACATCCCCGTCCTGCCCTTGCAGCACGAAGGCGAACCGCTCCTGCGCAAGGTAAATATGGCCCGCCTGCCATTGAATCGAATTGCGGAAGCCTTCCGGCACGGCGGCGGCCGCCTCCTCCGGCACGTCCTGCAGCGCCTGCAAGGTTTGGCCGCGAACGAACGCAAGCTGATCGAATAAATACGACGACATACGGCATCATCCTTTCTGTTTCGGCAGGCGAATTCCCGCCCGACCATACGCTTCAAACGAATTTAAGCTATAATAGTCCTATCGCGATTCGCAACGGAACAGGAGGGCAACGGAGCCCATGGCAGACAACCAAGAACCGCAAATGAAGACGTGCGCATACTGCGGCGAGACGAAGCCCGTGGAGGATTTCCAGCGCCGCACGGGCCGGCGCTCGGGCAAGCACGGCCGCCGCGGGCCGTGCCGCGCCTGCCGGATCGAACGCAAGACGAAGCTCGTTCCGGCGGACGCCGCGACGGCGCTTCCGCCGGCGGACGAGCCGCCGATCCCTTCGGCGGCGCCGGTCGCGACGGCGAAGAAGAAGCGCCGCAAATCCCGGCGAAAGAAGCGGAAGCCGGCGGTCCCGGACGCAACGGAAGCGCCGGTCCTCGAATCGCCGCTTGCCGCGCCGGCGCCGCCCGCGGGCAAACCGTGGGTGCCTCCGCCGCTGCCGGAGCTGCCGCCGCTGCCGGAGGGACCGGACGCTTCGGTGCTGCGCGTCAACCGGCAAGGCACGGTCGGCATGCGCGGCAAGACGGACAAGGGGCGCCGTTGGTATCAGGAGACGGACCTCGAGACGGCCGTGACGCTCGTGAAAGAACGGGCGGCGATCGTCGTCAACCGGCATACGATTCGCCGTATCTACAGCAACAAGGCGTTCCGGCGCTACATCTTAACGAGGGACAAGTTCACCTGCTACTTCTGCGGGGAGTACGGCGACACGATCGATCATCTGCTGCCGCGAGCCAAGGGCGGCCATACGACGCCCGTCAACTGCGTCGCCGCCTGCCATCTGTGCAATCAAAGCAAGGCGGATCAAGACTTGCAGGCGTTCATCGACCGCGGGCCTCCGGTTCATCCTCCGTCTCCGTCTCCGAACCAATAAAACCGCTCTCCGTCGAGGAACGTGACGACGGTCACGGTCGCCGCGACGACGACGATCAGCGCCAGCGCCGCCCGATCGCCCTTCCCGAATGGGCGGGCGGCGTACCAGGTGCGGCTTCGTCCGCGGCCGAAGCCGCGCAGCTCGAGCGCCGCGCTGACCGTCTCGATGCGCTCGAGACTCGACAGCATCAGCGGAATGAGAACGGCGAAGACGTTCTTGATGCGCTTGTGCAGCCGCTCCTTCCTCGATAAATCGACCCCGCGCGCTTGCTGCGCGAACGCGATATGCTGGAAATCCCGCTGCACGTCCGGGATGTACCGCATCGCGATCGCTACCGCGTACGCGACGCGGTACCCGACCCCGATCCGGTTCAGCGACGAAGCGAACTCGCTCGGCTGCGTCGTGACGAGAAACAAAATCGCCATCGGCGTTACGGTCGCGTACTTTAATATCACGTTCGCTTGGTAAAACAGCTGTTCCGCGGTCACCGTGTACGGACCCGCGATGCGGAACCACTCGTGGCGGGTGCCGTAAATTCGAACGCCTTCTTCGGGCGAAAACAAGTAGATGGCCACGTTGTTCAGCAGCAGGAACGCCGCGATCAAATATACGACGAACGACACGTCGCGAAAGCGAATGCGGGAAAGCCGGAACGCGGCCATCGCGAGCAGAAACATCGCCGCGAGGCAGCGCGTATCGTAAGTGACCATGGTCGTCCCCGCCCACAGCAAGAAAAAGATGAGCTTCGTCGCGCCCGTCAGCCGATGTACGGGCGACCCCGTCTCCTGATAAGACAGCATCGTCCTCAACGTCTCCGCACCTCCCGGTCGTACGCGACGAACCGCCGCGCGAATTCGTCCGGCCGCGGAAGGCCGGCGCGCTCCGCCAGCTCGTGCAGCGACGTCCGCCGCAACCCTGCCGCTCGTACCGTCGCTTCGTTCGACAGGACGGTCGCCGGGTCGGCGTCGGCGCATTTCTCGCCGTTCGAAAGCACGATCGTCCGATCCGAATGCTCCAGCATAAGATGCATATCGTGGGTAATCATGAGCAGCGTCGTTCCCTGCGCGTTCAACCGTTCCAGGAATGCCATGAATTCCGCATAATGCCGGTAGTCCTGCCCGGCCGTCGGTTCGTCCAGGATGATGACCGACGGCGACAACGCCAGTACGGAGGCGATCGTCACGCGCTTCTTCTGCCCGAAGCTGAGCGCCGAGATCGGCCACGCCCGGACGTCGTCCAGCCCGCACGCGCGCAGCGCCGAGCGAACCCGCGACTCGACCTCCTCCGGCGGCGCGCCGCGAAGGCGAAGCCCGAAAGCCACCTCCTCGTAGACGAACGGCTTGCAAATCATATGGTTCGGATTTTGCATCACGTACCCGATGCGCTCCGCGCGCTCGCGTACGGTAAGCGACCGCATATCCTCCCCGTTCCACAACAGCCGCCCGGCGCTCGGCTGCAGGAAACCGCAAATCAGCTTCGTGATCGTCGATTTCCCGGCGCCGTTCCGACCCGCAAGGCACACCTTCTCCCCTCGGCGCAGCGCGAAGGAAACGTCCTTCAGGATCGGCTTGCCGCGTTCATAAGCGAAGTCCACCCGCTGCAGCTCGAGCAGCGTCTCGCCCGTCTCGCGCCGCGGCGGCGCCGCGACCGACTCGGCCCACGCCCCGAGACGCTCGGCGAAGCCGTCGAGCCGGACCGTCTCGACCCGCTCCGGACGCCGCTCCGGCGACGCCTCCCACCCCGCGTATTTCAGCGCGGTCAAGTACAGCGGCTCCCGGATGCCCGCCCGCGCGAGCGTCTCCGTGCACAGCAGCTCTGCAGGCGGCGCCGCCGCGACGATGCGGCCCGCCTCCATTACGACGACGCGGTCCACGTCCCGGTGCAGCACGTCCTCGAGCCGATGCTCGACGATAATGACCGTCGCCCCCGTCTCCCGGTGCAGCCGGTCGATCAGCTCGACGGCGGCCCGTCCCGCCGCCGGGTCCAGGCTCGCGAGCGGTTCGTCGAACAATAAAATATCGACGGGCTCCACGAGCGCGCCGGCCATCGTCGCCTTCTGCTTCTGCCCCCCCGACAACGCTTGGGGAGAGGCGTCCAACAGCGCCCGAATGCCGACCGCATCGGCCGCCGCCGCCACTTTCGTTTGCATGGCGGGCAGAGGAACGCCTTCGTTTTCCAATCGGAACGCGATATCTTCGGCCACGGTCAGCCCGACGAATTGGCCGTCGGGATCCTGAAGCACCGTCCCGACCCGACGGGACAGCTCGTAAACGTTCAATTCCCGATGATCCCGCCCGAGCACGCGCAGTATCCCCGTCGTTTCCCCTTCGTACACTTGCGGCGCCAGGCCGTTCAAGCAATGCGCCAGCGTGCTTTTCCCCGAGCCCGAAGGCCCGACGATCGCCAGCTTCTCTCCTGCATACACGGTCAAGTCGATGTCGTACAGCGTCGGCTCGGCTTGCGCGCGATATTGAAAGCCGAAGCCGCGAAATTCGATGACCGGGTGGATTGGATCTCCCATGGTTTCGCTCCTACGCCCTTGCATGTCGATAAGTAAAAAGCGAAGAAAACCTCCCGCTCCTTCGGCGGTCCGCCCCTGTCTCAGGGGGCCGCTCGAAGGAGGGGAGGCGAAGCCGCCGCGCGTCCACGCCCGCTTTCCGCCGCGGCGGCGAAGGCGCGGGTCGCGCGGGCGCTATGCGCTCTTGGTCAGGCTGCCTTTCTTCGTGCGCGTCTTGGCGTACAACATCGCCAAGACGGTACCGATTACGCCGACCGTCACGATGTTCGCCGCGCCGGCGACGAGCCCTTGCACGAACACCTTGTCCGCAGGCTCGGCGTACATCACAATGTCGAGCGTCGGGGCGATCAAAAACCAAGCGGCCGCGTTCGCGACGACCTGGAAGAGGTTAAACCGGAGCATCTCCTTCCCTCCGAAAACGCCGTCGCGCAGCGCGATACGATTCGCCGCAAGCCCGATGACGAGACCTACGATCGCCGAAGCGATGACCCAGCTAAACCACGGAGAACCATAGAAGATTGCATCCTTCAGTGTGTGGCCGATCAAGCCGATCAGCAAGCCCGCCGCCGGTCCGAACAAAACGGCCATCAGCGCCAGGAAGGCGTATGCGGTTTCGATGTTCGTGTTCGGCACGCCGGACGGCAGCGAGCCGAAGCGTCCCAATACGACGAATACCGCAGAGCCGATTCCGATCGCGACGATCGTCTTGATCGATAATGCATTGCCGTTACCCATACGTTCGAAGCCCCCTTAGAAATTGTGATTGCATCTTGCAAACTAGTAAATTATGTATTGCGCTTGCAAGCAAATTATAGCAAATGTTCACAAAATCGTAACTAGGGTTATGTTACTTTTTCATTACATTACCCAGGAAATATTCAATGCCCCTAACCGTCTGCCGTATAGATATAAACCTTCGTCGCGTACGCGTCGCTGCAGGTCAGCACCCGCTCCGGCGTCCAGCCCGGCATCGCGAAGCAGACGCTGATCGCCCGCGCCCCCGGCGCCAGCCTGCGACGAAGGACGCCGCTCAGCCTCGCCATCGCCCCGGGATACAAATAACAGACGACGAGGTCCGCCTCCTCGTAAGGAAACTTGAACAGATCCCCTCTTAGAAAACGAACCCGCCCGGTCAGTCCCGCCGCTCGGGCAAGCGCGACGGACGACAGCCAAGGCACGGGCGAATTCTCGATGCCCGTCACCGTCCACCCGGGGTTGCGGCGAGCGATCGCCAGCGCCAGCGTGCCCCAGCCCGCGCCCGCCTCCGCGACGCGGCCGGCGCGGCCGAACCGGGCGACCTCCGCGGCGACGACGCGGCGCACGGGAGCCGACGCCGGCATCGGGGAGATGCCGTTCCGCCAGCTCGCGGCGACGATCGATAAAGCGGCTAGAAGCATCAGCCCCGCGGCCGCCGCGCCGATCCATGACGCCCCCTCGCCGCTCAAAACCGAAACCGCGCGTGTCCGCGCTCCGCGACGCCTCCGATGCCCTCGATCGCGAGCAGCCGCTTCTTCATCGCAAGCCCCCCGCGGTAGCCGGTCATCGTACCGTCCGCGCCGACGACTCGATGGCACGGCAGCAGCACCGGCAGCGGGTTGCGTCCGTTCGCCGCGCCGACGGCGCGGGTCGCCCTCGGGCGGCCGATCGCCGACGCCACCTCGCCGTACGTCCGCGTCTCGCCGTACGGAATGTCCGCAAGCGCCGTCCATACCTCCCGCTGGAACGCCGTCCCGCGGATGTCGAGCGGAATGCCCTCGAAGCCGACGCGCTCCCCGGCGAAGTAGCGGCGCAGCCGTTCGACGACGCCGAACGCCTCGAACGGCGCCCGGTCCGCCCGCAGCGCGTAGCCATGAGGCGCGACCGCGTCCAGCCAGCCCCTCGCCTCCACTAGCTGCTCCTCCCGGTACAGCAGCGCGCACACGCCGTTACCGCTTCCGAGCAGCGTCCAGCTCGACGCCTCGTCGGGCAGCGTATAATAGTAGATCGGTTCGGTCATCGCTGCATGCTCCTCTCTCTGCGCTCGCTCCGGTACTGCGTCGGCGACGCCCCCGCGCCGCGAGCGAACCATGCGGCGAAATGCGAGGCGCTGCCGTACCCGACCGCCCTAGCCACTTCGCCGATCGGCGCCTCGGTTTCTTCCAGCAGCCGGACCGCCGCCCGTCGCCGCAGCCGCTCCAGCGCCGCCGCCGGCGACTCGCCGCGCTCCCGCTTGTAGATCCGCTGCAGGTGAAACGGACTGATCGACAGCGCCTTGGCGAGCGACGCCAACGTCGGCCTGCCGGCGACGCCCGCCTCCAGCAGCCCGTCCACCTGCGCCGCCAGCGCCGCGTCGGGCGACAAGCGGCCGTTCGCCTCCGGGCGGCATCGCTTGCACGGCCGAAACCCCGCCTCCAACGCCTCCGCCAGCGACCGATAAAACGTCACGTTCGCCGCCAGCGGCGTCTTCGCCCGGCAAGACGGCCGGCAGACGATCTTCGTCGTCCGCACCCCTGTATAATAAACCCCGTCGTACGTCGCCTCCCGGCGTACGACGGAAGCGTAGATCGCTTCGAACAGCGCTCCTTCGATCGGTTCCCTCATTCCGCTCACCTCATACTTGCAGTATAAGCCAACCGCCCTCCGCTCGATAGCCCCGCGGCATAGGAGCGCAACATTCCGTCAGCGGAACGCGAAACCGCCCCGGAAGTCTATGGAAGACTTCCGGGGCGGTCATGGCGTTCAGGACGTCAAAAGCATGCGGCGGAACCCTTTAATGCGACGGATGCATCGCCCCGTGCGTCACGATGACGCGGCGAATGAACAGCGCCATCGCCAAGCCGACGAGCGTGACGATCATAGCGAACAAGAAGACGTGCTGCGAGCCGAACGTCATCGCGTTCGCGACTTCCGCCACCTCGCCCGGCGCGGCGGAGCGGCCGAGGTACCGTTCCATGCCGGTCGTGAGAATGCTGACGGCTACGGCGGTGCCGATCGCGCCGGCCACTTGCTGCAGCGTGTTCATGACCGCCGTGCCGTGCGGATACAGCTCCGGCGGAAGCTGATTGAGGCCGTTCGTCTGCGCCGGCATCCATACCATGGAGATGCCGACCATCAGCGCGATATGCAGCGCGACGATGAACGCGATCGACGTGGCGGGCGTGATGCCGGAGAAGAACCAAAGCGCGGCCGCGACGACCGCCAGCCCCGGAATGACGAGCCACTTCGGCCCGTATCGGTCGAACAGCTTCCCCATGTGGGGCGATAGAAATCCGTTCAACGCGCTGCCCGGCAGCAGCATCAGCCCGGCCGCGAACGCGGACAGCGCCATGCCGTTCTGCAAATACATCGGCAGGATGATCATCGTCGACAGCATGATCATCATGCAAGACAACACGAGGAGCAGGCCTACGATGAACATGGGGAACTTAAAGACGCGCAGGTTCATCATCGGCTCCCGCATGGACAGCTGACGCAGCACGAACAGCAAGAGGGCGACGACCCCCGTGACGATCGTCGCGAGAACGACCGGGCTGCTCCAGCCTTCCGCGCCTTCGCCGGCTTTGCTGAAGCCGAACACGACGCCGCCGAAACCGATCGTGGACAACGCCACGGACAATAGGTCGATGCGCGGACGCGTGACCTCGGTGACATTTTCCAAGAACTTCAGTCCGACCAACAAGCCGATCGCGAAGAACGGCAGCGACAGCCAAAAAATATAGTGCCACGACAAATACTCGATCAGAATGCCCGCCACGGTCGGGCCGGTCGCCGGCGCGAACATGATGACGAGTCCGACGAAGCCCATCGCCGCGCCCCGCTTCTCCGGCGGATATACGACGAGAATGGTGTTGAACATGAGCGGAATGAGCAGCCCCATGCCGGCCGCCTGCAGGACGCGAGCGAACATCAGCATTTCGAAATTGAACGAAAGCGCCGCGACCAGCGTGCCGACGATCGAGCTCGCCACCGACCCGATGAACAGCTGCCTCGTCGTAAACCACTGCAGCAACATGCCCGTCATCGGCATGAGCACGCCGAGCGTCAACAAGAAGCCCGTCGTAAGCCATTGCGCGGTCGCCGCCGAGATGTCGAAGACGTCCATTAGATTGGTAATGGCGATGTTCAACGCCGTCTCGCTGAACAGGCCCATAAAGCCGCAGATGAGCAGCGACGCCATAATCGCGCGCGTATTGTATTGCTTCATACTTAACTCCCACTTCCTTATCCGGTAATGTCTCTATGTAGGCGAAACTGATTCGCCGCCCACTATCTGTTACTCTAAAGTTTACAGTTGCGGAAGTCAATCCCCTCCGCGTAAATTATTTGCAATCGACAACGCGCCGAAGCCGTTCGCTTACGCGAACGGCTCCAACGCCCGAATGAACTCCGCCGCCGACCGGTACCGCTCCTTCGGGTCGGCCCGCATCGCCTTATTTAGGACGCTCTGCAGCTTCTTGTTTTTCAGCGTGCACCGGTGCCCGCCGGAGGCCGGGTCGAGCGCAGGCTTCTTTCGCGTCATGAGGTATACGCACAGCCCCGCTGCCTTGTATAGATCGGAGCTGTCGTCGAGCGTCCATCGCCCGCTCCGTCGTTGCTCCGGCGGAGCGAACGCCCTAGGCGCCTTCCGTTCGTTTTTTCCGCGATAGATGCCGTCCGCGTCTTTCGGCAGCGCCCGCCCCAGATCGATCAGCTTGACCCGCCCGGCGTTCCGCTTCGCGAACATGACGTTGTTCACATGTACGTCTCCGTGCAAATACCCGGCGGCATGAACGTCCTGCAGCGCCTTCAGCACGTCGAGCGCGATGCCGACGGCGACGCGCCGCTTGCGCTTCGCGCGGACGTCCCGAAGCGGCCGGCCGGAAATCCACGCCGTCACGAGATACCCTCTGCCGTGCGCCAGGAAGCAATCCACGAATGCCGGCAAGTACGGAGACGGGCCGACCGACCGCATCGCCCGCGCCTCCTGCTCCGCGTGCGCCGGGTCGAACGTCTCCTTCACCGCCACGCCCTTCCGGCGCTCCGCGTCGCGGCCGAAATATACGCGCCCTTGCTTTCCCTCGCCGACCGGCTTCGAGCGAATCTCATAGCGCCGGAGCGAGCGCCTCCCCATGGCTCAAGCCCCCTTCCTTCCCGATCTGAGCAGCATCCGCGTCTCCCGACTCAACCGCTTCTTCACCGTGCGTACCGGCCGGAACAGCCCCCGCTCCCGCCGAATCTTCTTGATGCCATGCTTCTTCATGAACATCGGCTTGAACGTCGTCCGGTCCCGGCTCCGGAACTTCACGTACGTCTCGCTGCTCCGGTCGTTGGTGTGGTATACGAATACGCCCGGATGCATGGCGACCTTCAGCTTCCCCTTATGCTGCAGGAAGAAATCCAAGTGCTGCCCGCCCGTCTTTAATCGGTCGTCCCAGCGGCAGCGCCGCAGCGCCTCCGTACGGGCCAGGAAGAAGTTGTTCACGATGTCGTACCTAGGAAGGCCCGCCTTCTTCCCCCGCGATTTGACGAGGTAATGCAGCACGCCTCGGGACAGCTTGAACGTCCCTTGCGAATTGCGAACGCCTTTGGGCTCCAAGTACCTGCCGCCGACGATGTCGAACCCGCCGGCCTTCATTGCGCGCAGCAGCTTGCCTATGTCCGTTTCTCGAATAAAGCAGAAGTCGTCGTCGAGCAGCAGCGTATACGGCGTCTTTACCTGCTTCACCAAATAATTGCGCCCGCGGGACAAGCCGCTGTCCTTGGGCAGCACGTGGTATTCCACGTCGTTCCGCACGGCCGGTCTGCGACTGTCGTCCGCGACAATGATGGGCATCTCCGGATAATATTCGCGAATGCTGGCGATCAGTCGGTCGAGGCAATGCGGCCGCTCGAACGTCTTGATAATCGCCGTAACTTGCTCGAAACCCGTTTGTTTCATCGATGGCCCCCCTTTACCCGCCGGTCGACGTACGGCCGATAATCGTCCGTGCGCCGGACGAACGCGCAGCGCTTCATGAATTGCTTCGCGCCGATCCCCCACGTATGCGCTGTCCGATCTCCCCGGATGTACACAAAGTTGTATTTGCCGGTCGCGTAAAGCTTCAACCCTCGCCTTACGCAGCGCTTCAAGAACACCTTGTCGCCGCCGCGTCCGCGGTCCGGCCATTTCACCTTCTTGAAAATGCTCTTCCTCGCGGCGATCGTCGGCCCCCGGAGCTGCTTCGCGCGCCCCCGCTCCGCGTCCCCCCTGCGCAGCAAGAGCGCGCGATACTTCGTGACGTAGGCGAAGGAACGGGATTTTCCGACGACGTCCGCTTTCTTTGTTTTGAAAGCTTTATAGAGTTCCGACAGATAGTAGGAACCGTAATAATCGTCGTCGTCGAATTTTGCGACGTACCGATGTTTCGCCTTCCGGACGGCGAAGTTTTTGCACGCGCCGACGGACGCCTTCTTCGGCATCGTATAGACGCTCACGCGATCGTGACGCTCGGCCTCCCGGCGCCAGGCGTCGGCATCCATATGCTCGCCGTGCAGCACGACGATCATTTCCTTGTCCTTCAACCGTTGCCGCGCATAGTTGCGGAAGACGTTTTCCATGCGTTCGGGGCGGTTCGTGCTGATGATGACGGAAATCATGGCGCAGCCTCCATTCTCTTAACGATTCTATGATTCGTTTGTCCTTATCCTATGCAATCTTA
This sequence comes from Paenibacillus sp., assembly GCF_035645235.1. Taxonomy (GTDB): domain Bacteria; phylum Bacillota; class Bacilli; order Paenibacillales; family YIM-B00363; genus Paenibacillus_AE. Next base: position 12,046 of record NZ_DASQMZ010000157.1, read on the forward strand.
AAAACTACGAATGTGCGTTTTGCAGAGCACGTTCGTCCAATTCCGAACGAAAACGGCGCCCGTACCGAAGTACGAGCGCCGTTCCGAGCCGTTATGAGATTACTGTCGCACCAAACTGAAATCGTCGAGATACGCGTCGCCGTGGAAGCCGTTGGCGTAGATCAGCACGCGCACCTTCGCGGCGCCCGCCGGGGCGGTCTTCGCGCCTTGCACCCGAACCCACGCGTCGCCCGCGGCGTCGAGATCCGCGAGCCACTCCTCGGATAGCTGGGCGCCCGCGTCGTCGTAAAACGCCAGCTTCGCCTGCAGCTTGCCGGCCGACCGCGCCGCGACCTTCACGTACCCGTCGAACGCATACGCGTTCCCCGCCGACGCGACGGCGTCCTGATACACGCCGAACCAATCCGGGCCGTACGTGACGATGCGCATGGACGCCGTGCCTTCGCCGTCCGTTCGCTTCACCTGATCCGTCCATTGGCACAGCCACTCCTTCTCGCACGTCCAGATCGCCGTCTTCCAGGAGTCGTTGCGCTCGTCGAAGCTGCCGTTCAGCAGCAGATTCCCCGTCGGTTCCTCCGGCTCCTCCGGCTGCGTGTGCGGACCGTAGCCGCGGATCGAGAAGTCGTCCAGGCGGATCGTCGCGTTCAAGCCTTCGATGTACGCATAGACGCGCACCTTGGCCGTGTGCGCCGGCGCGACGAAGGCGCCGTACACGTTCTCGAAGCCGCTCGTCGTACCGCTATAGACATGCACCGTCCGGTCGTCGAGAATGCTGCCGACCGCGTTCAGGAATTGCATGCGCACCTTCAGGAAAGCCCCGAAGTTGTAGGAGATGTTCACATAGCCGTCCAACTCGTACGTATTGCCGGCGATCGCCGGTCCCGCGGCCGACGCGATGCCGAACCAAGCGCCGGTGTCGCCTTCGATCTTCAGCGAGGCGTCGCCGGAGCGCTTCTCTACGAGATCGGAAGCGCAATACCAATTTTGCTCGCACGTCCAGTTCGCCGGCTTCCCGTCGACGACGTCTTCGAAGCCCGGATTCGGCAGCAAATTCGGCGTCATGGCGGGAGCGTCGGTCGTCGCCTGAACGACTTCGCTCGCTGCGGACACGTTGCCTGCCGCGTCCTTCGCCTTCACCGTATACGCATACGTACGTCCCGGCCGCAGCCCGTCGTCTTGCAGAGTCGTCGACTGCGTCGTGCCGAAGAGCACGCCGTCGCGATACACCAAATACGAATGAACCGCGCGGTCGTCCGTCGAGGCGCCCCACGCAAGGTCGACCGTACCGGTGCCGACGTCCAGCACCTCCAAGCCGGACGGCGCCGAAGGCGCTTCCGCGTCGCTCTCCGCGGTCGTCGCCGCGGCAGGTGCGCTCGCCTCCGACCGGTTGCCTGCCGCGTCTCTGGCGACAACCGTATACGAGTACGTCGTGCCCGGCTCTAGAATCGTATCCTTGAACGTCGTCGCCGGGCCGTGGGTCTCGCCGACGAATACGCCGTCACGGAAGATGTCGTAGCCGACGACGCCGATGTGATCGTCCGAAGCTTCCCACGACAGCGTCGCCGTCCGCTCGGTCGTCGCCGTCGCGGCGACGCCGGTCGGCGGGGTAGGCGCCTTCCGGTCGTTCTTGTCGTCGCCGGCCTGACGATGCACCGCCTTCACGGCGAGATCTCGCGCGAACGAAGGCAGCTCAAGGCGCAAGCCTTGCGCGTTCGCGATGCCCTGCGCCGTCGACACGGTTTCGCCGGTATAGGTGTTATAATACGTCACGTCGTACGGACCGTGCTTCATGCCGTCGAGCGTGACGACCGCGCCTTCGAGCGTACGCGGCGACGCGACCTTATACGTCGACACGGTGTCGTTCACCCACAGCAGCGCGCGATCCTCCGCGATGTACCCGCCGGCCTTCGCCCCGCCGCCGATCTCGCCCAGATCGCGGTGCGGCATGGAAAGCAGATGCCCTTCTTCCGGCTGAATGAAATCCGCCAGATGCTTATACTGCGCCTTGTATTCGGCCGGCGGGTTGAAGCCGTTTTCGAAAATCCACCATACGTTCGCCCCGGCCGCTCCCGCGCGGAAAATCGGCGACCAGAGACCGTCATGCAAATAGTACAGCAGCTCCGTATCGCTCGACGTGTCGTTATGGGTTTTCCCGACCTCGCCCATAAAGATCGGACGGTGGCCGAACTGCCGCAGCGCGTTCAGGGTCGCTTCCCATTTGTCGATAATTTGCTCGCTGTCCTCGTATAGGTGCGAGTTTACGACGTCGAGCGTATCGAGATTGTCCCAAGAATCCTGCGTCGCATGCTGCCCGACGTGATCCTTCCACGCGAAGCTCGTCGTCGTCGGGTGCTTATAGAAGTCCCAGCTCTTCCAGTAATCGTCCATGGACTTATGCCAGGCGTCGCGAATCCACGTCTCCGTGTCGACGCGGTTGTCGGATTCGTTCCAATACTCGAGCATGCCGAGCGACGCGCTGTATCCCCAGCGGGCGAACACATAACGCAACAGCCGCTCTTGGTAGCGCAGCGCTTCCGGGTTGTACCAGAAGTCCGTATCGTTTTCCGTCCAGTTGGACGGTCCGCCGTTCGCCCGGTTGTACGCATGGTACGCCCAGTCGTAGTAGAAATCCCCGAAGCTGTTCAGCGTCAGCATCAGATAGATGCCATTCTCCTCGGCCGTCTCAAGCACCGTATCCATGCGCTCGAGGTTTTCGAGGTTGTAATCGCCGATGCCGTTGTACGTCATCGTGATGCCGCCCTGCGTCGTCGTCACCGGCCCGTACTCCGGCGAATAGTTCGCCCACCAGCACGTCAGCCAGAACCGCATGAGATTCATGCCGGCCGCCTTGTATTCGGGCATCGCCGCCGTTATGTCGGCGGGCGTGCTCCACGCGTAGTTCGTCCCGAGCAGCGTGAGCTGCTTCCCGTGCGAATCGACGAACCGGTCGCCCGATACGCCCATGAAGCCGCGGCCCGGGGCGGGTTCCCCCGTCGCCGTGAACGTATAGGCGCCGCTCGTCGCCACGCCGTTCTTGTCGCGCACCGTCAGCGTAATCTCGTGCCCGCCCGGCTGCCTCGGCGTGTAGCGGATCGCCCAATTCGGCGCATCGTCGCCGCGGTAGAACGCAGGCACGACTTCGACCTTGCCCGACGGCGTGCGGATCGTCGCCCGCGCATCGACCTCCTGCGGATCGAACGGATTGGCGTACGTCTCGGACAGATTGAATGTCATCTCGAACTTCGACAATTTCGCGGGCGTCGCCGTGTTCATCGCCGCATCCGTAATCGCGGTGGCCGACGCGGCGGCGGGACTCGTTTCCGACGTCGCGGAAGCGCTTGCGAAAGAGGCCAGGCACGACCACGCAAGGGTCAACGCGATCGTCCCGGCGGCGAATGCCCTAGCGTACCGACTTCGGAACCGTACCTTCGACATAAATAAATCCTCCTCTACAGAAAATGGTGCAACATCCCCATTTTCTGGGTAAAGGAGGATCGGAACAACCTCTCTAACGAAAGATTTCTACCCGGGAAAGTTTCGCCTTCGCCGGAAACGGGGAAAGACGTTGATCTTTCCCCGCGTTCCTTTGCGAATTCGAATTACTTCGCGTCCGCGTACTGCTTTTCGTACTCTTGAATGATCTTGTCGCCGCCTTGCTTGCGCCATTCGTCGGCGGCCGCCTGGAGGCCGGCCTCGTCGATCGCGCCCATCACGTATTTCACGCGGGCGTCGTGAAGAATCTTATCGAGCTCCGGCCCGATTTCCGTGTACGTATCCGAGATGAACGCATTGGCCGGATTGGCGATCGTCAAGCTTTCCTTCTCGACGAAATGCTTATTGACCGCGTTCACCGCCGGCGCGTTGTCCCCCTCCGGCACGTCGGACATCGTATGCGGCTTCAAGCGGCGCAAAATATTGACTTCCTTCTGGTACAGCGCCTCGTCGATCTTCTTCGGCTTGCCGTTCTCGAACTTGAAGTGGACGCCTTCGAGCCCGTATTGCATGAACAGCTGCACCTCCGGCGAGGCCAAGTCCTCGAAATATTGCAATACGCGTCTAAGCTCTTGCTCCGTCTTCACGCTGCTCTTCGGGATCAAGTATACGCCGCTGTATCCGCTTCCCGGCCAATACCGCTCTTCTCCGTTCGGCGAGACGATGTTCGCGATCGCCAGCTCCGCGTCCGGCACCGTGCTTTGCAGCACCGGCGTCCGCTCCGTCAGCTCCCACACATTGTAAAGTCTCATGCCGCCTTTGTGCGTCTCGTACAATTGCTTGGCCTGCACGTCCGTAATCGCCGCGAAATCTTGGTTCATCAGCTTCTCGTCGTACAACCGCTTATAAAAATTAAGCGCCTGCAAATACTCGGGGGATTCGTGCGCGGGAATAAACTTGCCGTCCTGGACCGTCCACCCGTGCGGGCCGCCGTAGTGAATCAGGATTTGGTTGAAGCTGATCAAGTTGGATTCTAGAACCCCGTACGTATCGTGCTTGCCGTTGCCGTCCGGATCCTGCTCCGTGAACGCCTTCGCCATATTGTAAATGTCGTCCAGCGTCTTCGGTACCGGAAGCCCGAGCTTCTCTTGCCAGTCTTTCCGGTAGTTGACGGCCTGCACCGCGAGATCCAGATGCCGCGGAATGCCGTAGAGTCCGCCGTCGACGGAAATATTGTTCCGCGTGACCTCGTTCATCGCGCTTAACCGCGGGTAATCCTTGAGGTAATCGTCCAGCTTCCAGAACACGTCGGTGCGGATCGCGTTAATGACGCTTGGGACCTTGGCGCCGAGGGTCACCATCACCTTCGGCATATCGCCGGAGGCCATCGTCGCGTTCAGCTTCTCCGTATAGTTCGCCGAAGGCACCCACGTGACGTCCAAATCCGTCTTCGTCTGCGCCTCGATGAATTTCATCGACGGGCTGTCGGCCGGCGGAATATCCGGCGTGAAATTGTCGACCATGATCGAGAGCACGTACGGCTCCTTCCATGGCGTCTCCGCTTCCTTGGGCGCCTCCGCCGTCGGCGTCGACGTTGCGCTATCGGACGTCTCCGGCGCCGGGGCCGGAGCTTCCGTCGTTCCGGCGCCCGAGCAAGCCGCCAAGACAAGCATCAGGGCGGCGATAGTGATGGCTGCGGTCTTGCGCGGCAAGGTGCCGTTATTCATAGATACGATTCCTCCCGAATGGGTAATGGTAGATTAACCTTTCACGGAGCCCAGCAAGGCCCCCTTCGCGAAATACTTCTGAAGGAACGGATACACGAGCAGCATCGGCACGGTGGATACGACGATTACGGCCATCTTGATCGTCTCGGCCGGAGGCGGTACGGACTCCAGCGACTCCGTCGATTCGGAGAAGCCGCCTACCGACAAGATAACGATTTGCCGCAACCAAACTTGAACCGGCCATTGCTCGGCGTCGTTCATGTACAAAATCGCGCTAAAGTACGAATTCCAATGGCCCACCCCGTAAAACAGCGCCAACGTCGCGATGACCGGCATCGAGAGCGGGACGACGATTCGGAACAAGATCGACAGATCGTTGCAGCCGTCGATTTTGGCCGATTCCTCCAGTCCTTCGGGCAGCTGTTGGAAAAAATTTTTCATCACGATCATATTGAAGGCGCTGATCGCGCCCGGCAAAATCAACGACCACATCGAATTGAGCAGTCCCGCTTCCTTGACGACGATGTACGTCGGGATCATGCCGCCGTTGAACAGCATCGCGAAGACGACCATGTACATGATCCAGCCCCGTCCGGCCAAATCCCGCCGCGCGAGCGGATACGCCATCAAAGCGGTCATGAGCAGGTTCACGGCCGTGCCGACGACCGTGAGCTTTACGCTCGTCAGCAAGCCGGCCGGGATCGTGGCGGTAGACAGCACGTATTCGTATGTGTCTAAGGTGAATTGCGTCGGGAACAAAATGAACCCTCGCTCGGCCAGCTCTTGGGGGGTGGCGAAGGAGCCTGCGACGATGTACAGAAAAGGAATGATACAAACCAACGCGCTAAGCGATAACGTCAAGTAAATCGCGACGTCCGCCAGCCGGCTGGCCCATGATTTATCGACGGTCATCGGCGTCCCTCCTTTCCTTCCTCATCACATAATCCCTTCTTCGCCGAGCAGCTTCGCCAGCTTGTTCGCGGCGACGACGAGCATGAAGCAGACGACGGATTTGAACAGCCCGACGGCGGTGCTGTAGCTGAACTGCCCCTGAACAATGCCTGCTGTGTACACATAGGTGTCGAACACTTCCCCGACGTCCCGGTTCAATGCGTTCAGCATGAGGAAAATTTGTTCGAAGCCGCTGTCGAGGAACGTCCCCAGCCTCAAGATGAAAAGCACGATGATCGTGCTGCGAATTCCCGGCAGCGTCACGTGCCAAAGCTGCTTCCATCGGTTGGCCCCGTCCATCCGGGCCGCCTCGTACAGCTGCGGGTCGATGCCGGCCAGCGCGGCCAGGAACAAAATCGTCCCCCATCCGCTCTCCTTCCAGATGACCTCCGCCGTCACGAGCGTCCGAAACCATTCGGAGCTGAGCAGGAACGGAATTTTCTCGTACCCCATGGCCGCGATCAGCTCGTTCAGGATGCCGCCTTCGGTCGTTAAAAACAAATACGCGATGCCGACGACGACGACCCAGGACACGAAGTGAGGCACATAAATGATCGTCTGAATCGTTCGCTTGAACGCCTGCTGCCGAACCTCGTTCAGCAAGAGCGCGAGCATGATCGGCAGCGGGAAGAAAAACACCAGGTTGTAGACGGCCAGAATAAACGTGTTCCGGAACAGCAACCAGAAATCCGGCATATGGAAGAACCGGACGAAATGCTTCATCCCGACCCACTCGCTGCCCAAAATCCCCAAGTTCACCCGGTAATCCTGAAACGCGATCAACACGCCCCACATCGGGAAATAACGAAATACGACGAAGTACAGCACGCCGGGCAGCAGCATGAGGTACAGCCAACGGTTTCGGACGAGCGACCTCCACGGAACGAAGCCCGCGGACGGAAGCGCCGGGGCGTTCTTCCGTCGAATGGCAGCCTTATTCACGGTTGCGAATCTCCTCCTTTCCAAATAAGAATGAGTGCCCCGCATGGTTTGTATCCGCTTTCAAGAATGATGCTACCGCTGCAGCCAATTTCTGTCTGCAATCCGGACGGAACGTCTTTTCTCCTTGCCGTTGCAACGTTTTAACGACCTCAATAATCATCTTCCACACGATGTGGCGCCGCGATAATCTTCAGGGAACGTCTACGCGTCGGCATGTTTCTCCCGATATTCCCCCGGCGTCATGCCCACCGACTTTCGGAACGAGCGAATAAAATTCTGGGAGTTCTGGTACTTCAGCTTCTCCGCGATTTCGAATATTTTCATGTCCGTCTTCGACAGCCAATACTTGGCCCGTTCCATGCGATAGTCGGCCAAGTACTCGCTGAAATTGACGCCTACGTGCTGTTTAAAGACGCGGCGGATGTAATTCGGGTGATAGTTCAGCAGCTCCGAGCAAGCCTCCAACGTGAGATCGCTGTCGTATCGCTCGTGAACGAGCCGCTTCACGTCTTGGCAAAGCTTCACGGAATGAGCCGTCTCGCGTTGGTTCCTCCTTCGGGCGGCGGGGAGCACGACGACGTCCCGCAGCCACGATTTAATTTCTTGCTTCGTGGACAGCTCGAACAGCTGGGTCAGCGCGGAGCGTCCGTCCTGGGCCGGGTCGTGCTCTGCGTCGACCGGGTCTCCCAACTGGTTCCATATGCCGATGACGAGCTGCGAAAGCAGAAATTGATATTCCAGCGGCGTTCGCTCCTCCGCAAACAAGGCGTCGAAATAGACCTCCAACGCCCCCATGACCTCTTCTTCGTACCCTAGCTTGACAAGGTCGATAATGTCCCCGCTCAATTTTTCGGGAACCTCGAGCCGGTTCGTCGTGCTTCCCTCCAGCTCGTCGATGGGCAGCACCATGCGATGCCCAAGCTTAATCCGATATTTCAACGCCTCTAAGGCTTCTTTATACGCCTTCGGCGTATCCTCGAGACGGGTGTACACTCTGCTGATGCCGACGCTGACGTTGAGCTTTAAATACGATAGAACATTCCCTTGAAAAAGCTTCGCGAATTCCAGCAGATTCCGTTCGAACGCCGACCCGTCCTCCGCATGGTCGGCCATGATCGTCACCTGATACTTCCCCATGAGCACCGGATGCAGCCGCTGCGAAGGGGAAAGCATATCCATCGCGATATTTTGCATCGCAAACATAAGCAAGCTTCTGTCGCCCGCCGGGTACGACGTCTCCTCGAACCGTTCGACGTCTGCGACGAGCACCGCCCAGCGCTTCCAGTCCTTCGGGTAGTCGAATTTCCGAAGCTGCTCCGCGATATCCTGCGCTCGCATGCCTTCCTGGATCAGCGTCACGACGAAGTAATGGTTCAGCCGCCGCATCTGCCCCTGCATCTCTGCCGTCATTCGTTTCCGATGGTTCATCAAATCCAAGATGCCTTCTTGGATCGTAATAAACTCGTTCTTCGCGCGCGGCTTGGCCGGCTCGCGGGATTCGCCCCGCATCATGTCCTGAAGCCGCCGGATCGGATCGTACAGTCTCCGGGAGCCTACCGTCGCAAGGACGAAGCACATCAATAAGATGCCCGAACATAACGAAATCGCCGTTCGTCGAATCGTCTCGGACTCGGACAAGACCGACGCTTGCGGCGTGAGCAGGACGTACGTCCAATCCGTGTAGGGGGAATGATGCCTAGTCACAAGATGCCTCTCGCCCCCGACGGACACCTCCGCGGCGGTGCCGCCGCGGACGCTCAGCTCGTCGTACGCGGCTTGGAGCGCTCGCGGAGACGCTGCCGCTTCCCGGTTGGCGGCGACGATGCGTCCCCGTTCGTCGGTCACGAAGAATAAACCGTTATAGACCACTTCGTTAATCAGCTTGTCGATATGGCCGCACGAAACGAAAGAAGCCACCGCGCCTCTCGGCGCGTTGGACAAGTACGGCAGTCGTTTCAGCAGAAGGAAATGACAGCTTTCCGGCTGCCCGGCGCCAAGGCTCCCTTCATATAACTCCCATGGCGGAGACCCCGCGGAGCGCTCTTGTTCCAGGTACGATAACGCGCCTTCCCGATCGAACGGATTCCACCAGCCGACGTTGTCGACGTACCAGCCCTTATCCCAATTCACGTAATGGATATCCGTCACCCCGAGATTGAACTTTTGCAATCCCGACAGTTCCGACCGCAATTCGTTCAGGAGCACGAAGTCTTCCGGGGTCAGCGGGGAACGAAGCGCGGTTTTGGACAGGGGGGAGTCCGCGAACTGAACGACCGATTGCTCGACCAGCTCCAGCACCTGGTCGACGCGCGCCTGCGTCTGCCGAACGAGCTGCCCGTTGCGTTCGACCACCTTGGCTTGAACGTCCTCGGATGCCTTATAATAAGCGAAGGCACCGATGAACATGACGGGCAGCAGGCTGAGCAACGATCCGAACAAGATCAACCGAAGCAAATAAGGGGATACTCGGTTCATCTCTAGACCTCCTCGAAATTCGGCGTGAACGTCGGCGGTACGTACCGAAACAGCCTTCGGCACCTCAACTATACCAACGCCCCGAACGCGGAGTCAATCGAGTTGAACGATATTCAAGCGATTAAAAAAGAGCCCTCCTCAAAGTAGTCCGACACTACTTTGGGACAGCCCCTGCAATTTTTCTCTTATGCCGTTCTTATATCGTTCTTATACCGTATGCACGAGCTTCCCGCCGACCCATGTGCGCAGTACCTCGAACCGTTCGTTCATCAGCACCAGATCCGCGTCCGCCCCCGGCGCGATTCGCCCCTTCCCGGGCAAGCCGAGCAGGTCGGCCGGCGTCTCCGTCGCCATGCGCACCGCGTCTCGCAGCGGAATGCCGGCGCGCACCGTCTTGGCCAGCGCCTCGTTCATCGTGACCGTGCTCGAAGCGAGCGTGCCGTCCGCGAGCGTCGCCACTCCGTTCGCGACCTGCACCGCGTGTCCGCCGAACGTGTACGTTCCGTCGCCCATGCCCATCGCCTGCAGCGCGTCAGTAATGAGCACCATTTTGCCCGCTCCCTTCTCCCGATACAGCAGCCGTACCATAGCCGGATGCAGGTGAACGTCGTCCACGATTGCCTGCACGCTGACGTGCTCCGCCTCGAACGCGGCCAGGATCGGCCCGGGGTCCCGGTGGTGAATCGGCCGCATCCCGTTGCAGCAATGCGTCACGTGACTGGCGCCGCCGCGGAACGCCTCGACCGCCTCCTCGTACGTCGCGTCCGTATGGGCGATCGCCGGAATGACGCCGCGCTCCTTCAGGAAGCGGATCATCTCCATGCCCCCCGGCAACTCGGGGGCGATCGTCACCATCTTCACGAGCGAGCCGGCAGACGCGAGAATGCGCTCCATTTCGGACACGTCGGGATGGCGCAAAAACTTCTCGTTTTGCATCCCCTTGCGTTTCGCATTCAAATACGGACCTTCGATATGCATGCCGACGATGCGCGCGCCCGGTTCCCGTCCGGCCACCCGAGACACGCTCGCGATCATCGCCAGCAAGTCCTCCAAGGAGGAAGAGACCGACGTCGCGAGGAACGAGGTGCAGCCCGTACGCGCGCATGCCGCGGAGACGACCTCTACGCTGCGAGTGTCGCCGTCCATCATGTCGTAACCCTCGGCTCCGTGAATATGAACGTCGATCATCCCGGGAATGAGCAGCTGCCCGTGGCCGTCTACGACCGCGTCCGCCGCTCCCGCCGCCGCCTCCGCCCCCCAAGCGACGTCTTCGATCGTGCCGCCTCGCATCGTAACGACGGCCGGCTGAGGACC
>NZ_DASQMZ010000158.1:0-34135 GCF_035645235.1 Paenibacillus sp.
CGTACCGTAGTTCTCCTCGACTCGAACGATGGCGCTTGGATGAACGACCTCCCGCCGAAGGAACGGAATCTCGCGCGGCAGCAGCCTCGGCCAAGGGGAATCCGCCTGCAGCGCGTCCGCGACGACGGTCGCGCGCTCCCACCCGACCTCGTCGTATTCCGCCCGCTCCCACCCGTCTTCTTGTTCCGCTAAATAAATTTCTTTGTATCCGCCCCAGAGATGCATCCTAGAGACGGATTTTACCCATCTGGGCGAGCGCCGGCATCTCCACGTTCCGTCCGTTGCGACCGTGTACGCTCCGTCGTCGGTACGTATGTCCAGCTGCGCGATCATGCCGCCGGGTCCTTGCCGCTGCATCGTCACGATGTCCGCCGTTCCGAAATTGTAAGCCGCGATCGCAAGGCAGTTATCCCCGAGCGTCAATCGATCCGCTACTTCGTAAGCGTCGAAATATTTCCAGGCCATGTCGGACGGCGACGGTCCGAAACCGATCTCCGTGCCATTTATGTATACTTTGTATTCTTGGTTCGCGGAAATGCGCAACGTGGCCGAACGAACCTGTGCATCGACGGGAAAGACGGTCCGCGCTTCGGCATATACGTTGGGCGTTCCCTCCGGTACATCGATCCAAATCCACTTCGCTTGCCATGTATGATTCATCCCGGTGGCCTCCCTCCCGCTAATAATAAAACCATCCACTTACGTATACCCTATAAATAAAATATATACGTTAACGTAGGTTTTATCAAATAATTTTTATACTATATACTTTGGTATTTGACGATCCGCTCGTAACGAATGAACACCTACTATGGAGCGCGTGGGAAAATTTACTTTTTCTGCATCCAAAATGTATACGTTAAACGCCCACAGGCGGCAAAGGCAAAAAAGAAAAGGCATAAGCCCGGAAAAGTACCGGACTCATGCCTCCTACTCGGCCTAGCTGTACGCATGCTGCTTCATCGGTTTCACCCGAGAGTTCATGGCTAACGATCGGCGCGATACGTCACGCCCCACTCCCGGCGTATGCGATCCATAGTCCGCATGACGCCCAGCGTCTCGTCCAGCGGCATAACCGCGCTTTCCGTCCGCCCCGAACGGAGACAGCGGACCGCTTCCTCCGCCTCGTAGCGGGACCCGCGCCCTTCGCTCGAATCCTCGAATACATCGACGATCTTATCATTGACGACTAGTTCGGCCCTGCGTCCCGACGGGAATACCGGGATCCGAATGCTCCCCTTCGTACCGAGAATGTACGCCTCGTGCGGCGTCTTTAGACGGGTACCGGAATTGATCACCGCCGATTTGCCTCCGGGGTAAGAGAAGAGCAACGAAAATTGCTCGTCCACCCCTGTCTCGCCGATTCGCGCCGTGCTGAAAATTTGTTCGGGCTGCTCCCCATACACCATGGAAGCGAAGCTGATCGGGTATACGCCCAAGTCCAATAAAGCCCCTCCGCCGAGCTCGGGGTCGAACAATCGATGCTTCGGATCCCAGTCGATGCAGATGCCGTAATCCGCCTTGACGATCCGCGCTTCCCCGATAAGGTCGGCCTTCAGCCACTCCCGGACCTTCGTCATGGCCGGCAGGTAGCGCACCCACATCGCTTCCATCAAGAACAAACCTCGCTGCCGCGCGATCTCGATCAGGTGCGCCGACTCGCGCGCATTGATCGCGAACGGCTTCTCGCACAGAACGTGCTTCCCGGCCTGCAAACATAGTAACGTATGCTCGTAGTGCATCGTGTGGGGCGTCGCCACGTACACGATATCTACCGCGGGGTCCCGCGCCACTTCCTCGTAGCTGCCGTATTGGTTCGGGACGTCGAATTGTTCGCCGAACGCGACGGCCCGCTCCAAAGACCGGGAGCCGACGGCCGCGATTTCGCTCGTGGTCGACAACTCCAAATCAAGCGCGAATTTTTGCGCAATGTTACCCGGACCGATGATTCCCCATTTGATTTTCTCGCCGCCGCCCGCCATACGGCCACCTCCGTCACGAGTTCTCGCTATTTATCGTTCGTATCGATTCACCTCCATTATCCTCCTAGGTCGAGAGCGGTTACAGTGCAAGAATTCAACATTTTATTAGTTTTTTTGTTATGTTGCGCCGCTTACGGGTTTGCCGCCGTGTACATTCGGTTTTTCCCGCCGCCCTTGGCCTTGTACATCGCCGCGTCGGCGGCTTGGAGCAGCGTATCGACGTCCCGCCCGTCCCGCGGGAAACAACTCATTCCGATGCTCGAGGAGATGCGAATGGTTTGCGTCGGAAGCTGCAGAGGTCGGTTTTCGAAGTCGGAAACTAACCGCTCGGCAATCTTCCGCGCCGTTCCTTCCGAGGCGACGCCCGTCAGCAGTACAACGAATTCGTCTCCGCCTAGGCGCGCCGAAATCCCCAGCGATCCAACCGCATTCCGGATCGTTTCCGCGACATGCGCGAGCAGCCGATCTCCGGCATAATGCCCGTAACTATCGTTCACCCGCTTAAAATCGTCCAAATCGATGAGCAGTACGGCGAACAAGAAGCGATGGTCCTCGGTTGCGCGGTCGATCGCTTGAGCGATTCGATCGTACATTTGCGCGCGGTTCGCTAGTCCGGTCAGCGGGTCGTGGTACGCTAAGAAGGCGACCTTGTTCTCGTTGGCTCTTTGTTCCGTAATATCGCGGGCGATGTAAATTTGAAGCTGTTGGTCGTCGAAATCGAGAAACCCGTTGTCCCATGCCGCTAACAAGGTTCTCCCCTCCGAGACGGCGAGTTCCATTTCGCGGTCCTTCTTTAATTCCCGGCGGGCAAAGTCGATTTTGTATTGCTCCAGCTTTTCTTCGCGAACGGGTTCGGGGTACAAGTCCGTAACGAGCCGAACCTTGGTCTGCAGGAGATCCAACACTTGCTTGGCGGCAGGATTCACCTCGACGATCTTCCCGTTCCGATCGGCGATAATAATGCCGAAGGTGGAACGTCGGTGCAGCATCTCGTAAATCTGGAGTTGGTATGGAAAGAAATTATGTTTTACCATCTCCATTCGGAACGACCAAGCCCAGAATAAGGAGGCGATCAAGCCCAGTTCCGGCATCGCGGGGAGATCGAAATGCGAAATCAATCCGGCTTCGGCGGCTGTAAGGAAACCGATGACCATACTGATGTTCGCCAAAAGCAGCATTTTCCGAAACTTTTGTTTCTCTCGTTCCTCATTCGATCGTTTCATTCCGAAGTATAACAGGATGTTGCCGGTCGCCGTAACGAGCAGCATATAGACGTTGTATGCAGGGTACAAACCGCCTTTGGCGATACGCAGCCACGGTTCGTCGATATACCAGCCGCTAATGATGGTATCGGTACACGTGGATAATACAAAGATGGATAGAAACGGAACATAGCCGAACGCATACAGGAGCCAGCGAGGCATGTTACGCTCGACCTTCGTTACTTTGACATAGAAAAGAAGCGAAAAAAATAACGTCGCGATCGACACCGGGACCGTACCCCACCGATATACGAGGATTCCCGCCTCCGGAGGCAGCAGGTACGCGAGGGTTTGGCATATATATTGATAGGCGAACAGTAAAAGCAAAGCGCTAAAAATCCGGTTTGTAGCGCTGCTCTTGTTTCGCATGTAGACATCGGTGGCTAATGCGGTCAGAATGACCGTGGGGAGAAAATAACAGCAAACGACGATCAGAACAAAGACGGTATCCGTCAATTCAACCACCCTCGTATAACAAAGTTGCGACCGTTACTGCGCTAAGCGGCTTCTGGTTCTAGATGACGAGAATGGTCGTTCATTAATTATGCTTATATTTTAATGGATTAACGTTAAATAGTCACTTCTCTTTTTGGAAAAAGAACGGCCCGCCCCGCGTCGGGACGAGCCGTCGTATGTTTTCTTACTCGACCGTTAACGCATCCGCGTTTTCGCGATGTACGTTGCTGCCTTCTCCGATCGCCCGGGAGCTTACCCAGCTTACTTAACGGGATGAAAACTTTATTTCGCAAAATTATGGTTCTCGTAGGAGGCCACCACATCGAGCGCGTCCCAGAACGAACCGCTCGTCACGTCGGGGTTGTAGAAATATACCGCATCCTCGACGTTGTTTTTTCCGTCCAACGCGTCTCTGGCGGCGCGAAGCGCGATCTCGCCCGGCTCGCTGGCGTCAAGCAGCCCGTTGTGCGCCGGCGGAAACTGCTTCCCCGCGTAGATGACGTCCCGTATCGTAGCCGGGAACCGCGGATCCTTCACCCGGTTTAAGATGACGTTCGCGATCGCCAGCTGCCCTTCGTACGATTCATATCCGGCTTCTACCTGGACCAGCTTGGCCAGCAGCTGCAGCTCTTCTTCGGCGTAAGGTTCCGCCGCCCGAAGGAAGCCCGACACCGCGTCTTCGCCCGGTGCAAGCGTCCGAAACGAAGCGAGGCGCTCGTCCGCGCGCCACTCGACGTCGACGCTCAGGAACGCCGCGAAATAGCGGATCGGAAGATAAGTCCGGCCGTCCGCGAGGAAGGGCGCAGCATCCATAAGGTACCGTGTGCCGTCGACGGTGGCGACCGGTACGCCGATGCGCATGGCGATCGTGCGTCCGTCCGCGGTACGAATGGTCATTTTCTCTTCGTGCGGCTCCCAGTCGACGGCGCCGTCGAACTGTCTCGCCAAGGGAGCAGCCGGAAGAAACAACCTTCCTTCCGCGATGCGAGCCGGATCGTCCATGGCCGCGATGCGACCGTCGATCGCGGCGCTCACGCCAGTGAGCGCGACGCCCCCGTCCGTGGCGAGCGCGGGGGGCGCCGCGGCGAGCATAGGCAGCAAGGCGATTATAGGAAGCAGCGAACGTTTCGAACTTTTTTTTCTGTTGCCCATAACAGCCTCCCTATGAATTTGATTTCTGTTCATAGTCTCTACTATCGTATAGGGAACTCTCGGGTAAGGCAAGTCGTTCGTCGGGCGGCAAGGCGGAGACGGCCCTGTGATTTTGTGTCGTAACGCGGCGATTTCTGCACCTTTCTGCGGTTGCTCGGGAAATGATGATACGTAAACGTCCGGGCGATCAGTGGATTGTATCGCCGTTTTCGTGCTATAGTTCTTTAGATTATAGTTTTAGAAGAACAAGAACGAGGGGGAGTTTCGATGATCGATCGTATCATTCTCGTGAAATTCGGCGAGCAAACCAGCGAAGCGCAGCTTAAGGAAATCGTGGAGCGCTTTCGGGCGCTGCGGCAGCATCTGACCGGCGCCGTCGAAGTGAACGCGGGCATCAATTTCTCGGATAACAACAAGGGGTACCAGCTCGTGCTGCGGGTCCGATTCGAGAACAAGGAAGCGCTGGAGGCATACGGTCCGAATCCGCATCACCAAGCGGTAGCGGCGCTCATCCGCGAGTACGGCCGGGAAGACAGCATCGCGGCAAACATTGAAATCTAACAAAAACAGCGATGCGCCCTGCGAGGCGATCGCTGTTTTTTCTTACGGATCACAAGCGGAATCGTTGAATCCGCTCCTCTAATTCCTTGGCCGCCTGCGTTAAAGTGAGCGCCGAGGCGGACACTCCCTCGATCGCGGCGCGCTGCTCGTCGGTTCCGCTCGCCAACGTTTGGGCCAAGGATGAGGTGTGCTGGGCGAGCTCCGCGGTCGAAATCGCCGTCGCCGCCACTTCTTCCGACCCTGCGGACAGTTGCTCGGCGATGGCCGAAATTTCCTGAATTTGTTCGTCCACATTGTTAACGGCTTGCGCGATTTCGGCGAACGTGCGCCCGGTTTCTTGGACGGAGCTCATGCCGGTCTGCACTTGCAGCACGCCGTTCTCCATCGCTCCGGCCGCGGCGAGCGTAATGCCTTGGATTTCCTTCACGAGTTCGGAAACCTGCATGGCCGCGGTCTCCGACTGCGCCGACAGCTTCTTCACCTCTGCCGCGACGACCGAAAATCCAAGTCCGTGTTCCCCGGCCCTCGCCGCTTCGATCGCGGCGTTCAGGGACAACAAGTTGGTCTGTTGGGCAATGCCCGAGATGACCCCGATGAACTGTTGAATTTCTTCCGAGCACGCTTCCATTCTCCGAATTTCGTTCGCCAGATGGGTGACGGCGGTATGGATCGCGTTCATGTGCACGACGGCATCCTGCACGAGGACGTCTCCCTGCCGTACCATGAGCTCGGTTCGGCTGGAGGCGTCGGCCGCATCCGTCGTCGCCCCCGCGATACGTTGAATTCCGTAGCTCATTTCCTCCATGGCTCGAGAGCTGTCCTCCGCACCGCGGTGCTGCGTGAGAGCGCTTTCCGCCATGTTCTGCACAACTCCGACCGCCTTCGTAACCATAGAAGCCGTCGTATCGGCATTCGAGGACAGCTCCGCCGACGAGGCGGCGACTTGGTGCGCGGTTCTGGCGACATGGCTTACGAGCTCCCGCAATTGCCGTACCATCTCGTTCGTCGCGACCGCAAGGTCGCCGATTTCGTCTTTATTGGAGACGACGACCGGCTCGACGGACAAATCCCCTTTCGCGACGCGGGTAATCGCCGTCGTTACCCTCTTCAACGGGATCGAGAGCAATCGCGTTACGACGAACGCGAGCAGGCCGACCAGCACGATGGAACCGACGATAATGAGAATCGTGACGCGCAGCGCCGTTTGGAACGCGTCAGCCGCGTCTTTCTCGGATTGGATAGCGCCGTCGTGATTGTAAAGGACAAGCTGGTCCACGAAAGATTGGAGGGTAATGAATTGTTGCAGCTTTTCGATCAGCGTCTTTCTTGCAAGCGTATTGTAATCGGCGTCCTTGGCGCTATTTTCCAAAATGGTTTGGTTTTCGTTCTTAAAGACCGACCAATATTGCTTTAATTTATCGAAGCTTTCTCGTTCCTCCGGATGATCGACCATAGCGCCGTACGAGGCGAAAAGCTCGTCGATCGCCGTATAGGTCGTTTGGATTTCATTCAACATATAATCCTGTTGGCTTTCGTCCTCCGCGTGAATATGGCGGAACGTCAGCGTGACGACATGTTCCATTAAGTAGGCCATACGATTCGCCGCTTCGACTCCCGGCATCCATACCCCGGCGATCGTTTCGGTATCCTCCTTCATGGCATTCATTCTGTTAATCGCGGAAGAACCGAGAATGCACATTAAGAGCAAAATGAACGCGAAGCTTGCAAGCAGCTTCTTTTGTACAGACCACCGCAGTAACTTCATTTTGATCCTCTCCCCAAGTATGGACTCATTGTTCTCCACAAATGAAATGTGGCATTATGTGGTCTTCGAATAATTATTCTTCACCAAACCACATTTTGTCAACATAATTCTACAAATTTCACCAAACTTCATTCCCGTTGCAGGGCACTTCGTGGCGGACGTTCTTATTCAACAAAAAAACAGCGTCGCCTCCGAAGCGGCGATCGCTGTCGATGAACCCTACCCACACCTCTAGAGCGTGGGCAATTGCGCAATATCTTCGTAAATCGCTTTCCCTTTTTCCATCGCGACTCTGACCATTTCGTCGGCGCCGAGCGACGCTCCGCCGACCCGAAGGACGGCGTCGCAATGGTCCAACAATCGGATCGAGCTCGGGTGAAAGATACGGTCGAAGACGGCGTCGCCGATTCGCTCGGAGCCGGCCTGCGCGACTAAAGGCAGCGCGTACCATTCCCCTAATACCGGCAAATGTCCCCTCTCGTACACATCTAAGGCGATCCGATTCATGAATTGGAGATTGCGCTCGATCAGCAGCGGGTCGTCGTTCGTTCCCGAACGATACGGTCCCGCGATTAAAATATGCAGCGCACCCGGCGCCGCCTTCTTTCCGTCAGCAATTGCACTCACTGCGTTCCCCTCCTATCGATGCTTGCAAGTTCGAGTATAGAGGGTTACGTTACGTCACCTACAAGCGTTTTTTTCGCTGCAAAGTAGCCGAGCTCTTTTCGGATTCGAATCGCCCCTTCCCGTGCAAGCCTATCTGTCAGCATGCGCGCGAATCGGCGGTAAGCCGCTCCGGAAAGTTTGTGCTCCGCGTACGTCCCCGTAGAAGTGATGTAGTTTAGCAGCGGTTCGGGCGAGGTGACGAGCAATTCGTCGTCGTAACGCACGCGCCGTACCGACGGGAAGAAGCGGGACAAGAGCTCGTGCCCGCCGTCGAGGGGGAATCGCTGGATAACAGGATCCAATACGCGGATCGCGGGATCGAACGATCGCGCAAGCGTCTCGATCTCCTCCAAGTGTCGCAAACCCATCGTGGAACAATAGAAGACGCCGTCCGGCTTCAGCGTCCGCCGCACCTCGGTCAACGCGAGCGGCAGATTCGGGACATGGTACAGCATATGGTTCGCGATGACGATGTCGAATTGTTCGTCGTGGAACGGGATCGACTGGATATCGGCCGGAAGGAAGGCGAAACGACGGTCTGCCTCCATTCCCTTCCGAGCTTCTTCCACCATGCCTGGAGACAGATCGGTTACCGTAATCCGCCAAGTCGCCGGAATACGCTGACGCCGCTCCCTCCACAGCTTGCCGTCTCCGCACCCGAGCTCCAGAACGGTTAGACCGGATCGGTTCCCCAGCTGCTCGTAAAACCAATCGTGCCAGCTTTGCGGGTTCACGCTGCATCGATCGTATAATTCCATACGTCGCCTTAATCTCTCGGCGTTGCGGTACTGGCGGAACCCGTCGCTTTCCCGTTCGACCGACCGGATGAGAGTGACGGCCGCTTCCCAGTCGATATGCCCGCCGTTCAGCTCCAGCCTGGCGAGCGTTTCGTCGATCGCGCGGCGCACGGAATGGAGGTGAGCGGACCGATCCACGATCGCTTCCCTCTGAGCGTTCAAGGAATAGGAGAGGCCGCGTCCCGCCTGTTGATCTTCGGCCAGCAGCTTCCTTATTTCTTCGAGCGACAGCCCGATGTACTTCAACGTTTGAATTTTCTGCAGCTCGACCAGGTCGTCCTTCCCGTACCGTCTAGCCTGCGAAGCTTCGTTGCGCGGGGCGCGCAGCAGTCCGATCTGATCGTAATATCGCAACGTCCGCACCGTAATTCCCGTGAGCTTTGATACTTGCCCCGTCGTTAAAAGCCCGATGTTCTCCCCCGCCCGCTCCATGCCGTTTACCGGTGATCGCCGTCCAGCAGTTGGCCCAATCTGTTTTTCCCGCCATATTCCGAAAGGTCGAACGGCACGATCTTTCCCGGATCAGGAGCGGTCATCGCCACATGCTGCTTGCCCCTGCCCCGCTTCGTGAAAACCGTCATTAAGATGGTAAAGCCGATGTCGTGCGCGTTTCTCATGCCGCTTCCCGCTCCTGTTCGCAATAGAGTTACTAGGTACTATCATACTGGCTCTGCGATGCGGCCGTATATACCTTTCTTCCCATTGCAACTTTTATCGTTAAACATTAATGTGATGTAAAGTTAATCAGTTTAACTATTGCTAGGAGGCGCCTTTGCTTGGAAAAGGAATGCGCGAAGCCCGGACGGGGCAGGCGTAATCCGGCTATTCGAGACGAATCGTTCCGAAATCCTCCGCGCGATGGAAATCCGGGGCCTCGGAGCGGACGGGGCGCCATGCCCCATAGTGGGGAACGTCCGTCGCGTCTCCGCATTTGTAGAAATTTCCGCGCAGCTCCGCGCCGGCAACCGGCCGGAAGGCGGGGAAATACGTTCGAATCAAGGCGAACGGAATGCCGCACGCGAGCTCCCAATAGGTGCGCCCGGGGTCTTCGGGGTCGCGAAGACCGAGACGTGCCGCGATGCCCAGCTGCTTCGTAAGCCCCGTCAACCGTTCCCGCTTTCGTCCCTCGCCTAAACCTAGGAGCATCGCGCCGTGGGCATTCCATTCGAAGTTCAAATACCGGTCGTCTTCGAGCGGCAGCGGCTGCAAGAAGCATTCCACGCAGCTGTCCTCGTACACCGGGTCGTTCTCGCGGGTATATCTTGCCAGCGGATTGGCTTCGTACGTTCGAAACCGGAGAAACAGCTTCTCCGCGTTGTAATAGAGCCGGACGTCGACCTCCGGTCGGTAGCCGGCTCCCTCCTTCTCCCACAAGTAGTGCTCGACTCGGATCGGATTCGCAGCGTCGAATGCCTCAGCGGACGGCGCCGCGCCGGGGGCGCCTTTGCGAACCAAGTACGACTCCATCATTACGAATGGGCTCCCCGCAGCGCCTGGTCGAGATCGTCCATCAGCGCTTCGGCGCGCTCCAGTCCGATCGAGATTCGAACAAGGCTTCTAGGGATGCCCCGCCGCGCCGACGTTTCGTCGTCGACCCAAAGCCCCGGCGTATTGATCAAACTCTCGAAGCCGCCCCAGCTCGGCCCTTCCTCGAACAGGCGGAGCTTCTTCACCATCGGCATCACGCGTTCCGGTCCGCCGCGCAGCGCGAAGCTGAGAACGCCGGTCGTGCCGCGCATCTGCTTGAGACCAAGCTCGTATTGCGGGTGCGACGGCAAGCCCGGGTACAGCACGCGTTCGACGAGCGGGTGCGCTTCGAGGAACGCCGCGATCTGCCGCCCGCTCTCTTGGTGCTGCCGCATCCGCACGGGAAGCGTTCGCAGTCCGCGGATGAGCAGCCAAGCCTGATGCGGATCCATGACCGCGCCGAGCAACCCGCGCTCCTCGCGGGCCAACCGCTCCATTCGCTCCCGGTCGCCGACGACGACGCCGCCGAGAATGTCGCCGTGCCCGCCCAAATATTTCGACGCGGAGTGCACGACAAGGTCGATACCGAGCGCGATCGGGTTTTGGAACAGCGGCGTAGCCCACGTATTGTCGACGACGGTCGTAATGCCGCGAGCGCGCGCCAGCGCCGCCACGGCCTGCAAATCTTGCAGCTCGAACGTGTTGGACAGCGGGCTCTCGAGGTAGATCACCTTCGTCTCGGGCCGTATGGCCGCCTCGATTTCCGTCAAGTCGGCGCCGTTCACCGTCGTCGTCGATACGCCGAAGCGTCCCATGTATTGCTGTAGGAACGTCAAAGTAGGCCCGTAGACGTTCAAGGGACAAATGACGTGGCTCCCTTGCTCGAGCAAGCTGATCAAGACGGCGCTGATCGCCGCCATGCCGGACGAGAAGCACAGCGCCGCTTCGCCCTCCTCGAGCGCGGCCAGCTTGCGTTCCGCGATCTCGATCGTCGGATTCGCGACACGGGTGTACGTATACCCATGATTTACGGTTTTCCGCGTGAAGACGGTCGTTTGGAACAGGGGCGGAACGACGGAGCCGAGAAATCGGTCGTAGTCTTCTCCCCCATGGGTACAAATTTCTTCCTTGTCCATGAGAACCCCCTTGTGCCGAGTCCATCGGGACCCGGTCGGCGTTATAGCCTTACGATTTCAATATCCCAATCGGGCCGATCCAATCCTTCGGGCGACACCTCGATGCCGGCCGGCACCTCGACCCGCATCGTTGCGCGCTCCCCTTCGCGGGACCAAGCGCAGTCGATCCGGCCGTATGGCGTCGGCACGAAGCCTCGCGCCCAGGCGAGCTCCGTCTCCGGCGGCGCGATGCGAATGCCGGCGAAGCCGGGCGCCGTCCGCTCGATGCCGAGGAGCAGATGCGGAAGCATGTACGCCGGTCCGGCGGACCAAGCGTGCGCCTGGCTGCGCGGCTCGCCGAACGTCTCCCACGTCGTCGTCGCGCCGTGGCGGAGCATGCGGCCCCAGTCCTCGCGAATACGCTGCAAGATGAGATCCGGCCGACCGAGCCGCTCGAGCGCCTCGAACAAGTAGAAGGAGAAGAACGGCGTGCCGATTCGCTCCCAATGCGCCGGCGGATTCAGCAGCGAAGCGATGAGGGAGGCGTCCTCCCGTTCGGACAAACAACCGGTCAGGTAAAGCAGAAGATGCGTCTGAATGCTGCGCGTGGGAGAAACCCGGCCGTCGCGGAACACGCCGTCGACGTATTCCTTCGCTTGTGCATCGTATAGCTCGTCGCGCAGCGCCCGCCTCAGTCTCTCGTGCCACGCGGTCAGTTCGATCGCCTCCTCCCGCGCGCCGAGCGCCTCCGCCAGCTCCGCGGCGAGGCGGTGGCAATAGGCGAGCAGCGCCTGCTGGGCGGTGACGACGCCGGCGGAAGGCAGCTGGAGCGGCGCCCAATCGAGCAAGTTCCACGACGCGGTATCAAGCAGCCCCCGGTTGTTCAGAAAGCTTCGATACGTCTCGAGCGTCTGCGCGATGTGCGGCCAAATCTCCAGAAGGAAGTCGGTGTCGCCGCTGTAATCGACGTATTCCTTGCAGGCGATCAGCCAGCTGAACGTCCACATCGGAATGGCCGCCTGCCAATCCGTGGGCAGCAAGGCGGGAAGAAGCGGGCTCTGGCCGCGTCCGCGCGGCACCATCGTCAAGCAATGACGCGCCAGCTCGTACGCGCCGAAGGCGCGATAGCTGACGAGCGCGCTGATACGGCAATCGCCGACCCAAAACACCTGCTCGTACGTCGGACAGTCGACGAACGTGTCCTCCATGCACATGTGCGCCGTGTGCCGCGAAATTTCGAAAATATCGTTCAGCAGCGGGTCCGAGCAGCGGAACGCGTTCTGCGTGACCGGGTAGCTCGTCTGGCGAAGCTGAACGCCGTGCAGCGCGACCGGCCCGGACGGCTGCCGGACCGTCAGCATCAGGTAGCGCAGCCCCATGCGCGACCAGGCGCGGTACCGCTGCCGACCGGAACGGGCGCGGTACCGGAACGCGTTGTTGCAGCCTGACGTGTAGTAGATCGTTTCGTCCGGACGAATATACTCGAATCCATAGGCGTCTATGACCGTCCCCTCCGGCGCCGACAGCTCCAGCTCCAGGACGCCGACGTACACTTTGCCGAAGTCGAGGATCAGCTCGATGTCGCCGCCTTCCGACGGCGCGGGGAGCGTCGCGGCGGCCCCATGCAGCAGCCGTTCCGCCGCCGGGGTGACCGGCAGGCGCCGAAGCGTCTCCTTCCGCAGCATGAGCGAATAGATCATGTGATCGACCATGACGGCTTCCGGCGGGACGTCCTTGCCCCAGCCGCGGAACGCCGACAGCGCTTCCGCCGTGTCGCAGCCGCGGACGGCCGCGAGCTGCGGCAAGTCGGGGTCGAGGCCCGTCCGCTTCTCGACGCCGCCGAAGATCAACGTATGCCCGTCGGCCTTCGGCTGCATCGCTTGGAAGGGACCGAACGTCACGAACGAGGCCGCCTCTTCCGGGGAGAACGGGTGAACGAACGTCGGTTCGGGCGTCAACCGCAGCTCGATATGGGTAATGACGTCGTTGTGAACGGCGCCGATTTCCATGAGGAACAAGTGGTCTCCAGGCGGCAAATCGATGTCGTCGCCGGCCGCATACCACGACTCGCCGATACGAAAGCGCCCCTGCACGCCGTTCCAAGGCGTGTGTGCGAACGAGATCGTGCCCCGCGTGACCGGCGCGACGGTACGCAGCATCGAAGCCAGAAAGCCGCTGAATACCCGGGAATTCGCATCCCGCTCGCCCGGAAAGAAGTTCTCCCGCATGTTGACGGAGACGACCTTACACGTCGGTACGACTTCGCGGATCGCGGTGACGTGAACCGGACGAAGCACGGCTTCCGCGAGCGTCTCGATCGGCCGCCTGCGCAGTTCCCCCCATGGTCCCGCGTCCGCCGCGGCGACGACGGCGGAAACCGACCAGGCCGCGTCGTCGAACGCGGCGGTCGTCCAGTCGCCGTCTTCCTCCGCGGCGGCGTCGTATATTTCCATCCAACCGAGGTTGACGTTGCGCTTAACCGTATTCCGTTCGTACGCGGCCGCGCGCTTCCACAACCATGCCGCGTCCGTGCCGATCGTCCCGGCGCTCGTCCGGTCGGTCCAAGCCAGCTCGGCGATGAGCCCCGCCTCGCCCTCGATATATTGGTAATTCGAATGACCGTAATGCCACACCTCGACCGCGATCGCATTGCGGCCGCG
This sequence comes from Paenibacillus sp., assembly GCF_035645235.1. GTDB lineage: Bacteria > Bacillota > Bacilli > Paenibacillales > YIM-B00363 > Paenibacillus_AE. Next base: position 13,884 of record NZ_DASQMZ010000158.1, read on the forward strand.
GCGAAGCTGCGGCCGAATGTCGTACGTATCGAAATACCAATGGCCCGGGGTCGAGCGGATCGGCCCGGTCCCGATCTCCTCCCCGTTCACCCACAACCGGTACCGGGAGTCGGCAGATATTTTCAGCTCCGCGAGGTCCGGTTCGCCGCCGTCCCATTCGAACGTTCTGCGGAACCGGATCCGCTCATTGACGGGCTGCCGCTCCTCGGGACCCCAAATCCATGACGCCGCGTTCCAAACCATAGCCGCGCCTTCGCCGGTCACGCCAGCCTCGGAAAGAGCGCGCCGGCCAGCTTTACGCCCGGCGCAAGCGTCTCCGGCAGGACCGGATGCTTCTTCCCGTTGCTGACGGTGCCGTCCGGCATGTAGATAATCGCCAGCGCCCTTCTCGGGCGGTCGGTCCGGTTCGCATGCGCGTAGTGGAACGTAAAGCCGTCATGGAACGTGCAGCTGCCCGCCTTCATGCGGCAGATGACGGCCGTGTTGCGGTCGGCGGCGCCGTCCGCTTCCTCGAACAAATCGTGGGGCTCGACGAAGTCGACGTTCTTCAAATTTCGGATGCGTTGGGATTTCGGCACGAACATCATGCAGCCGTTGTTCTCGTCGACGTCGTCGAGCGCGATCCAGATCGAGAGCGCCCCGGACGGCTCCATCGGCCAATAGCCGTGATCCTGATGCCACGGCGTCGGCTTCGAGTCGTGCGGCATCTTGAACAGCGCATGGTCGTGGAACAGCCGAATGCCGGACGCGCCGGTCAGCTGCTTCGCCAGGCCGGCGAACCGCTCCGACAATACGAATTTCGCCATGCCGCCGTGGTCGCGCCACGTATTGACCCGCTGGTTGAGTACGTTGAAATAGGCGCCGCCCGCTTGCGACGTTTGCAAGCCGTTCGCCGGCGCCGCTCCCATCGCCTCGTCTAAATATTCGCGCAGCTCCTCCAGCTCCTCCGAGCTGAGGAGGTCGTCGATTTGAACGAAACCGTTTTCCCGATAATATTTCACTTGCTCATCCGTCGCGGCTACCGCTTTCGTCGATTGGAATGGAGTCATCGGTTGCATCTTCTCCTTTATCAAGTAAGATAAGATTATCTTACCGCCAAGCGCCGCGCGCTTCTTGGAGGATATGAATAAAAACATGGAGGATCCGCCAAAGCGATGACCATTTACAAAGGCGACCTGTATTTTGCGACCATGGATTTTCCGTTTTATATCGACCGGTATACGATCCGCAAAGGAGAGGTCGTTCCGTCGCATACCCATGATTTCGTCGAGCTCGTCTACGTGGCGAGCGGCTCCGCGAAGCATATCATGGACGGCCGCGAATACCGGCTCGGCGCCGGCGACGTCTTCGTGCTGGAGCCGAGCGTGTACCACAGCTACGAAGGCGCGTATGCGGAGGAAGCGGTCGTGTACAACGTCCTCTTCGATATCAGCTTGCTGCGGAACGAAATCGCGTCCCTCCAGCAGCTGCCCGCCTTCGTCGACTTCTTCTTCCTAGCGCCGTTCCTGCGTCAGAACGCCGCCTTCGTCGCATATACACCGCTGAAGGAGCCGCAGCGCGCGCTCCTCGAGCAAAACTTGAACGCGCTGCACCGCGAGTTTCGCGATCGCTTGGACGGCTACCCGCTCATCGTCAAGACGCGGCTGCTCGAATGCCTCGTCCTGCTCAGCCGCTTCCATCGGGAACGGCGGCAGCCGGCGGTGCCGCGGGAGAGCGCCGACGATTATATCGATACGATCGCGAAGTTCGTCGAACGGCATTACAGCCAGCCGATCAGCTTGGAGGAAATCAGCCGCAGCGGCGGCATGAGCGTCTCCTCCTTCACCGCCAAGTTCCGGGCGGCGCACGGCCAAAGCTTGATCGAATACAAGCAGAGCATTCAAATTCGGGAGGCGTGCCGGCTGCTGGAGACGACGGATCGCAAGGTGCTCGACATCGCCCACGACACCGGGTTTAACGACATCAGCTTCTTTAATAAAATGTTTCGGAAACGCACTGGCATGTCGCCCCGGGAATATCGCCGACGTTCCCCGGGATAACGAACAGCCGCCTGCGGATGTCGCGCGGCGGCTGTCGGTATGCTAGGGTTGTACACGTTAATCTTGCGGCGCGGCAGCGATCAACGCCTTCCGGCAAGGAACGCCGTATTTGATTTCAAGCGCTTCCCCCGGTTCGGGCTCCGCGATCGGCACCCACGCGACAGCCGGCTTCGAGACGGCGCGCGCGCGAACGCGCGGCTTGCCGTCCGGGTCCACCCCGTCGATGCGAATGGACCGGCGCTCCCGTTCCCAGTCGTTGATCTCCCGCGACGTCCAGAACGCGAACCCGCGCCGTTTCGCCTCGGCGACGACGTAACGCAGCGCGTCCCTCGCCTCCGGGCGATAATGAAGATGGTACTGGTGGAACAAGAAATGCGCGACCCCCTCGACGCGGCGGACGCGCTCGAGCAGCGGGGCGACGATGCTCCGATCCGCCCACGTGCCGATGTCCAGGTCCTGCGTCAAAAACCCGAGCTGCAGCACGTCGTAGTATCGGTTCCGTTCGTCATGCCAAGCGATCGGGAAATACGGGCGGCACGTGCCGAACGGCATGCCGACGTTCCCGCGTTTGCTCGGACCGCGCGTCTGATCGAGCTCGATGCCCTGCGCTTCGCACCATTGCCACAGCTCGCCCCAGCCCTCGAAGCGCGTGTAATGATTTTTATTGGAGACGATTCGCTCGTCGCCGATCGTCGCTCGGAAGGCAGCCAGCTGCCGGTCGAACGCGGCTTGCGACCATTCGCCTCCGTCCTTCGCCAAGGCATTATAGTGGAACGCCAGCTCGTGGCCGTCCCGAACGACGCGTTCGTAGACGTCCGGGCCGAAGCCGGGCTCGATCATGCACCAGCAAGAGCGAATGTCTGTCTCTGCCAACAGATCGAGCGTCGTCCACGCCGACTCCGGCACGTTCAGGTCGCTGTCGTGGGAGACGAGCCCGACGGCATCGACGCCGTCCGGCCACGCGCCGACGAAAGGCAGCGTCAGCCCTTTCGCGAGCGCAGCGGAAAGCAGCTGCCCGGCCACGAGCTCCCGCCATGCATCCGCGTAAGGGAACGGAAAATATGGGTTGCCGGTTTCCGTCGTATCGCGGTCGTAGTCCCAATGCAGCTCGCATTGGTCCTCGGCCTTGAGCAGCCCGTCGTCGTAAGGGGCCGTGCCGTCCGGCGCGGGCCACCCGTCCGTCAGCACGGGCGCCGTGCCTTGTTGAAGACCGACGATTGCGCCGGGAATATCGACCGCCCAGCGGTGAAGGACGCCCTCGCCGATGCGGAACGTCAGGCAAGCCGGGCCGGCCGCCGCGCCATGAGGCGACGCTTGGCGAATCACGCCCGCGGATTCCGCCTCGTACGCGCCCGACGCGTCCGGCGTCCAAGGATCCGCCTTAAGGAACCGCAACGGTTCTTCCCCTGCCGCCGGATGTCCGGCGACCGCGTACCCCGGGCCGACCGCCGCGCCCCGCACGCAGCCGAGACGGCGTCGGAACGACGCGAGCCCCGCGAACGCGATCGCCGTTCCGCCCGTCTCGATGTAAGACCACAGCCGGTCCGCGTCTTCCGCCGTCTCGTCCGCAAGCAACGCGACGACGATATCGCAAGCGCCCGCGGACAAATCGCCCGAATCCTCCAACAGCCTGAAGGGGATGCCCGCTTGGTCCAGCACCTCCGTAATGTACCGTTCGAAGACGTTCACGCCAAGCCGCCAACGCCGTTCCGCCGCGTGCCTCGGGAGCAGCACGCCCACCTTCGCCATTCTCATGCCGTCGCCTCCGTTCGCGTTACGTCAACTGCCCCATGCAGTACGATGCTTTCGCCGTCGGCAAGCAGCGCTGCGGCTTCGCGCCCGGAGCCTAGCCGTATCGTCACGGCGACCGCCGGCCCGCGGCGACGGACGACGAGACTGCCGGCCGCGGCAACGATGTCGATCGTTCCGGACAACGCCGTTTCCGACACCTCGACCTCGCCGAGTCGCGGCAGGAAGCCGCTCTGCCGCATCGGCAGCGCCCCGCGCCAGCGCAGCGCGCCGGACGCAGCATCCCATTCGCAAGCGCCTTCGTAAATCGGAAAACGCCGGTCCGCGACGGTCGTCGTCCCTTCCGCCAGCACGGACGTCCCGGCGAAGTTGACGTAGACGAGCTCCGTTCCGGTTTCGACCAAAATCGCATCGTCGCCGGACGTCGCCCACAGCCGCGACGCGTCCGCTTGCCGCTTCGTCTCTTCGACGTCCGCGTTCGGCAGCGTCAGTGCAATGAACGGCGCTAAGCGCTCGCCGGCGTCGAAGCGGCGGGGCGACCGATCGTTCAGCGCGAGCAAATCTTCGATGCCCTTCCACTTCGCGTATTCATGGCGATTTACGTACGTCACGTCCTCCGTGCCGAACAGCACATAGCCGATCCGGCCGTCCAGATTGACCCACGGCGTCGCGCCGAACCGATGCGTGCGGTCGGGGTCGCGGCCGTAATACCCTTCGAATCGCACCGACTCGGCGGCGGTCGTCACGACTTTCTCGCCTCTCGCCCGCTCCGGCATCGCGGCGTACCGTTCGTTCCGAACGCCGATCAAGCCGGTCAGATGCTCGGCGAGGAAACACGAGCGAGTCGCCTCGACCCGCTCGGCATACAAGCTCCGCCCGTCCGGCAGCGAGACGAACGCGACCTCTTGCAGCAGCCGGCCGCCCGAACGCCGAAGGCCGGCGACCGCGCCGAAGCCGTTCGCATACCCGGTCACGCGGCAACGCTCGGCTTCGACGACTTGCTCGTCGCGAAGGAACGTGCCGGGGGCGGGTTCCGCGCCGTTCGGCGCGGCGTCCGAGACGACGAACGTGCCGGTATAACTGGCGAAGAGCGGCGTCACGTCCCATAAGCCCCGTTCGGGGACCGTGAGCGCCATGACGTTGTTGCGCCAGCTAAAGCTTGAAAACGCGCGCTCCGTCTTGTGGACGATGATTCCGCCATGAGGGTACTCGCGGACGCCGCGCCATGGCGTCCATGCCGTGGACGCGTCAAGCTCGACGCCGCCGAACGCGCTGAGCAGGTACGCCTTCACGAAAGAGACGACGGCGTTGTGCTCCATATCTTTCGCGGTTTGAAAATCTTTCTTGACGATCCACAGCGCTTCGCCGTTCTCCTCCAATAAGCAGCCTCGGGCGTTGCTGTCCTGGAGCCGCTCGATCGCGTCAAGCGACTCCAACGCCAGCTTCCCGGCGGCTTCGTGACCGTGGAGCGCGGCCATGGCGCAATGCGTATGGAGCGCTTCGTGCTGACGATTGTACCACCAGCTTTGGCCTTGGACCGGAATCGACATCCCGTCGGTATGCGCCCAAGGCAGCAATGTATGCTCGTAAAGGTCGACGTTATGCCGGACGACCTCCTCCGGCGCCGGTTCGCCGCGCATCATCGCAAGCAGCGCCGTCGACGACCGCAAATTGATGCCCGCCGCCATATAGGTCGGATGAACGAAGGCATGATTTTCCGCCGTCCAATCCGGGTGGAAGGTAACCGGCGCGGAGCTTCCGAGCGCGATGCGATCTCGGAACGTATTGACCGCCCCTAGCGCCCATGCCTTCACTCCCTCCCTCCATCCGGCCGCGCGTTCGTCTTCCGGGAACATATACGCCGCCGTCGCGATGCCGAGCGCCGTCCAGGCGTTCTCCTCGCATTGCGTATCGACGTAGACGCCGGGACGCGGCGCAACGGTGCTCCAGCGGTCCGCATATGAGCAGACGACGGCGCGGACGAGCGAACGCGTCTCCTCGTCCAGCTCGCTCCAGAGCAGCCATGCCGCAAGGCCGAACTGGTTCAGCGCGACGCCCGCCTGCGTCGCTTGAAAATAAGGATCGCGGCGCCCGCCCCATTTCGTCCCGCTGCAGGCCGGGTTCGCGCTTTGCACTCGGACGCATTCCTCCGGACCGGTATCGTGCGTAAAGCCGAGGTACCGAATGGCGGAAATCGCCATGTCCGCCGCTTCCTCGCGGCGCATGCCGGCCAAATCCGGGTCGAACCGGCCGAGCTTCGCGGCGACCGCGAAGACGAGCGCCGTGCCCGCCGTCTCGAGCCCGTACCAGTAAGCGCCGCCGAAGAAGTGGCCGCACCGCGCCCGCTCGGGCCACGCCCGGTATTCCCCGCTCGCGAACCGCACCCACTTGAGCAAGACGCGGTACATGCGGGATGCGCCCTCCCCTTCATGCACTCGATCCCATGCGATTTGCGCGCAGTCGAGCGGCTCCCCCGCTGAACGTTTTTCCATCCCCTGTACCCTCCTCTATTCCTTGAGTGACCCTAACATAGCCCCTTTAACAAAGTGCTTTTGCAAGAAAGGATACACCATCACGATCGGCAGCGTCGCGAACAGAATGACGCCCGCCTTCATCATCTCCGGCGTCGTCGCCGCGAGCGCAGGGTTGTCGTATACGAGCACGTTCGCCTGCTCCTCGACGACGAGCTCGCGCAGCACGAGCTGCAGCGGATACAGCGTGCGGTCGCGTAGGAAAATCAGAGCGCCGAAGTACGAATTCCATTGGCCGACCGCATGGAATAACGCCATCGTCGCCAGCACCGGCTTCGAGAGCGGCAGCACGAGGCGGAAATACACGCTGATTTCGTGGCTCCCGTCGATCTTCGCCGCATCGAACAGCTCGGAGGAGATGCCCTGAAAGAACGTCTTTAAGATGACGACGTAGAACGCTCCGAGCGCGCCGGGGACGATCAGCGACCATAACGTATTTTCCATCGAGAGCTCTTTCACGACGAGATACGACGGAATCATCGGAATGGAGAAGACGAACGTCGCGATGATGCCTTTCATAATCCAAGCGCGCCCCGGCATGTACGCGCGCGATAAGGCGAACGCCAAGCTCGTGCTTAACAAGAGACACAACGCGGTGCCCGCGACCGTAATATAGATGCTGATGCCCATGGAACGCCAAAGCCGGTCCATGCCGAAAATTTCCCCGTATACCTGCGTTTGCAGGTCCTTCGGCCAGAAGCCGACCGTCCGCGCGTTCACGTGCTCGATCGAGCTCAAGGAGAGCGCGAGCAAGTGTACCAGCGGGGCCAGCATCGACAATGCGATGAGAATTAGCGCGACCGCGTTGAACCATTCAAACCACCGCTCCGATCGATAGCTCATCGGGCTCCTCCTCTCAAGGGATCCGTCTAATAGATGCTTTCGCCCGTCGTTTTCCTGCTCAATTGATTGAGTCCGACGACGAGCGCGATGCCGATGACCGACTTGAACAATCCGATCGCCGTCGTATAGCTGAACTGCGCGCTAAGCAAGCCGACGCTGTACACGTACGTATCGATGACTTCGCCGACGTCCCGCACGAGCGGGTTCATAAAGACGAGCATTTGCTCGACGTTCGCGTCGAGCAGGTTCCCGATGCGCAGCAAGAACAACACCACGATGGAGGGCAGCAAGGAAGGCAGCGTGATATGCCACATGCGGCGCCACCGGTTTGCGCCGTCGACCATCGCCGCCTCGTACAAATTCGGATTAATGCCGGCCAGCGCGGCTAAGTAAATGATCATGCCCCAGCCGACTTCCTTCCAAATGCCGAGCGATACGATCATGCCCACGAAGGTGTCCGGGTTCGTTAAGAAATCGATCCGCTCGATGCCGTAAGACGCCAGCAGCTTGTTGACGACGCCGGTCGGGTTCAGCAGCTGCGTGAAGATGCCGCCGACAATGACCCAGGACAAGAAATGGGGCAAATACAGCAGCGTCTGAACGGGACGCTTGATCCAGCTTTGCCGAAGCTCGTTAAGCAGCAACGCGAGCACGAGCGGCGCGGGAAAGCCGAAGACGATCGAATAGAAACTGATCACCAGCGTGTTTTTCAATATTTCGTAAAACTCCGGATACAGAAACATTCGTTCGAAATGAAACCAGCCGACCCAAGGGCTTTCGAACACGCCTTGGAAGATGTTGTAGTTTTGAAACGCGATCACGTTGCCGAACATCGGAATGTACTTAAAGACGACGAAGTGCAGAATGCCCGGCAGCGCCAGCAGCCAAAGCAGCTTTACGTCGTTGCGGTATATGCCTTTCGTAAAACTCCTCATCCGTATCTACCCTCTCCCTCGGGCGGATCGTTCGATCCGGCTAGTAGTAGCCCATCCGTTTTTTAAATTCCGTCGGCGAGACGCCGGTATACCTCCGGAACGCTTTATTAAAATGAGAGTAGTTCGGGTACCCGATTTGCTCGGAAATTTCGTAGGTTTTAATAGCCGGGTTCGCGGGCAGCGCCTTCGCCTTCTCCATGCGGATCCGGGTGACGTGCTGGATGAACGACTCCCCCATCTCCTCCTTAAAGAGCGTGCTTACCCGAGACGGCGAGAGCCCGACGCGCTCGGCGACGTCCGTCAGCGACAAGTTGGCGTCGGCGTACTGCTCCCCGATGTATTGGACGACCTGCTCGATTTGCTTGCGCCGCCCCCAATTGCGGCGGTGACGGATATACGACATCGCGTCCTTCGCGAGGGCGTCGACGGCGTCGGCGCGGGACGGTCCCTCAAGCAGCGCCTTGGCGGTCCGGTCGAGCGAAAGCCGCGCCTCGTCGTCGGCTTCGGGCATACGCGCGAGGCATTCCCGAATCAAGGCGTCCAGCAGCGGCACCGCCTTCCTCTCCGGCGACTTGACGTCGGACGTCCGCGCCGCGTGCTCGAGCGCCTCCGCGATCAGCCCTTCGACGCCCGCCTCGTCGAGCATCCATATTTTCTCGGCGATTTCCCGCGCTTTCACTTTGCAGTACCAGTTCCACTCGAGCTCCTCGAACATTTGCTTGCGATTGGCTTCCAACGCGTTCCAAATTTTAAGCAAGAGCGCTTCGACGTTTTCGGGCGTGATCGGTTTTAATAAGTAATCCTGCGCGCCGAACCGCATCGCCTTCTGCGCGTACGAGAATTCGTCGTAGCCGGATAGAATGACGGAATACAAGTCCGGAAACTCCGCGCTTGCGCGTTCTAGCAGCTCGAGGCCGTCCATAACCGGCATATGGATATCGGTAATGAGCACGTCCGGGGAAAGCTCCCGAATTCGCTCGAGCGCCTGCTGCCCGTTCTTCGCTTCTCCGACGACCGCGAACCCGCAATCCGCCAGCTCGATCAGCATCTTGATGCTTTGCTTCACGATGCTTTCGTCGTCGACCAATAACACTTTATACATCGCTCGCACCTTCCTCGCACGGAACCCGAATTTCGATTTCCGTCCCTTCCGGGGAGGAATGACGAATGAACAGACCGAACGGTTCGCCGAATCGGAGACGAAGCCGCTCGTGCACGTTGGCCAGTCCAAGATGCGTACTGTCGTCCTTCAACGTCGACCACCGTCCTTCCTGGAAGTACTGATTGTATTCGCGCAGTAACGCCTCCGGCATCCCGCCGCCCTTATCCGCGACCGTGACGACGGCCGCGCCGGCTTCGGCGCGAATGCGGATGCGAAGATAGTCGGCGCTCAGTTTATGCCGCTGATAGCCGTGAATCAACGCGTTCTCTACGATCGGCTGCAGGACGAAGCGCAGCGACGTCGCTCGGTCGACCGGTCCGGCTTCTTCCCAATCGACTTGGAAATCGACGTTTCGGTCTTTCTGGATTTGCAGGTAAATTTGAATGTGATCCAGCTCTTCCCGCAGCGGAACGACGTCGTCGATGCTCTTCACGCTATAGCGGAACAGTTTGGCTAAAGCGCTCGCCATCCGGCTGATCGGAAGAATGCCGGATACGATCGCGTACGAATTAATAAATTCGAGCGAGTTGTATAAGAAATGCGGGTTAATTTGCGCTTGCAGCTGTTTAATCCGCGATTCGCGCTGCCGGATTTCCAAATCCTTCGTCCGGATATCGGCAAGGTGGACGACCTCCACGTATCTACGAATTTCCAAGACCATGTTGTTGTAACCGCGGTTGAGCAAATTAATTTCTTGAAAATGCTTATGGTCCTCGGGCAGCAAGCTGTAATCGCCGGCTCCCGCCTTGCGCATCTGCCGCTGCAGCCGTCTCATCGTGTTCGTGATGCTGTAGGAAAAGCCGCCCGCAAGCAATAGCACGACCGCCACCAAGACGACGACGACGAACAGCGTCAAGCCGCGAAGCCGATCCAAATCCTTCGTCAATTCGGCGGAGGGCACCTCGGACACGACGATCCATCCGGTCGTTCGGGACAACTCGTACGTAAACAACGTGGCGCCGATGCGCTCCGACGTCAGCTGGCCCCGGCGAACGCGTTCGAACGCGCCTTGAAGCGTCTCCTCGACTTGATCGCCGATCCGCTCGCCGTTCGTATGAAATAAGATGCGCCGCGTATCGGGATCCGCGATCCAGACGAAGCCGGTGTCGCCGAGCTTGACGTTGCGGATGTAATCCACGATTCGGTTCAAATCGATATCGAGCAGCAGGTAGCCGATCGGCGTCCCGCTGTAGATGCCGAAGATGCGCTGCACGGCCGTAACCGTCGAGCGAGAGTAATACGGACTCGGCCCGATCACCCGGAAGTTGCCGCGCTCGAACATCTCCTCCTCGACTTCCTGGAACCGCCGCTCCGCATCGAAGCCGCCGTGACTGCTTACGGCGCCGCCGTTGCTCGAGATGAGCGAGATGTTTTGCAACTCCGCCCGCGAATACGTGAACGTCGGGAACAGCGTCGATTGCACCGCCCGCGACGCGGCAAACATATCGTACCGGTTCGTGGGATCCGTCGTCATGAACCGGATCGCGAGCGCATTCGTCAGCAGCGGACTTGCGTCGCTCTCCAAGTTTTCAAAGTACGCGTCAAGCCGTTCGGTCAGCTGACGCACGAGCAATTCGCTGTACGCCGACGCGTTGCGTTCGACCGTCCGATTCGACTGCGCGCTCCAGATGACCGTGAGGCACACGAACGGCGCTAACACGAAGATGAGTATAAGATAAAAGAATTTTTGCAAAATCGGGATGTTCCGATACCAATTCCCCCGCATGGGGACCACCGCCCGAGCGTTTTTAAGCAACTATAGCATATTCGCCTAGGGTTTATGTCCCAACATTACGCGTGCGAAAATGAATTTGCCGCGCCGGACGGACATCCGGCGCGGCAGCAGAGCGTTCCAAGCGTTCCGGTCAACAGTCCGGAGATGTTATTTTCTCGAGTTGTACCATTCCGTAGCTTGCTGAATCGCAGCGTCGCCGCCGCGGCTCTTCCATTCCGTCACGAACGAATCGAAGGCGGCGTCGAGCGGCTCGCGGCCGGTCACGACTTTCGCGAACATATCGAGGAAGAGCGAATCCGCGCCGAAGCCCGGGGACAGCTCCGGATTCGTGTTGAACGCTTCCGGTCTAGGCAAGTACAAGGACTCATGTTGAATGCCGCTCTTTCTCGACGCTTCCATGCCGGCCGCGATCACGTCGGCGTCCGGGGACAGCGACAGCACGCGAGGCGTGGACAGGTCGGCGCCGCGAAGGTTGATCGACAGGCGGTACGCCAGGTACTCGTTATCCGTCGCGTTCTTCGGATTCGCCGGGTCCCATTTGATTTCGCCGTTTTCCTTCGTGTAGTTGACCCCTTCGATGCCGAAAGTAAAGAACGTGTCCGCTTCCTCGGAAGACCAAGCCCAATCGAGGAACTTAATAATTTGCTCCGGATGCTCTACCTTCGAAGGAATAACGAAGACGAAGTAGATGGAGTCGCCGATCGGCGCGAGGCCGCTGTCGCCTCTCGGACCCGTCGGGGATTCGATCATGGCGATGTTCGCATCCGGCATATTGCCCTTCCAGGAAGCCGAGTAGCTCGATGCGTCATGCACCCAGGTAGCCGCTTTGTTCGCCGTAATCGCGGCCGCCCAATCGGCGCCCTTGTTCGTAAACATATTTTCGTTAATGTAGCCTTTGTCGTAAAGCTGCTTCCAGAACGCGATCGCTTCCTTCATCTCCGGACGGATGATGTCGGGAACGTACTGGTTGTCCACGAAGCTCCACTTGGTCGGGTACACGCCGAAGGCGCCGAAGAACAATTCGCTATAGGCCATATTTTCGCGAACCATGAAGCCGTACTCGTCGTTCGGGTCGCCGTTGCCGTCCATGTCCCGGACTTTCACCTCTTCGAAGAACGCGAGGTACTCGTCGAGCGTCTTCGGCTGCTGCATGCCGACGGCGTCGAGCCAATCCTGACGGATGTACACCGCGCGGGACGTCGGCTCGCCGATGATCGCCGGGATGCCGTAGATTTTGCCATCCTTCTGAACCCGCGGGCTGTTCCAGGCGACTTCCGGAATTTTGCTCTTCAGGTTCGGGCCGTACTCGTCGATGAGCGCCGTCAAGTCGTGGAAGATGCCAAGCTCCACCGCTTGCGGATGCGCCGTGCCGTCGATGCTGTCCGTACGGATCAGGTCGGGCAAGTCGCCGGACGCGAAACGGACGGTCAGCTGCGGGATGAAGTCCGGGTGGTGACCCAAGAATTCGTAGTGGAGATCGTAGCCGGACAACCGCTCCAGCTCTTTGACGTACGGATCGTTCTCCCAATCGGTAACCGCCTTGGCGTACGCGGCGTTCGCGTGAGAGAGCAAAATACTAAATTCCTTCGGCAATTCCTTTTCGGCCGGGGCCGGAGCTTCCGCAGCCGGCTTCTCCGGCGTCGTCCCTTCGGGAGCGGCCGCCGGCGGCTGAGCCTCTCCGGAACAACCCGCTAAAATCGTAGTCGAGAGAAACACCAGAGTCGCGCCGGACAGCAGCCATTTCCGTGAAACTGACATCTTCATTGACATTCAGCCCTCTCTTTTATTCTTTACTTTTCATTACAATTACATCGTAAGGGATTTACATGTCATTCAAAAGGACAAAATCGATTGAAAATTGATAATTATTTTGTATATTTTTAGTTATAAATATCTGGTTATGTTATGATAGGTGACGTCTATATCCCATGAACCTTGTTAGGCAGATAGGAAATGATGCACTTTCACGATACCTTCGACGATCTCCTCGACGTCCTTCGGGGAGAGCAGCGGACTGACCGGCAAATATACGGTTCTTGCGATTAAATCGACAGCAGACGGGCACATGTCTTCCGTGTAGACGACCGGCCGCTTGAACGGGAAATTAAACGGAAACCCCGAAGCTTCTGCGGTTCGTTGATGGAAAATTTGAGGCACCCGGTAAGCGGGAAGCCCTCCGTACAACAGAAACACCTGAATATTTTCGGCATGCAGCGCATCGACGAAGCGGCGCGCGTCTTCCGCGGTCGGCAAAATCATGCCGAGCGCCGAGCCGAGGCTGCCCTTCGGGTCCACTTCTCTGCGGAAGCGCAGCTCGGGGATCGACGCGGTCAACGCGGAACGGATCGCCTTCGCGTTCATACGCATGGATTCGACGATGCGCTCCAGCTTGTCCCACTGCTCGAGCAGCACGGCACCGGCAAGCTCCCCCATCCGATAATTTTGCCCGACGAACGCGCCGGCCGGATCGGCTTCCATGCCGTAACGGGCGCTCTCCCGGAATTGCCCTTGGTCGTGGTAGCGCACCGCGCGTTCGAACAACGCGGGATCCCGCGTAACGATCGCGCCGCCCTCGCCGGACGTAATAATTTTGTTCATCTGAAAGCTGAATACGCCGATGTCGGCGGCCGTGCCGACCGGTCTGCCTTTGTAGCTCGCGCCGCAGGACTGGGCGGCATCCTCGATCACCGGTATGCCGTGCCTTCTGGCGATCGCCAAGATCGGATCGAGATCGACCGGATTGCCGAGAATCGGGACGACGATAATCGCTTTCACCTCGTCGTCGATGAGCTGCTCCAGCGCGTTCGGATCGAGGTTTAAGGTGTCGTCCACGTCCGCGAAGACCGGGACCGCATGACTGCATACGACCGCTCCCGGCGTTGCATGGAATGTGTTCGCAGGCACGATGACTTTATCGCCGTATCCGATGCCGAGCGCCTTCAGCGCAACGATAAGCGCTGCCGTACAAGAGGAAACCCCAAGCACGTATGGAACGCCGAGCGCAGCGGCCATCCGGTCCTCCAGCGCTCTCACGGCGTGCGGCGGATTGCATCCGTAATACCGGAACGGCGATTGCTCCGCGACGACGCCCGTGACGGCTACGGCTTCTTCCCGTCCGAACATGACCGCTCCCGGGTAGTTCGGCGGCAGCGGCTTGGAGCGAGCCGGCGGTCCCCCGTCGATCGCCAATGGTTTCATGGTCGGTTACCGCCTTTCTACAGTAAGTTGACTCCATATTGCTTGATTGCAGCAACGAAGACAAGGCGGTTTCTTTTCGATCTGTTGCAATATTTTCGCGACTTTGTAAGCGCATGCAACGGGACTGCTGCGAAACGCAAAGCGCGAGGGGCCGCTCGGGTCGAGGAGAATCCCCTGGTTGTCAGCCCCGAGCCCGTGCGCCGCCCGCTTTCCCTGCGCGCCGTCGAAGGAGAAGACAGAGGATCGCCCCCGCTGCGGAGAGGGCCGCCATGACGCCATATAATACGTCGCCGCCGAAGCGTTCGAGGACCATGCCGCCGAAGAACGAGCCAAGGATGCCGGAAAAGCCGAAAAACAAAACGGCGAGCATCGTCTGCCCCGTTGCGCGCCATGGCTCCGGGACGATAGCGTATAAGTACTGAATCGCGGAGGTGTAAAAGAGAACGAACGTGACGCCTTGCATCAGCTGCAAGGCCGCGACGGCCGCCGGCGAGTCGACGACGGCGGATAAGGCGAACCGAAGCACGTACAGCGCGCCGGCGACCGCGATCGTTCCGAGCTCCATTCCCGGCTTCGTCAGCCGATGGGCGAAGGCGAAGAAGGCGACCTCGGCCGCCGTCATTAACGACCACGCATAGCCCACGGTGCGGAGGTCGCCGCCCAGTTCGCCGATATACATGCCGATGAAGATATCGTTCATCCGATGCGGCAGCGCAAGGACGAATACTAACAAGAAAAACGAAAGGGTTTCCTTCCTTCCCAAAAACTTCTTCATGTCATTTATATGTAACGGCGTGACCGATGGGGACACGTCTTCCGTTGCGAAGCCGATGAGGAGCGTCGCGATGCCGTATCCGAGAAATAAATACCCTAAGCTTTGAATGCCCGCATGATTCGCGACGACGCCTACAAGCAAAGAAGCCGAGGCGTAGCCTAGCGCGCCGAACATCCGGATGGAGCCGTAAGGGAAGTTTTTGCGAAGCGCGGTTTGCGCGTTCAGGCTTTCCACCAGCGGATCCGTCGGCATAAATAAGAAATACATCGCTCCGACCAAGAGGCCGACCGCAAGCGCGGACGACGTCTGGAATAGAACGAAACCCAACGCGAGCGAGAAGGCGAAGATGGGGAGCAACACTTTCTTGATCGTTCTTGCCCGGTCGCTTACCAATCCCCAGAACGGCTGCGCGAAGACGCCGACGATCCCGCCCGCAGCCAGAATCAAGCCGATTTGCGATTCCGGCAGGCCGCCGGCGGCAAGATAGACCGGCAGGAACGAGAGAAACATAGCGAAGACGGAGAAATATCCGAAGTTGAACAAGCGAAGCTTTGCGATCGTCATGAAGTCCCTTCCTCTTCCCCAAGCGGCGTCATTCCCCCTAGTATACCATCCCTTAGCCCCTCGTAACGAAAAAGCTCCCGCCCCCTCGAAGAGGACGGAAGCTTCGCTTTACGCCGTCGGTTCGATGCTCCATTGCTGATCATGTCGCTCGTCGTTCGGCGGGGATTGTATTGCGCGTTCCCCGTTCGCCCCGCCGGTATCCAATACCTTGAGGCTGTGACGGTTCAAAAGCCGAAAATACCCTTGTTCGACAGGCATCAAGCACCACATTTGGTTCGCGCCTCCGTTGTCCGGCCATTGAATCGCCGGGGCGCCCGCGTCGACCGATTGCCCCTGGATGTCCAACACCATGCCGCTGTGCCGATTGACGAGGCGGTAGCAATGGTCGGACACCCGTTCGAACATCCAGCGTTGGTGAGGTCGGCCGTTCTCTTCCCACTGGATCGCCGCTGCCCCTTCCCAAACCGACTCTCCGCAAATTTCCAGCACCTTCCCGGTGCAGCGGTTTACAAGTCGATACGCCGCATCGAGCTGCGGATGAAAAGCCGCCGCCTGCCGTTCCTGCTCAAACAGCCGTTCCGCCATGCGGATGCCGAGCTCCCCCTTCGCCGGATGAATCCAGTACGCGTGCGGGTGAACGCGCGCCAATTCTACCTTCCACCACGGCAACGGCTCCATTGAGACGACACCTAGTTCGTCAGGCGGATAACTGCGCAGGTTCGCCCCGCAGGCTCTCGCGAGCGTCGGAAATACCATCTCCTCGGCAGCGGTAACCTTCGTCGCCCTCAGCGTCGGGTACAACGTCTTCCGGTCGATTCGGGACAAGATGCTGCGGACCAGTCCTCGGCGATACACCTGACCGGCATTTAGCATCCAGACGAAATGATTCAATCCGAATACCGGCTGCCACCGCTTCCATTCCCCCCACATCGCCGGCACCGCCTTCGACGAATAGATGCCGTATTCCATGGGGTGGTGGCTGATCGTCGGCTCGTATCCCATCGCGTCGAATCCGGCCATCCATTCGTCCAGGAACGATCCGAAGCCGCGTTTGACAAACAACATATCGTGATCCAAATTAACGAGATACTCGTATTTCGTGCCGGCCTCCTCGAGCCACCTTGCGACGTCGATCCGAAATTCCGTCAGAAATTCGTATTTCAGCGGCTTGCTGTAGGGACAGATCGGAACGCCCGCGCCGCGGCCAAATTTCGGATTGGGGCCCCCGTTGTACAGGACGATCTCCGCGTCGTCGTTGAAGTGACGCAAATTTCGAATTTGGCTTGCGAGCAGCGCTTCGTCCTCATGCGCCAAAATCGCGAAGACGATTTTGGCGTTCCCCGGTTTCGACTTCCTCTTCCCCACCGCCCGTCCTCCTTCCCGTTACGACATCGCTTCCCGAATCCATCGGCGAAGCGGTTCGTCGTAGTTTCGTTCCACCCGCTTTACCGCATAAATATGCAACGGATCGTACGGCTCGCCGAGTTCCCCCTCCTGCTCCCGGATGCGTCGCACGACGTCCGAATCGAGCTTGCCGCCGACGGTCACCTCGGACCAGACGAGCGGCGTCGCGGAGAGGCTGTCCGCCAGCTTCGGGGCGAGCGTCGAATAGTACAGCTCTTCCCGAGGCAGGCGCGGGCCGCGTCCGTATTCGAACCAACGATCGATGATCGCGACCATCTCGAGGAAGACGTCCTTTTCGAAAAAGATCCCCTCCGGCTGCGTATGGTACACCGTATTTAAGCCCGCGTAACGCATCATGTCGCGAAGCTCCGGGTCCGCGAGCGCCGCCTCCGACCATCCCCACCAGGACGGAAGCCTCACTTCCCTCAGCATGCAGGCGTTCCTTGCGGACGCCAGTCGGGACGCCGCCCCTTTGCGCACGTATAAATCGTTGCTCGCATGGAGAACGAAAACGTCGAAATCGGCGACCGAGGCGGCAAAGCGAAAATTGGCATTGTGTACGTGTACCAGGCCGCGATGGTATTCGGTCGGCAGCGAGACCGGGTTCACAAATACGTCGTCCTTGTCGTATAAATTATAATCGCGATTCCCGTAGAGCCGCTCCGGCGGGCGGAAGTGCGCCGAACGGTGAAGCACGACGAACGCGTCCCCCCCGTAAGCCGCTCGAATGTTGCGAATTTGATCGATCGCGACGTCCGCGCTCTCATGCACGGGGATCGAGATGCACGCCTTCAACTCCGCTCCCCCTCCTTACTCCCTGGACAGATACCCAGACAACAGCTCCTCCAATTCCGGAGCATCGCGGCGCAGATTCAAAGCGACGCCGCTCGGGAAAGGGTTCGTGCCCGAGAAATCGTTAATGACGATCCGCTTCGCATGAGGAAGGCCGAAGAGAATGTCGTGATATTTAATGCCCTCCCGCTGGAGCTGCCGAAGCGTCTTGCGGCGAAACCGTTTGGGGCGCGCCGTCGTGATGACGATTCGTACTTTCCCGCTGTCGTATAACCGGTTAATATAATCCGCGTTGGGCGAAATCGCCGCGGTGTCTCCCCACGCCGAATGCATAAACTGGGACGAGTTGCGGACGAGCACGCCGTCGAGGTCGACGAACAACGTCGCGAAGCCCTCCTTATACCGATTCCAATCGTCGAGCGTGCCCCAGTCGAGGTACGCTTCGACGGGCGTCTCCAGGAAGCGGACGCCGTCAAGCAGCATCGCATATACGATATGAGAGACGTATAGGTCACTGCTGTGTTCCAGTCGTCGGAACGTCGCCAGAAATTGCTCCGCGCTTTCGAAGCCGTACCCCCCGGCGCAGAACGAATGGCCGATGATTCGCTTCTCCGCAATATCGTCGATCGAACCGTCCGCCTTCGTCGTGACATAACTTTTGTTGCCCGGACGGATGCGATCGGTTCGATCCAAGCGGTACGTGCACACGAAGTTCCCCGGACGCAGCGGGGCGCGAAAGAAATTGTCCGTGTCTTTAATAAAGAACGGCCCGCGGAGACCGAGCGTCTCGATCGCCCGCGCGACCGTCTCCGGCTGGGACTTCGTCTCCTCCTCCAGCTGCACGACGGTCAGCCGCAGCGCAGGGAACGCTTCGCGGAACGCCGAACGAACGCCGCGCAGGCAGCCGTATTCGTCTATATGCTTCTTCAACACGACAAGGGTGACCGTGTCGGCGGACGCCAGCGGCAACCCTTTAAGCGCTTCGACGACCATCAACTGCCCGTTCGGGTGGGTCAGCAGCCACTTCGGCCGCATTTGCGGAAATCTCGTGGATTTCCCGGCCGCGGGAATAACGATATGCATCGCCGCCCTCCCTCCTTCACATCGAAAATATCGTCTTTAGCACGAGCTCCATAATGCTCTTTCGCTTGACGTACGGAACGATTCTCGCAAAGTTGATCAGCTGAAATAGTCGGTATCCATGCCGGTAAAACGCGTATTGCGCGAAGTGGGCATCGATTCGCCGGTCGATATAGCCCAAGGCGTGCTCGAGCCGGACGCGGTCGCAGCGCCGCTGCGGCACGAGCCATAGCGACCAATGATGCTTTGTGTCCTGACGCAGCTTCACAAGATCCTGCAGCGGACTTTCGAGGAAGCTGTCCAAGAAGTCGACGAGCACGATGCGGTCCCGGTCGACGTCGAATAACATGTTGGACAAGGTAAAGTCGCCATGGCACGGCCCGACCGGAAGTTCCCAGTCCGTCAAAGCTTTGGCCTCTGCCGCAAGTAGCGCCTCGAGCCGGCTTCGGTCCGATTCGCTTAGCAGCGGTTGGCGATGCAGCGCCTTGCGGATCGAGGCGATTTTCCCATGCACGGCGTCCCGGTCCAGCGGAAGCGAAGCGGATTCCTTTACGTTCTCCTCGATAAAGCCGATGAGCCGGCGGCAGAGCGCGTCGAGCCGTTCTACGCCCGCATCTTCCAAGTAATCGATAAAGTCCGCGGCGCCGCAATATTCCATCAGAAGGTAGGCGGAATCCTCCGCGGCTCCCGCATCGACGATCCGCGGCGCCGCGAACCCGCGCAACGCGAGCCGCGCTGCGAATGCCTGTTGCTTTCTGCCTTGCCGAAGCAGCCTGTCGCGGTATGCCGGGTCCTTCGTACTCTTCCTCACGTACGTCGTCGTCGTACCGTCCTCCGCGGCGACCAGCTCCAGCAAGCATCCGGAATGGCCCGGAAGTTTCAGCGCCGGGCGGCCGTCGGACGTGTTATCCACCGCGCGTCCCGCTCTCGAGCGACTGCGCGCTTTGTTCCGAAATCTTTCCGAGCCATTCGAGGTATGCGGACACGTTCGCCTCCATGCCGTTCCGCTCCAGCGCCTGCGTCCTAGCGTTATGCTGTATGCGGGTTCGAAGCATCGCATCGTCCATGAGCCTCTCGACCGCGCGAACCGCTTCCTTCGGCCGGTCCAAAGGGAACGTCAAGCCGGTCTCCTCGTGTCGGACGAGCTCCAGACTTCCAGGAATTTGCGAGCAAACCACCGGACATTCGCACGCTTGCGCTTCCAGTACGTTGTACGGGTACCCTTCGGAAAGCGAGGTCGAAATAAGAACGCCGCCGGAACGAGAAATCAATGAGTAATACAATGGCATGAGGTCGTGCGGTATGTTCGGCAAGATGCGAACGCACGAAACGAGCCCGTACTTCGCCGCTTTGGCGTAAAAGCGGTGAAGGTGTCGGCTTTTCGTCAGATCGCTGACGATCAACAGTTTGAAATTCATGCGTCTCGCCCGGAGTTTGCGAAACAC
>NZ_DASQMZ010000159.1:0-11847 GCF_035645235.1 Paenibacillus sp.
TCGCTTCTTCCAATTCCTTGTCCTTAAAGACGCGCTTGCCGTCCACTTCGTCGAACAAACCGGCGCTCTTCGGGCCCCAAGTGTACATCTTCTCGCCGACCTCGGATACCATGTAATCGAGCCAGCGAATGATTTGCGGCAAATCTTCTTCCTTCACGCTGTCTTTGAAGATAACGATGCCTTGGTTGCTCTTGACCGGTCCGAGCGGCGTAATGAATCGTTCCGTATTGACCGGCGAGTCGATGAACACTTTCCGGTAACGGTACGTTTTGCCGGCAGCCTTCAACACGCTCTCGTCCGGCGTACTGAACAAGTAAGCGACCGCGTACTGACCGTTGTTTAATTTCTCAAGGTGCGTCGCGTTGTTCTCGACGAGCGAATTCGGATCCATCACTTTATCGCGAACCATCTTATTGAAGTCGGCGACGGTGTTCTTAAAGAAGTCCTGCTGGAACATGAACTCGATCTGCTTCGTCGTCTTATCGTAATAAGTAAAGTAATTGTTGTTGCCCGGGAGACGGGTATACATACCTGCCAGAACGGCCAGCGTGCTCCAGTTGTCCTGACCGCCGAACGCGTACGTCACTTCGACCGGCTTGCCGTTTTCCGTAATGTTTTCCGTCTTGATCAGGTTTTGCATGTCGTAGAGCATTTTCTTGAGGTCTTCCGTCGATTTGAGCGGTACGTCGTAAATTTCTTCGCGAGTGAATTTACCGCCGTTCTTGACGAACAGCGCATCGATCTCGTCCTGCGTCTTCGCCGTCGGGTACAATTTCTTCAACAGATCGTCCCGCACCCAGACGAATCCGTCGTTGCCGGATTGCGCATTCGGAGAGTCGAAAGACGGATCGATAATCTTGAGCGAGCGATCCGGATCGCCGAGCTGCGTCGGGAACGCGTAGATCTTACCGTCTTGGAAATTGTTCGTGACGAACCGTTTCGCTTCCGGGAACGTGTCGAACGACAGGCGCTTCTTCAAGTTCGGCGCGTACTTGTCGATGTATTCGGTCAAGTCGTACGCTTTGCCCGCGGCGAACATATCCTTCAGGTTGCCCATCCCGGATTCTGTCACGAACGCGATGTGCGGCCAGTCGTTGGCGGCGTTCAGCATACCGAGTTTCACGTCGATCGCCTGTCCGCCGTTATCGAAGCTCTCGTCCCTGTCCAATTCGATGCCGGTTACCCGCTTGATCTCCGGGCTTACGACGTCTTGCGTCGGTACCGGTCGATTCGCGTCGCCCGTGCCGTGCGCGTACCAAGCCTTTAGCTTCAACTGCTTCCCGGTCCAGTCCGGCAGCTCGGAGCTGTCCGATACGGAATCGTACATATTGTAGTAAGCATTCTCTTCGGCCGTTTCCTGCGCCGCAGGAGTGCTCGCGTCGCCGGTCGTCGGCGCCGCCGCCCCTTCGCCTGCGTCTTTATTGTCCACGCAGCCTGCAATCAGCGTCGTAAGTACGGCCGTCGCCAGAACCAAGGCCATCGGTTTGCGCATCCGCTTTCCCATTTCTGCTTCCCCCTAAAGATCGTTTTTGAATGTATATCATGCCGGACGACCGTCGATCGAAGCGCCCGCCAGGCATCATACCGAATGGAATTGTGATCGCTTTCATGAGGTTTGAATTGATCTTATTCCTTTTCGAAACTTGATTATAGTAAATATTCGGAACGCCTATACCGCAATTCGGATCAGGTCTCCGGTTATTCCTTCACCGCGCCGAGCGTCACGCCCTTCACGAAATACTTCTGCAAGAACGGATATACGAGGACGATCGGCAGCGTCGTCAAAATAATGTTCGCGGCGCGAATCGCTTGCGGCGTCGCTTGCGGTTGGGTTCCGACGGACGTCGCGTTACCGGACCGAATCGCCTCCTGGAAGAGGCTTGCCATCCGTTCGCCTTCCTTCAAGATTTGCATCAAGATGTACTGCAGCGTAAATAGATCCCGGTCGGTCACGAAATAGAGCGTCGTCGTCCAATCGTTCCAGTGGTATACGGCCGTCCACAACGCCATGACGGCTAGGATCGGCAGCGACAGCGGTACGTAAATGCGGAGCATGATGACGAATTCGTTGGCGCCGTCCATCCGCGCGGACTCCGCGAGACTCTCCGGAATCGTATACAAGTACGAGCGGATTATAACCATATTGTACAAGCTGAACGAGACGGGAAGGATGTACACCAGAAAATGGTTGAGAATGTGCATCTTCGAGTACAGCAAATACACCGGAATCAATCCGCCCCCGAAATACATCGGGATCATCAAGAACATCAGCATCGCGCCTCTGCCCTTCACCCCTCTCAACGTGAACGCGTACGCGCACGTATACTGCACCGCCAGCGCGAACGCCGTGCCGACGACGACGCGAAGGACGGAAACGAGCGTCGCTTGCACGATGTCCGGGTTCGACAGCAGCAGGTCGAAGTTCGCGAAAGACAGCACGCGCGGATAGAAGGTGATCCCGCCGAATCGGGAGTCGAGCGGATCGTTCAGGGCGTAAGCCAAGACGTTCAAATACGGGAATACCATCGCCAGGACCAGAATCGTCAGCAGCACGGCGTTGGCGACTTTAAATGCGCGATAGGATGTCGACTCGTAATTCATGGGGCTCCTCCTTTCTTACCAGATCGATATGCCGGTCGTTCGCTTCGAAAGCGCGTTCGCCCCCACCGTCAGCAGCAGCGCGACCAAGCCCTGCATAAACCCGATGGCAGCCGCCATGGAGTAATTCCCCTGCTGAATGCCGGAGGAGAAGACGACGGTCGAGATGACGTCGTAATTAATGAAGGCGTTCTGCATACCGTAGACGAGCTCGAAGTTGCTCATGAACAGCGTGCCTAACGTAAAGATCAAGAGCAGGATGGCGGTCATCTTCAAGCCGGGCAGCGTAATGTGCAGATGCTGCTTCCACCGGTTCGCTCCGTCGATGCGAGCCGCTTCGTAGAGACTCGGATCGATCGCCGTGATCGCCGCCAAATAGACGACCGTCCCCCAGCCGACTTCTTTCCAGACGCTGAGCAGCAGCAAAATCGGAAGGAACAATTCCTGCTTGGATAGGAACATGATGCGTTCGCCGTCGGAGAGCAACGTCAAGAAATCGTTCAACGGCCCGTACACGTCGAAGAACGAATAGGCGAGACCGACGACCGCGATCCATGACAAAAAATGCGGCAAATAACTTAACGTCTGAACTGATCGCTTGAATAACCCGTCCTTCACCTCATTGATCATCAGCGCCAGCACGATCGGCGCCGGGAAACAGACGAGGATGGTCAAGACGCTCAGTTCCAGGGTGTTGTAGATCGCTTCGCGGAGCATGGGCGTTTCGAACACGTCCCGGAAGTGCTTCAGCCCGACCCAAGGGCTGTTCCACAAGCCGGCGAAGATGTTGTAATCCTGAAACGCAGCGACGATGCCCGGCATGGGCAAGTATGCGAAGATGAACGTCAGCACGAGGGAAGGCAGAAGGAGCAGATATGCGAATGCATTCATTCGGATCGCCCCCGCTAGGCTTCGTCGCGGCGGCCTCCCCGCAGCCTGGGTCATGATGGTTTTCTGCGTCATAGACTTCTCCTCCGGTTTAGGTGCTCAATGGCTTGTTGCGCGTTCGCGCCTCGCCTTGACTTTAAGCATACCCCGTTCTAGAACGTACTTATAGTAAGGAAACGGAAATGCCATAACGGTATCCGGAACAAACCCCCGCCTTCGTATGCAATGGAAAAAGGCAGGCCTTCCTCTGTACGAGGATGCCTGCCTTGCGATTTGCGCCCGCGCCGGATTCAAGATCGTTGCGCGCGGACCGCGGCGGCCGCCGCATCGAACCCGGCCGGCACGCGCAGCGTCACGGTCGTTCCTTGCCCCGGCTCGCTCGCGATCTCAATCCCATAGCTCGGGCCGTAATACACCTCGATCCGCTTGCGTGTATTGACCATGCCGTATCCGCTATAGAGACTGACGCTTTCGCCGCTGAGCATTTGGCGAATGCGCTCGGGATCGATGCCGGCGCCGTTATCCGATATCGCGATTCGGATATCGTCCGCATGACGCGTGACGCGAATCCCGATAGCGCCGCCGGTTTCGCGTCCGTTGATGCCGTGGAGCACGGCGTTCTCGACGACGGGCTGTAGGAGATGCTTCACTAGCGGCTTATCGCCTAGGCCCTCCTCGACGAAGATCTCGAAGTCGAATTCGATGCCGTAAGCGAATTTCTGCAAGCTTAAATATTCCCGCATCATGTCGAGCTCTTGTTCGATCGTGACGATGCTGCTGCCTTTGTTGAGCGCGATCCGGTAATAACGAACCATCGAATGGATGACGGTGCGGATGCGCTCGTCGCCGCTGATCCACCGCATCGTCGACAAGGTGTTGTAGAGGAAGTGCGGGTTGATCCGCTCCTGCAGCAGCTGCGTCTCGAGCACGGTGCGTTCGGACTCGAACTCGGTAATGCGCTTGTAATAATCCCGGATACGGACGATCAACTCGAAGAACACATTACCCATCCGGCTAAACTCGTCGTCGGTCGTCGAGATTTGCAAGTTTTCGTTATTGATCAAATTTTCGACGGTCGTATTCATCCGCCGGAACAATACCTCGAACTTCTTGGTGAGGAAGAACGCGACGGTCTCCACCGTCACGAACAACATGATCGTGACGCCGACGAACATAGCCGCTACCGCCAGAAGGTACCCCCTCAGTTCTTGAAACACGAGCGCTCTGGGCACATACATCGTAACCGTACCGATGCCGGACTTCAGCGCTTGCCGTATTTCGTAGTGGTTCTCCGGCGAGGCGGAGGCGGCCCCGTCGTCGTCGCCGCCGCCGATCGGGAAACGGAACGCGCCGTCGGACGTCTCGAACACAACCATTGACCCCTTCGGCATCTCGAATTGGAAGAACGTCGGGAACGACGAAAACGGCATACGGATTTCGGTGACGCCGAGCGGCCCCCGGAACGAGGACAGCTTCTTGAAGGCGTACAAATATGTTGAATCCGCATCCGTTCCGTCTTCGGACAACGTGGCCAACCGCCAGGTGATGCTCCCGTCGTTCGACGCAAGAATTTCTTCCCTCAGCCGTCGCCCGCCGTCGGCCTCGAAAGCGCCGAGGGTAGCGATATTGCGCAAATAATCCCCGTTCAGCGTCGCTTCGTCCATGGAATAAATGACGACGTCGACGTTGGATAAATCCGCCTTGACCGCGCCGATGACGCTTTGCAAATAATCGTTGAACGACATAATTCCGACGAGATTTTGATCGGTTTTCGTTTCCAAATAATTGTTAATGTAAAAGTTATTGTTAATGAATAACATCTTGTCGACGTTCGAGGCCAGCATATTGTCGACCCCCGCCACGCCGCCGGCCAGCTGGGCTTCGTTCTTCTCGAGAATGTCGGCCACCTTGCCTTGCCAGACGTTGAAGAAGAGCACCGAGCCGAGTACCAGCATCGGGATGAGCGAGAAGATAAAGATGATGGCCGCGATCTTATGACGATATTTCCATTTCCCGAAGCGGAACATGCGGCCGCCCCCCGTCGTCCGAGATTACCGCAAGACCAGCTTGCTCTTGTATTCCGCCGGCGTCATGCCGACGTTCTTCTTGAAAGCCAGACAAAAATACGACGTATTGACGTAGCCCACCTGCTCCGCGACGACGGCCACCTTGCTGTCCGGCTCCTTCAGCAGCTGCTTCGCGATCCCGATGCGGTATTCGACGAGATAATCGAAGATCGTCTGGCCCGATTCCTTCTTGAAAATGTTATTCGCATGCCGCCCGCTCAAATAGACGGATTTCGAAATATCCTCGACCGTGATCGGCTCGTTGTATCGTTGCCGGACGATGCCTCGAATCGTCTCTACCAACTTGAGGTGCTTCGTTGGATTGCGCTCTGTAAGGTGCTCCTTAATCGAGGCGAAGGTACGGTACAGCAGCGCGCGCGCTTCGGCCGCGGATTCGAGCTTGCCGACCCGCATCCAGATGGACGGCTCCTCGCCGAGCATCTCTTGAAACGATTTGTTCGCTTCCATCAGCAGCACGCTCGCCAAGTTCAGAGCGAGGAACGCGAAGGCTTTCACGTAGCTTTCGTTGCGGCTCGCTCCGGGGACGTTCAAATATTTGTCGAGGAATTCGTCGACGTCGGCTTCCCCGTCGTAGGAAAGCAGCGCCTTTACGTCGCCGTATACCGCTTCCAGCCCCGGCAAATCGCCGAACACGTTGCGCTCGGCCGCGTCTTCGATTTCCGCGTAGGCGATAATCGGATTGCTGCCTTCGTAGAAGGTCGTATTGACGGCTAACGCGGACTGACGGTATAGCTCCGCGATCGCGGCGAGCGACGGCGAAGCGTTGCTCATGCCGATGGTGAAGGCTGAATCGATGCGTTGCGCGACGGTCGTGTGCAGCGCGACCGTGGTCTCCATAAAACTTTCGGCGTCGCCGAACAGCAGGACGGCATACAAGTCGGCGGCCATCTGCACCGGGTATGCGCTCCCGGCAGGCTCCAAGGCGGAGACGATCTTCTTCACCGTATACGACCGATAATAGGAGTCTATTACGCTGGGAGCTTGTCCCTCTTTCGCCGGAGCCGCGAAATTTATCGACAGTACGGCGAGACTGGCGCCGGCCGGAACCGGTACGTGCAAGAAATCGATCCGCTCCCGAAGCTCGTCCTCGCTGCGGAAGTTGCCGAGGAGCATCTCCTTGAAGAACTGTTCCTGTACGAGCGGGAGCATCCCCTCGAGCTGCCGGAGCATGGCGTTCCGCTCTCGTTCCCCGCGTTCGCGCTCGGTCATATCGGCCACGAGCTTGCGTACCGCCGTCTCCAGCTCGTCCGAGACGATCGGTTTCAAGACGTATCCGTATATGCCTAGATCGACCGCCGATTTCGCGAATTCGAAATCGCTGTGGCAGCTGGTGAAAATCATCTTGACTTCGGGGTACCGATCGCGCACGCGCTCCGCGAGCACGACGCCGTTCATCGTCGGCATGGCGATGTCCGTCACGATCACGTCCGGACGCAGCGCTTCTACGTTCGCGAGCGCCTCGGCGCCGTTCGCGAACGTGCCGACGACCTCGACGCCGAGCCTCGCCCAGTCGACGGCGTCCCGGATTCCGTTGCGTTCGTATTTATTATCGTCGACGATAAACATTCTGAACACGGTCTTCCCCGCTTTCCTCAAGGATGATTGCTCCATAAACCTAATCGCGGTCTCGACAAGCCGACGAACCGGCTCCCCATGGAGAAGCCGGTGTACGCCGAAATAAGAATGAAGCGTTTTCAAACCAATTGTACTTCCATCTTCGCTCGCACGCTAGTAAATATCCGGAATAATCGCAACGGGATCCGGAAGCGTGAAAGTAGGCGCCGTTATCCTTCGACGCCTTGCTAGAGTTCTACCTTTTAGTACGTAGGTCATACGCCGAGTCCGCCTCTTTACGGAATTGGTTCGGCGAGACGCCCGACCAGTTCTTGAACACCTTGCTGAAGTATTTCTCGTCCGCGTAACCGACCATCTCGGCGACCTGCGCGATGCGCCATTGCGGGCTCAGGAGCAGCAGCTTCGCTTTCTCCATGCGCACGCGCACGAGGAAGTCCGACACGTTCTCGCCCCGCTCCTGCTTGAACCTCCGCGATATATATTCCCGGCTGAAGCCGAAGCGATCGGCGATGTCCTGCAGCGAGATGTCCTCCCGGTAGTTCGCTTCGAGATAATCCGCGATTTCTTGCATCGTCGGACTCGACGCGGGGGAACGCAGCACGTCCGCGAGGGCGAGCAGGAGGCCCGTCACCTCTTCTTGCCACAGCTCGAAGGACAAGCGGCCTTCGTCGTCGACCGGGACGAGGAACGCGCCGGGATCCATCGCGCTCATCCGCTTCGCCAGCGCCGGCTCGAGCGACCGGCCGTTCAAGCAGCGCGCGCGGAACACCGCGAATTCGTGCACCCATAAATCGAGCTGCTCGGTCGTCACGACCGGCAGCGCCCGCACCTCGCGGAACCACGCGTCCGCCGCCGCGGCGATCCGCTCTTCGTTCCCGCTGAGCAGCGCGAGCCGCAGCGTCTCCTGATACCGCTCGAACCGAAGCGTCGCCGGGCCGGCGGCGCTCTCCCTGCCTTCGTACGGATGAATGCGTCCGCCGCCCGACAGCAGGTTCCGCTGCTTCAGCGCGGCGAGCGCCTCGCGGTGCGTCAGCGGCAGCTCCGACGGAAACCGCCGCACCCCGCCGATGCCGAAGTCGAACGTCACGCCGTACGTACGATCGATGCCCTGGTTAATTTCTTCGACCAAAGCCGGCAGCCGTTCGACGTCCGCCCAGCAGACGATCACCATCTCGTGCGCCTTGTTCGCGTTGCGGAAAGCATAGCCGACCCGCTCCCGGCGGCACAGAAACTCGTTCGCGATGTTCGCGATCGCGTAGCTGAGCAGATCGAGATTGGACGCGAACTTATCCTTGATCTTCCTCTGCATCGTCTCGAAGGACAAGACGGCCGCGCGCGCCAATCGGGCGTCCGCCGCGATGCCGAACTCCGCCTGCAGCTCCCGCGCGAATGTCGGGAACACCTCCGGCTCCTCGATCAGCTGCGTGAGCGCCTTATCCCAATAAATCGGCTTGATTTCGTTCAGCTTCATGTCCCGGCTCTGATCGCGGCTCCGCGTTCGCTCCTCGGCCTTCCACGCGTCGACCGCCTTGCGCAGCACTTCGTTCAACTGCTCCTCGTCGATGGGCTTGAGCAAATAATCCATCCCGCCGTATTTGATCGTGTGGCGCACATAGCCGAAGTCGTCGTGTCCGCTGATGACGACCGTCTTGCACGACGGGCGATGCCGCTGAAGCCACTCCAACAGCTTGGCGCCGGTCATCATCGGCATCAGCATATCCGTAAACACGATTTCGGGCCGCTTCTCCTCGATCACCCGGACCGCCTCCGCGCCGTCCGACGCCTCGAGCACCTCGGAGATGCCGTAGCTTTCCCAATCGATCAACATCCGGATCGCGTCTCGAACATGCTTCTCATCGTCTACGATTAAGACCTTCATCCCGTCGCCCCCTCCTCGCCGCCGCCGGCGGACAGCGGCATCTCGAGCCGGACGCGCAGCCCTCGCGGCTCCGCGGCCTCCAGCGTCAAGAAGGCGCTCCGATCGAAATACAATTGCAGCCGCGATTGCACGTTGCATAGGCCGATCCGGTCCGCGGCCGCCCAATCGCCGCCGGCCCGCAGCCGGTCGAGCTGCCCCTGCAGCGACGCGAGCGCCTCCTTACCCACGCCCGCGCCGTTATCCTCAACCACGACGACGAGGCGCCGCTCCGCCTCGATGCGCGCGGTCACGCGAATTTCCCCCTCGTGCGTATGCACGAATCCGTGTTTGAAGCAATTCTCTACGATCGGCTGCAAAATCATCCGCGGCACCTCGACCTGCTTCGCCTCCTCTACGACGTCGAGACGGAACGCGAACTTCTCCTCGAACCGCTGCGCCTGCAAGTCCAGATACGCCCGCACGTAGTCCACCTCCATCGCGAACGGCACCATCGACTCGCTCGCGTTCATTTGGTACCGCATCATTTTTCCGAGGGAGGCGATCAAAGAATAAATTTTCTTCTCCTGCTTCTGCAGCGCCAGCGTGCCGATCGACTGAAGCGAGTTGTTTAGAAAATGAGGATTCACCTGCGCCTGCAGCGCCTTCAGCTGATTCGTCTTGTTCGCGAGCTCGAGCCGGTACTCCTTCGTAATCAGTTGATCGAGCCGCTGAATCATCTGATGAAACCGACGCGACAAGATGCCGATCTCGTCGGTCCGCCGCATGACGAGCTCCGCGTCGAACTGTCCGGATTCCACCTTGTGAATGTATTGGATGAGGCGCTTGATCGGCGACGTGAAGTGGAACGACACGAACATCGCCGCCACGACCGCGACGACGAGGAATGCCAGCACGATCGACCCGTTGATCAGCGTCAGCCTGCGGGCGTCTTGATACAGCACCTCGTAAGGCACCCGCTTCACGAGCACCCATTCCGCGAACGGCGTGCGAATCGTCGAATACAGATGAATGCCGCGGAAGGAGGCATCCTCGTACTCCATGTGCCCCGACGCCGCCGTCGACGCCAGAATGCCGGGCAGCCACGGCTTCGCCGCGTCCGCGTCCGCCCCCTCGGAAGCGAATACGACGGCGCCCCCGCGATCGAACAGGAACAGTTCTTCTTCGCCCGGGGCATACAGCATCTCGCTAATCTCCCGGATCATATCGTCCTTCACGTCGATCGAGAGCGAACCGAGAATTTGATCCGTCGGCTCGTTCAAAATTTTGCGGTGGATCGTAAAGACGTCCTCATGCATCTCGAACGGGAAGCGCGCGACGCCGTAATCGTGGCTGCGATGCGTCGGCTCGAGAAATACGTCCGTATCCGCCGGGAAGTCCGGCGCGAACGACGCGCCGGAGACGTAACGCGGCAAGTTGTAGGCGAGACGGAACGAGATGTTCGACCGTTTCATGTACATATGCACCTGCTTCGCCTCGGCGAGCGAGTTCGTCATATATTGTAGATTTACGTATAACTCCTTCTCGTCGGAGAAGCCGATCTCCCGCTTCTCCACAATCTTATACAGGCTCCGCTCGTTGCTCGCGTTCTGATAGAGTAGGAGCGAGGTTTGATTGATCCGCTCCAAATAATTCCGCAGGTTCGTGCTCCCTTGGTACAGCAGCGTCGTGTTCTCCTGAATGTAGGATTCCTTCACGCTCGCCTTCGCAAAAAAATACGTGACGACGATCGAGGTCGAGATCGGCAGCACGATCGCGACCAACAGGAATAGGATGAGTTTGTTCTGCAAGCTGTTTCGTATCGCGGCCGCTGCCATGTCCCCCGCTCCCCTCGTCCTGGTGGATACGCTTACATTGTAGCAGGTGAGGTCAATATTTTCCACCTTTCTCGTCATTTCCATCGGTGTTCAGCGCCGCGGACCATCTTTATACTGAAAATCAAAGCTTTCAAACGGGGAGGGATACCCATCGAACTTACAAGAAAAAGAGCCTCCGCGGAGTGGAGCCGGCAGCTCGTCTTCGTCGGACCCGCCGTCCTGTTTTTCGTGCTGATTATCGCGGTTCCTTTTCTGCTAAGTATTTATTACGGCTTTACAAGCTGGAACGGGGTCAATTCTACGGTCACTTGGGTCGGATTCGAGAACTACAAGCAGGTGTTTCTCGAGGACGAGGGGTTCCGCAACTCGTTCGGGTTCACGGCCCGGTATACGGTGGCGGCGGTCGTGCTGACGAACCTCGTCGGCTTCGCGCTCGCGCTGCTCGTCACGCAGAAGCTCCGCACCAGCAACGTGCTCCGCACGATTTTCTTTCTGCCGAACGTTATCGGCGGCTTGCTGCTCGGATTTATCTGGAGCTTTATCTTTGTGAAGGGCTTCGCCGCGGTCGGGGATTTGACGAACATCGGATTTTTCGAACTGCCGTGGCTCGGTACCGCCGGCACGGCCTTCTGGGGCATCGTCATCGTGACGATCTGGCAATACGCCGGGTATCTGATGGTGATGTACATCGCCGCGCTGATGAACGTGCCGAGCGAGCTGATGGAAGCCGCGCGCATCGACGGGGCAACGAGGCTGCAGCTGCTGCGCACGATTATCGTGCCGATGATTATGCCGGCTGTCACGGTATGCCTGTTCCTCACGATCTCCTGGTCGTTCAAGGTGTTCGATCTGAATCTGTCGCTCACGAAGGGCGGTCCGTTCGGTTCGACGGAATCCGTCGCGCTAAACATCTATCAAGAGGCGTTTCGAAATAACCGGTACGGCATCGGCACCGCGAAGGCGCTCATCTTCTTCGTCGTCGTAGCGATCATTACGACGCTGCAGG
>NZ_DASQMZ010000160.1:0-7670 GCF_035645235.1 Paenibacillus sp.
GAAAAGCGCAAAATTTGAGCATAACGGCGAGTTAAGCGCAAAATCTGAGCATTTCGCGTAAGGTGGTGCGGGTGCGGGGCGGGTCGGGGCGGTCGGAGGGCGGCGGAAGGACGGTGTGGCAGAAGGGGACGAGTGGGAAAAGCGCAAAATTTGAGCATAACGGCGAGTTAAGCGCAAAAACTGAGCATTTCGCGTAAGGTGGATCGTCTACATTTAGTTGGACAGAAAAAATGAGGGGGAATAGAATACAGGAAAGAGTTGAAGGAGCGGATTGCTGTTGTCGCAGTTAAGACGAAAGTTTACGCCGGAATTTAAGCAGCAGATGGTGCAGTTGTACGAGAGTGGAAAGTCAAGATCGAGCATCGTGAAAGAGTACGGTCTAACCGCATCTGCCCTGGACCGATGGATAAGCCAAAGCCAGCAGACGGGATCATTCACTGCCAAAGATAATCGCACTCCCGAAGAGAACGAACTGTTGGAGTTGCGCAAAGAAGTCCAACGCCTGCGGATGGAGAACGACATTTTAAAGCAAGCCGCGCTGATCATGGGACGAAAGTAAATGTGATTCGCAATAATGCGCACAAGTACTCGGTATCAGCAATGTGTAGCGTCCTAGAACTGCCGAGAAGCACGTTTTACTACAAGCCTGAGCCTGCAACTGATCCGCAAGAGCAGGAGTTGGAAGACACGGTAGTCGAGATCTTCAAGCTCAGTCGGAACAATTACGGCACGCGTAAAATCAAGAAGGAACTAGCCAAGAAATCACTGCGCGTGTCCCGTCGTAAAATCGGTGGAATCATGAATAAACACGGCTTGGTCTCTTCATATACGGTCGCGCAATATAAGCCTCATAAAGCCGCGTCAAATGAGGCGGAGATTGGCAACGCATTACAACATGAGTTCAAGCAGAACGAGCCCTTTGCGGTCGTCGTAAGCGATCTAACGTACGTACGTGTAGACGGTAAATGGAACTACGTCTGCTTATTTGTCGATCTCTTTAACCGAGAAATCATCGGTCACAGCTGTGGAGCGAGAAAGACAGCCCAACTGGTATATGAAGCTATTGCAAGCATCTCAGTGCGTCTGGACCGCATTCAGATGTTCCATACCGATCGTGGCAGCGAGTTCGATAACACGCTAATCTCCAAGGCGTTGGAGACATTTAATATCCAACGCTCGCTGAGTAATAAAGGCTGCCCGTACGATAATGCAGTTGCAGAGGCTACGTTTAAGATCTTCAAGACTGAATTTGCAAGGAGCAAGCATTTTCAAAGTCTAACTCAACTCAAATTGGAACTGGACGATTACGTTCACTGGTTCAACCATCATCGCATTCACGGTACGCTTGGTTATCTTACGCCCGTTGAAGCTAGGCAGTTGCCCTCATAAATACTGTCCAATTTCGTGTTGACATTCCAAAGGTGGTGCGGATGCGGTCCAAGTCGGTACGGTCGGAGGGCGGCGCGAGACGGTGCGGTCGGAAGGCGGCGCGAGGGGGTGAGGTCGGAGGGCGGCGCGAGGGGGTGCGGTCGGAGGGCGGCGCGAGGCGGTACGGTCGGAGGGCGGCGCGAGGAGGTGCGGTCGGAGGACGGCGCGAGGCAGGGCGGTCAGATGGCGGCGCGAGGCAGGGCGGTCAGAGGGCGGCGCGAGGGAGGGGTCAGAGTGCGGCGTGAGGGGGTGCGGTCGGAGGGCGGCGAGGTGCGAGCGGAGAGGTGCAGGCGGCGCAGCTTGGGGCGGCAGGTGCCCAGAAGGCAGGCGCCTAGGCGGCGGGCCCCAGGCGGCAAGCGCCCAGAGGGCATGCGTCTAGGCGGCGGGCGGTCAGTCAGCGGGACGGCATTTCGAAAAATTCGCACGAGTCCCGGCGGTGGTAGGAGACGTCGCTGACGCCGGATTGCGTCACGACGACGTCGTCGTCGAAGCGGGTCACGATGCCGCCGGAGTCGACGATCGCATCGTCTTGGAAGACGCGGACGGGGGTCTCCTTTTCAATCGCTTCCTGGAAGTCTTGGTCTGTGATTAAACGTCTATTGCGGGCCATCGTCGCAGCTTCCTCTCCGGGTTTTCCATAGTCAATGACTGTATTGTAACATAGCTCGCAGAAATCCGAATATTCGCCAGATAAAGTACATACGTGCGGATGCGCCTATGTTAAAATGGGGTTAAAACTACCATTCTACCGGATAGAAGGTGCCTCATGAATCGGAAGCTTTCCATGCAAAGAACGGCCAAGGCGTTTGCCGCCGCAGCCGCGGCCGCGGCGCCGCTGACGATGCCGGCCGCGCCGGCGCAAGCGATGGGCACGACCAAGTACATCGTCGAAGCGAACGATACGCTGCCGATTCCGCTGCTAGCGTATTTCGCCAGCGGCTACTACGATTACACCGTCCAATACGAAGAGGGCAACGGGGCCGTCGCCCAAGTCGAGTTCGCCGGGGATTGGATGAAGGTCAACGGCGTCGGAGAAGGGACGGCGGTCTTCACGGTCACGGGGACGAGAGCCGGAGCTCCTTCGGTGTCGATGACGTTCGCGGTCGATGTGCTGCAGCCGAACGCCGACGGCGGTATCGACATCGGCAACATCGTCGAATACATGAGGTCCATGCCGGAGCATGTATTTACAAAGTCGGAAGTGCAGCATCTGCTGTACCAAACGGGCGCGAGCGACGCGTTCAACGAGCCTCCGGTTCCGGCGGGCGATTTCTACCGCTTTCTTCCCGCCGGGCCGATCCCGACGTCGATCGATTTGGAGTCCGTCTTCGTCGACTTCGAAGGCGACGCAATCTCTTATACGATCGAGCATGCCGGGGACTGGGCCGCCTATCCCGACAAAATCGATTTGGTCGGCAGCACGTTGACCCTGAGCATGCCGTACTCGGAAGTCGATTCGTCGTCGCATAAGTGGTTGCAAGTAACGGCAACCGACGCTAATGGCGCTTCTTATTCGCACGACTTCTTTTTTAAAGTTTACAACAAATACGCGGTATGGCATCCGGAAGCGTACACGCCGGAGGTGACCTTCGCTTCCGCGTCGTTGTACGATCTGTTCGAAACGGGAGATTCGGAAGAAATCGTCTACCACGTCACGTTGCCCACGGATTTAGCGGGAATTTTGTCTTACACCGTCGACGCGGGGACAGGCGAGCTGTTGCTCCATTCCAATGCAGCCGACGCCGACGCGCTGCCTCCGTCCATCCCCGTGCAGGTGACCGCGGTGAAGACCACCGACGAGGGGTACGAATACGTCGAGAAGGCGGAGTTCGTGTTCGTGAAAAATACGGACGTCCCGATCTCGCACTATCACGGGGACGGGGAAGCGCCTTACGACGTCGTGTTCCAGCTGGACCAAGACAACGAGCCCGTCGATTTGGCGGCGCTGTTCGAAGACGACGAAATGGAGCTTTACGGGGAGACCTTATCCTATAATACCGAGCCGTACGGCAGCATCGACAGCTACTTCGTCGTCGACCAAGGCAAGCTGAGCTTCGATCTAACGGGGTGGCAGGCGGATTACGGCTCGTGGGCGCCGTACGATACGACCGTCGTCGTGCGAGGGGTCGATGCGGCCGGGAACGAAGCGTTCGCGTATATCGATTTCGATTTCAATTCGCCGCCGCTCCCGGTCTCGGACGGAACGCTGGTGTTGAGCGCGGACGATTATTTGGGAAGCATCGCCATTTTCGAAGACGACGACTACTACGACGAGGACGCGAACCCGATCGTATTCGAAAACTTCGAGCCCTCGGGAGCGGAGGGGATGCTCGGCATTACGACGTTCGCTTCCGGCTCCATCTACATGTCGATCGCTTCGGCCCCGACGGAGACGACATCGTTCACGGCAAAGTATACGGATCCCCATGGGCGCATGGCGGAGGTGGACGTAAAGATCGTCGCGGCAGAGGAGCAGGCGCTCTACTACGACGAGGACGCGACGGCGCTCGTCGACTTGGACGCGCTGTTCGAGGAGCCGGAAGACGAGGAGTATTCCTATGTTCGAACGGCGGTAAGCATGAGCAATTCCGGCGCGTACATCTCGATCGTGAACAGCGATAACGTCATGGCGCTCGGAGACTTGGCGAACGGGGGCACGTTCACGGTCGCGGCATACGGAGAGAACGGGGATCTCGCGAAATCGATTCGGTTCACGGGAT
This sequence comes from Paenibacillus sp., assembly GCF_035645235.1. Classification (GTDB taxonomy): domain Bacteria; phylum Bacillota; class Bacilli; order Paenibacillales; family YIM-B00363; genus Paenibacillus_AE. The sequence continues at coordinate 4,149 of NZ_DASQMZ010000160.1, forward strand.
ATAGCAACGGCATCGCTTCGCCGTGGTTCGACGACGAACTGTCGGTCGTCGGCGACGTGTACGGCGCGTCGTTGAATTTGAGCGGCATTTTGCCCGAGGAGACGGCAGAGGGCTATACGTATGAATACTATTATTATACCGAGTCGTCCGACCTTGTTTTGGAAAATGCCATGATCTCCGTTCCCTACGTCGATATTCGCTATCCTTACTCCATGCCGTACGGGGAAAGCTTTACGCTGCTGCAAGTGGAAATCGCGCCGGATCTGACCCGCAAATACCGTGCGGAAACCATCCGGTTAGGACCGATGCCGGTATAACATGAGCAGCGGAACGAAGGCGAAGCATGCGGCCGTAGCCGGGCTGCTGGCGGACCGGCGCTGGAAGGAAGCGGAGGCGCGATCCGTCGAGCTGCTTCGGTCGAATCGGCTCGACGCGCAGGCGTGGGTGTCGCTCGCCGAGGCGCTGCTGCATCAGGGATACGGCGCGGCGGCGCGGCGGTGTTTCCGCCGCGCCTGGCTGTTGGATCCGCAAGCGTACTGGGCGGACGATCTCGAGCGCATGGCGGCCAAAGCGCACGCCGGGGATGAGCGATACGATATCGAAGGCCTGCTTCGCGTCCCGCAGGCGACGGTGAGCGCGGTCATCGTCGCCAAGAACGAGGAAGCTACGATCGGGAAGTGTTTAGAGAGCCTGCAAGGCGCGGTCGACCGCATCCTGTTCTTCGACAACGGCTCCACGGACGGGACGCTCGCGATCGCGTCGGCGTTTCCGAACGTAGAGATCCGGCACCTCGAGTGGAACGGCGGCTTCGGCGCGTTGCGCAACGAGGCGTTAGCGTTCGTCGAAACCGATTGGGTGCTTTGGCTCGATGCGGACGAGTGGCTGCACGAGGACGACGCGGAAGCCGTGAAGGAAGCCGCCGGCTGTTACCAAACGCTTGGCCGGCCGGTCGTCTTAAACGTATGGCATCTGAATTACGTAGACGGACAGGTGAATCATGACATTTCGCAAGGACGCATGTTTACGGCGCGGTACGGTCTGCGTTACTACGGACGCATCCACGAGCAGGTAGGCACGGCCGACGGGGGAATTTTCGATTCCTTGCCTTATCGGTCCGCGGTCCGCATCCGGTATCATCATGTAGGATACGAGCCGATTGTCGTACAGTCCAAGGCGAAAATCGAACGGAACCGGAATTTATTGCTGCGCATGGTCGCGGAGGAACCGGAAAACCCCGGCTGGTGGTATTTCTTGGGCCGGGAGACGCTGGCCGCGAACCGGTTCGAGGAAGGGTACGACGCGCTTCGGCGCGCGGAGGCGCTGGCCGCGGCGCAACCGGGGTTCGGTCGAATGGTAGACGTTTATAAATTAATGCTGTATGCAACCGACCGGCTGGGCGACGCAGCGGAGACGGACCGCGTCTACGAGGCCATGCGGCGGCATGACCCCGAGCATCCGGACGTCCTGCTGTTATGGGCGGAGCGGGAGCGGCGGGAAGCGCAGCGATTGCTGGAGCGGGCGAGCCGACATCTCGCTTCGGCGAAACGCGGGTTCGAGACGTATCGCGGCATCGCGCATGCGGATCGCAGCATCTGGCGGTGGCGCGCCGATGCCGCGGAGGCGGAGATCGCCATGCATGCCGGCAAGCTGGCCGAGGCGAAGGACGCGTTCGATCGCGCGCGACGCGCCGGCATGCCGAAGCGGGCCGGGGGGCAGGGCGATCGCCTCGCCGATCAAGTCGCCAAGCTGCTGCGTCCCGAACGGCCGCCGGAACGGGCGAGGGAGCGGACGGGGGGCGAGCGCGATGGAACATAACCGCAACCGCGTCTTGTCCGAAATACGCGCCGCGATTCGGGAGCGCCGCTGGCCGGACGCGAAGGAGCTCGCATTTCGACTCGTCGCCATGAATCCGATTCATCCGCAGGGCTGGTTGTCCTTGGCGGAAGTATACGCGCTCGCCGGCAAGCCGAAGTCGGCGCGCCTCGCGGCCGATCGCGGCGCGATGCTGGACCCGGAGGGCATATGGCACGAGCGCTTCGCGCTGCGGCCGGCGGCGGACGTGACATTGGACGAAGCGCCGGACGAAGCGCCGGACGACACGCTCCTCCGCGCGCTGCGCGTTCCGCGCAAGACGGTCGCGGCGGCGATCATCGCGAAGGACGAAGAACGATGCATCGCTCGCTGCTTGCGCAGTTTGGAGGGGGCCGTCGACGAGATCGTGCTGCTGGATACGGGCTCCTCGGATCGAACGGTCGACATCGCGTCGCAGTTCGAGCGCGTGTCGATCTACCGCACGACCTGGAAGGACAGCTTCGCCGCCGCTCGCAACGAAGCCATGAAGTACATTCGTTCCGACTGGGTGCTGTGGATCGACGCCGACGAATGGCTGCATCCCGAAGACCGGGAGCAAGTCCGACTGGCGGCGGGTCTGTACGATTCGCTTCCCTTCCCGGCGGTGCTGCAAGTATGGCATCTCAACCGGATCGGCGACGAGGTGGTCGACGACTTTTCGCAGTCGCGGATGTTTGCGCTTCGGCACGATTTGCGGTATTGGGGACGGATCCATAATCAAATCGGCACGGCGGACGCGATGTTCCCCGAGGAGCCGATCATTCGCCGGAAAACGAGAATTCGTCTGTACCACGACGGGTACGATCCGGCGATCGTCGAGAAGAAGCGGAAGTCCGGCCGCGCGATGCACTTGCTCCGGCTATGTATGAAGGAAGAGCCGGAAAACCCGATGTGGCCCATGTACCTTGGGCGGGAGCTGTTCTCGCGAAGGCGCTTCGGAAAGGCGAAGGACGCATTCGCGGCTGCCCTGAAGCTGGCGGAGCGCCGGCAAGGCTTTTCCCGCGTGACGGAAATTCGATTGTTTCTCGTTCGGATCGCCATGGCGCAGGAGGACTGGAAGGAAGCCGAACGGTGGTGCGAGCGCATGCTCGAAGAGGCGCCGGATTTCCCGGACGCGCATTATTACTTGGCGCAAGCGCTGATCATGCAAGCGAAGAAGCGGTTCCGGGAAGCGGAGACGTTCGCGATCGGCGCGGCGGAACGCGCGAAGACGTACCGCGGGACGGTGGCGGCCGATCGGAGCATTCGCGACTGGCGGGCGCCCGTGCTGCTGGCCGACCTCGCGGTGCACCGCGGCAAGCTCGCCGAGGCGAGGGCGATCTATCGCGCGTACGCGAAGAAGGCGGGGACGCACGAAGGCGCCGTCAAGAAGAAGCTGGCGTTCATCGAACGGCAGCGCAAGAAGCTGGAGCAGGCGGGACGCGCCCCGAAGCCGGAATGACGACGGGGCGGCCCGCCGTTTTTTGTTTCGCTTCGGCTATGGCGCGCCTGCCCCGACGACCGGGAGTTCGGCGGCGGCGACCGCGCGGTCGCGCCCGCCGCGCTTAGCTTCGTAGAGCGCGGCGTCCGCCGCCTCGATCAGCTCGTGCGGGCGGACGGGCCGGCCCGGCTCCGCGGCGGCGACGCCGATGGAGACGGTGACGACGCCGTGCTCGGACGTCTCGTGCGGGA
>NZ_DASQMZ010000161.1:0-2255 GCF_035645235.1 Paenibacillus sp.
ACGAAGCCCTGCGCCGTCTCGTGCAAGGCGTATTCCGCGGTGACGCCGTCGGCCGCGAGCTTCTCGCGGATGCCGTCCAGCAGGTCCGGATCCTCCAGGAGGAGCAAATGTCCTTCGAAAATTTCGGCTTTGTCCGGACCGAGGCGCGCCGCCGCATCGTCGCGGATGCGCTCCAGCTCGCCGCGCGCCGCGGCGACGGCGGCGTCCAGGCGCGCCTCCTCGGCGGCGGGGTTCGCCGCGCTCGCGCGAACCGGCACGTAGTCGTCGGCCTCGGCGACGAACGCCTTGGCAATGACGATGCCGGGGGAGGCGGCGACGCCGGAAATCGGGATCGGTGTCGTCATGAACGGTTCGCTCCTCTCGGTTCGAATATCGATGCCTGCCGCTCGTAAGCGGCGGCGGCTTGGTCATGGACCGGATGCCCCTTGGGGAGGCCGGTATATTTCTCCAGCGTCGCGTGGACGCCCATGTCGCGGAGCGACGCTCGCAGCTCGGCGGCTTCGGGGTCGTCCCCGGCGTCGAAGCGCAGCGCGGCGGCCATCGCCGCCGCGAGGCCCGACGTCGGAAGACCGAGCGCGAGCGCGAGCGTCGCGGGCCGCACGAGCCGATCGTTCGGCGACAGCTTGCGGATCGGCGAACGGCCGACGCGGGCGACTTCGTCGGTCAGATGCGGATTGGCGAAACGCTCCAACATCGTCTCGCGGTATCGGCGATGCTCCGCTTCGTCGAAGCGGTATTGCCGCACGAGCATGTTTCCGGTTTCCTCTAGGACGAGCGCGACCTCGCGCCGCACGTCTTCGTCGGCCATGGCGGACTGAATCGTCTCGTGACCGCGCAAATACCCGTGGTACGCCGCGCAGCAATGTCCCGTGTTGACGGTGAACAGCTTGCGCTCGATATACGGCTGCAGGTCGTCGACGTAATGGACGCTGGGGATGTCGTCCGGACCGCCCGGCAGCATGGCGGAGCGGTCGATCACCCACTCGGCGAACGGCTCGACGGTGACGCGCAGCGGATCGTCGTGCTTCTGCAGCGGCACGATGCGGTCGACGGCCGCGTTCGGGAACGCGACGCGGCCTTCCAGCGCCGCGCGCGCCTCGCCCGCCAGCTGCGCGAGCACGTGCTCCTTCAGCTGGGCGCTGGCGCCGATCGCGTTCTCGCAGGCGATGACGTGCAGCGGGGCGGGGGGCGAGGACGGTTCGCCGCCGCCGGACGCGAGCCGGCGCTCGATGCCGCGCGCGATCGGCTCCGCGATATGCTTCAGCGCGTTCGGCCCGACCGCCGTCGTCACGACCGCCGCCTGCGCGATCGCCGCCGCGACGTCGTCGATCCGCCTGCCGTCGATCGCGTCCACGCCCTCGACGCGAATCGTTGCGCCGCGGCCGTCGGCGAGCTCGACGTCGTAGCTCCCACGCGAATGCAGCAGGCTTACCAGCGTCTCGTTGACGTCGACGAACACGACGCGGTAGCCGGCTTTCGACAGCATGAGCCCGATGAAGCCGCGGCCGATGTTGCCTGCGCCGAAATGAACGGCGATCACGGCTGCATCCCGCCTTCGAAGATGCGGATGAGCGCTTCCGGCGAGTCGGCGGCGAGAATCGCTTCGAAGCTGTCCTCGTCGGAGCAAATCATCGCGACGTTCGTCAAGATGTCGAGGTGATCGTCGCCGACGGCCGCGATGCCGACGACGAGCTTCGCCGTCTCCCCGTCGCCGAACGGCACGCCGTCCGGAAACACAAGAATGGACATGCCCGTCGAGCGAACGAGCGGCTTCGCCTCGTTCGTGCCGTGCGGGATGGCGAGGCTGCCGCCCATGTACGTCGAGGACAGCGCTTCGCGCTCCAGCATCTTGTCGACGTATTCCGGCGGCACGTGACCCGCGTCGACCAGCAGGCGGCCGGCCATGCGGATCGCCTCGGTTTTGTCCTTGGCGCGCGCGTTCAGTTTCACTTTTTCTACGGAAAGGATAGACATGATCTCAAACACTCCATTCGATATGATTCTTTATATAGGCTTCTAATTGATTAGACATGTATTGCACGATCCGGCTTGCGTCGTCGGATTCCAACGTCTCGATAAAGTGTTGCTGCAGCAGCATGGCGCTGATCTCGCTCAGCAGCTCGAGCTCGCGCTTCGGCAGCCGTTTCGGCGCAAGCATCAGCACGAAACGCTCGAAGCTGCGGTCGCCGTCCAGCGTCGGCGCCGGCTCGTCGAGCCGGAACAGCGCGACCGACGGTTCCGCGACCGCTTCGCTG
>NZ_DASQMZ010000162.1:0-4867 GCF_035645235.1 Paenibacillus sp.
GTGTCGCTGCATGCGCGCGTCGCCATCCCGGTGTCGGCGCTCGGCAAGACGTCGTTCACGGAAGAGCAGCAGAAGGCTCTTCTCATCACGAACGTCGGCAAGATCATTTTCAACGAAATCTTCCCGGCGGACTTCCCGTACATCAACGAACCGTCCAAGGCGAATTTGTTGAACGGGGTCGCGGATCATTACTTTATTTACGAGAAGGGCGCCGACGTTCGCGAACGGATTCGGAACGCGACCTTCAAGGGCGCCGTAGGCAAGGACTATCTCGGCGCGATCATTGCGGAGTGCTTCCGCAAATATCACACGACGCAGACGTCCGTCATTCTCGACAATATCAAGCAATTGGGCTTCACGTATTCGACGCGCGCGGGCATCACGATCGCCGTCGCGGACGTGAACGTGCCTGCGGATAAAGTTCGCATCCTTGCGGAATCCGAGGAGAAGGTGCGCATCGTCACGAATCAATACCGCCGCGGTTTGATCACGGACGAAGAGCGTTACGACCGCGTAATTTCCATCTGGGGCAAAGCGAAGGACGAGTTGACCGACATCCTCATGAAGTCGCTCGACAAGTTCAATTCGATCTCCATGATGGTCGACTCCAAGGCGCGCGGGAACAAATCGCAGATCACGCAGCTGGGCGGCATGCGGGGCCTCATGGCCAACCCGTCCGGCCGGATCATCGAGCTCCCGATCAAGTCGAACTTCCGCGAAGGCCTTACGGTCCTCGAGTACTTCATCTCGACGCACGGCGCCCGGAAGGGTCTGGCGGATACGGCGCTTCGAACGGCCGACTCCGGTTACCTCACCCGTCGTCTCGTCGACGTCGCGCAGGACGTTATCGTCCGCGAAGACGATTGCGGCACGGATAAAGGCTTCGTCGTGGGCAAAATCCAGGACGGCAAGGAAGTCATCGAGGATCTGTACGATCGGATCGAAGGCCGTTACGCGTTCGAGACGGTGCGTCATCCGGAGACGGGCGAAGTCATCGTCACCCGCAACCAGCTGATCCGCGATCAAGAAGCGAACGCGATCATCGCCGCCGGCGTCGAGAAGCTGCAGATTCGCTCGGTGCTTTCGTGCCGGACGCGTCACGGCGTATGTAAGAAGTGCTACGGTCGGAACCTCGCGACGGGCGCCTTCGTCGAAATCGGCGAAGCGGTCGGCATCATCGCCGCGCAGTCGATCGGCGAGCCGGGCACGCAGCTCACGATGCGTACGTTCCATACGGGCGGCGTCGCGGGCGACGACATTACGCAAGGTTTGCCGCGGATTCAGGAGCTCTTCGAAGCTCGGAATCCGAAAGGTCAAGCGATCATCTCCGAGATCGACGGCGTCGTGAAGGAAATTCGCGAAGCGAAGGACCGCCGCGAAATCGAGGTGGCCGGCGAAGCGGAATCGAAGACGTATTCCGTCACGTACGGATCCCGGATTCGCGTCACGGTCGGCCAGGCGATCGAGGCGGGCGACGAGCTGACGGACGGCTCGATCGACCCGAAAGAGATGCTGCGCATCAAGGGCATCCGCGGCGTGCAGAACTATATCCTTCAGGAAGTTCAGCGCGTATACCGGAACCAAGGCGTAGAAATCAACGACAAGCACGTCGAGGTCATGATTCGCCAGATGCTGCGGAAAATCCGCATCGTCGACGCGGGCGACACGACGCTGCTGCCGGGCTCGTTCGTCGACATCCACGAGTACGAAGAAGCGAACCGCGTCGCGCTCATGGACGACAGAGAGCCGGCCGTCGCGCGTCCGGTGCTTCTCGGGATCACGAAGGCGTCGCTCGAGACGGATTCGTTCCTCTCCGCGGCTTCGTTCCAGGAGACGACGCGCGTCTTGACGGACGCGGCGATCAAGGGCAAAGTGGATCAGCTGCTCGGCCTCAAAGAGAACGTCATTATCGGCAAGCTCATTCCGGCCGGTACGGGCATGTCCCGTTACCGCGGCATCAAGGTCGTCGACCCGAATGCGGCGCCGGAAGAAGACGTCGATACGGCGGCGGAGCCGGTTGCGGTAGAGTAAATCGGCAAGAAGCGGCAGGTCGATCCGTCGGCCTGCCGGCCTTCTGGTCTTCGACCATACAAGCGAGGATTTCGCCTTGACATGGGCGGTGCCCGGTGATATTATTTTTCAGTGTGCCAAAAAGGTACGGTCTCATGCGAGATGTTCTTTGGAGGATATTTCAATAATGTCTTATGATGAAGAACTGCGCGGTAGACAACTGCGCATCGGCACCAAGCAAACGACGAAAGCGGTAGAAGTAGGAACGGCCGCCAAGGTGTTTGTTGCAAGGGACGCAGATCCGAAGCTGACGAGCAAAATCGTTACGCTAGCGAAGAAGATGAGCGTTGAAGTGACGTACGTCGATTCCATGAAGCTGCTTGGTAAAGCTTGCGGAATCGAAGTCGGCGCTGCAATGGCCGCCATCGTGAATGAGTGAAGCCATGTTTTTGTCGAGGAGATCCGAGACAAAAACATTCTCTTTGTTCACATATGACTCACCTGGATCTGTGGACTTAACATTTGATTTACAAACGTATTGAAGGAGGTGCAACATATGCCAACTATTAACCAGCTCGTGCGCAAAGGTCGTAAAGCGAAGATCGTTAAGTCGAAGTCGCCGGCCCTCCAAAAAGGGTACAACGCTCTGCGTCGCGAGGAGACGGACCTCAGCGCTCCGCAAAAGCGCGGCGTCTGCACTCGTGTCGGTACGATGACGCCGAAGAAGCCGAACTCGGCGCTTCGGAAATACGCTCGCGTACGCTTGACGAACAAGGTCGAAGTTACCGCCTACATCGGCGGCATCGGCCACAACCTTCAGGAGCACAGCGTCGTTCTCGTTCGCGGCGGTCGTGTTAAGGACCTTCCGGGTGTCCGTTACCACATCGTTCGCGGCGCGCTCGATACGGCAGGGGTTAACAACCGGATGCAAGCTCGTTCCAAGTACGGCACGAAGCGTCCGAAAGCGAAGAAGTAAATCTAGAAAACTGTAAGACAAGATAGCGACTAGGAATGAATTAGTTGCGAAAGGGGGATAACTATGCCACGTAAAGGTCCAGTTCCGAAGCGCGACGTGCTTCCGGATCCGATTTATAACAGCAAGTTGGTAACTCGTCTCATCAACCGAATCATGATCGACGGTAAGCGCGGGGTCGCCCAGACGATCCTGTACGACGCGTTCGAGTTGATTCGTCAACGTACGGGGAACGAGCCTATGGAAGTATTCGAGGCGGCGATCAAGAACATCATGCCGGTCCTCGAAGTCAAGGCTCGCCGCGTCGGCGGCGCGAACTACCAAGTTCCGATCGAAGTAAAGCCGGAGCGCCGCACTTCGTTAGGTCTTCGCTGGTTGGTCAACTACTCGCGCAATCGCGGCGAGAAGACGATGACGGAGCGCCTCGCCGCTGAAATCATCGACGCCAGCAACAACACGGGCGCATCGGTCAAGAAGCGCGAAGATACGCACAAGATGGCCGAAGCGAACAAGGCGTTCGCCCACTACCGTTGGTAAGATCGATACAACAAAAACTAGGATAGAAGGGAGAGCTAACGAATGCCAAGAGCGTTCTCTTTGCAGAACACGCGCAACATCGGCATCATGGCCCACATCGACGCGGGCAAGACGACGACGACCGAGCGCATTTTGTTCTTCACCGGACGCGTTCATAAGATCGGCGAAGTGCATGAAGGCGCCGCGACGATGGACTGGATGGAGCAAGAACAAGAGCGCGGCATCACGATCACGTCGGCTGCGACGACGGCGCAATGGAAAGGCCATCGCGTCAACATCATCGACACGCCTGGGCACGTAGACTTCACGGTAGAAGTCGAACGTTCCTTGCGCGTCCTTGACGGCGCGGTAGCGGTGTTCTCCGCTAAGGAAGGCGTAGAGCCGCAATCCGAGACTGTATGGCGTCAAGCGGATCGTTACGGCGTACCGCGGATCGCCTACGTCAACAAGATGGACATCATCGGCGCCGACTTCTTGAATGCAGTCGCATCGATGAGAGACCGTCTCGGCGCGAACGCGGTTCCGATTCAGCTGCCTATGGGCGCCGAAGCGGACTACGTGGGATACATCGACCTCGTGACCAATGTCGCGTACCGTTTCACGGACGACATGGGCAGCTTGGAGCAGATGAGCGAAATCCCGGCCGAGTATAAGTCGAAAGCCGAAGAGCTTCGGAACCAATTGGTCGAGAAGGTCGCGGAACTTGACGAAGACTTGACGATGAAGTACCTCGAAGGCGAAGAAATTTCCGTCGACGAACTGAAGGCAGCGCTCCGCAAGGGCACGGTAGGCGTTAAAATCTTCCCGGTCATTGCAGGCTCTTCCTACAAAAACAAAGGCGTTCAGCCGATGCTCGACGCGGTCATCGACTACCTGCCGGCTCCGGTCGACGTACCGGACATCCGCGGCGTCCTCGAAGACGGCACGGAAGTCGTTCGGAAGTCTTCGGACTCCGAGCCGTTCTCGGCGCTGGCGTTCAAAATCATGACGGACCCGTATGTCGGTCGTCTGACGTTCTTCCGCGTATACTCCGGTATTTTGAACTCCGGTTCGTACGTATTGAACGCGACGAAGGGCAAGCGGGAACGGATCGGCCGCATCCTGCAGATGCACGCGAACTCTCGCGAAGAGATTCAAGAGGTATACGCGGGCGACATCGCGGCTGCGGTAGGTCTCAAGGATACGATTACGGGCGACACGCTCTCCGACGAGAAGAACCCGGTTATCCTCGAGTCCATGAACTTCCCTGAGCCGGTTATCTCGATCGCCGTCGAGCCGAAGTCCAAAGCGGACCAAGACAAGATGGGCGTCGCGCTCACGAAGCTCGCGGAAGAAGATCCGACGTTC
>NZ_DASQMZ010000163.1:0-4574 GCF_035645235.1 Paenibacillus sp.
AAGAGGACAAGATATGCAAGCCTCTTCTTAACATCAGTCATTACCTCCATTCGTTTTCGATTCGTTGGATACGTCTAAGGCGTTGCGGCGAAAATCGAAATGAGATTCGGTTGATTCACCTCCTGAATGACTTGATCCATCGGGGATGACAGCGCTTCCAAGTCATAGTGTGATCGTATGCCAGCGGCAAGCAAAAACATAGATCAATTCCGGAAAATATATACCGCAATTCGGAATTCGAACAAGAAGAAGCCAGCACGGGCGCCGGCTTCTTCTTGTTCTGTATGATGATTTCCAGAAATCTCGTCATTTAATAACCTCCTTACAACTTTGAATGTTGCCATACAGATTTGGCCGACGACGATTCTGCTTGCACTCTCTCTCCTTCACCTCCTTTCATACCGGGACCCGAAGGCTCGGACCCCGGCATGCATCGGAGTTACTTTACGTTTTTTTATCCACGACCACCGGTACGGACCACGCCGTACCGGCCGGCTTCGAATCGGCCGTCATCTCGCTCCATACCGAAATTTCGACCGAATAGTTTTGGCCCGGGTAGCTGCCGGCGAATTCGATCGCCAACGTCTCCTCCGCGGTCAGATCGATACGGACCGCGACGGTTTCCAGCGCAAACGCCGTTTTATTCGGCCCTTTGGCGTTGTCGAGAAGCCGGAAGAACACGAACGCTTCTCCGCCGATCCCTTGCGCCGGGGTGACGACGGCAGAGACGGCCTTCGTCTTCTTCTGCGTGAAGACGACGTCCCGAATCGAATAATACGACGTCGGATCCATCGCCGGCACGACCCGGCTCGTCGGCGCGCTGCGCGTCTCGGCGCCGAGCGCCGGCGCGGCGTCCGCCTTCGGCGTAACGCCGAACTTCAAGTGCTTGCCGAGATCCGCCTCCGTAATCGTATACCTGAGGCCGGTCGCTCCCGGGATCGGCGCGTAAGCGCCATCCGCTTCACCGCTGACGTACCATTGATATTTCGATACGACCTCCGCATCGCCGTCGGTGTCGGCGAAGGTATACTGCCCGACGAGCGTCGAACCCACCATCGCGACGCCGGTAAACCCAACTGCGGCCGCGGACGGCGAGGACGGCAGCTCCTGCGCCGAAACCAACCGATTGCCTTCGATGACCGTATTTTCGCTGCCTGTATCTTCGATGAATGTCAGTACGGTAGCGTCGTACACGTTGCCCTTCACCACTTGCCCGTAGATCGAGTGGGTCAGATCGATGCCGGTTTTCAAGTTGCTTAGTACATTGCCCTCGATGACGGTATTGGTCGCGTCGCCCGACCCCTGCCCGTCGTATTGCGAGCTGTAGGTGGCCGAGATCGCGTAGATGCCGCCGTACGGAGGCGCCTCCGTAATGCCGTATCGAGGCGTGGCGGTATTGTCGCCCGTCACCGCGTTATTCAAAATTTCCGTCGAGTACGCGTCCACCTCGTAGTAATGCGCGTTGTCGACGCGCGCCGTATTGAACCCGATGCCGCCGTGGAAGCTTCTCCGGGAGATGCCGTCCACGGTGTTGCCGGTCACGCGGGAGAAATACGCGTTCGCCATCCCGTCGCCGATCCGAACCGTATAGAGGAAGATGCCCTCCGAATCGAGAATCGTGTTGTCCGCTACGACGCTGTCGTAGGCATTGCCGAACAGCCAGATGCCCTTCGCGTTATCCTTGACCGTGTTGTTGTAGATCGTCGTGTTGTCGAGCGGCGCCTGCAGGCTGAACCGGCTAGTGCTGTCCGGAACGATGTCGAACGGCTCTTTTACCGTGATCGTGTACTTGTCGATGCTCTCCACCTTGCGCAATTGTCCGATACCGCGGCCGTCCGTGATGACGACGGACAAATCGCCGTATTGCAGGTTCGGATTCACCAAGTTTTTCGTCGGCGCCACGGTGATGGACATCGAATCCGCCGTAAGCACTTTGCCGTAGTTGAAAATGCCGCCCGGCATTTCCGTACAGATCGCTTCCCCGTCGTTGTAGACGTTCGCCGTGTCTCCCATGTTTTCGACCGTATTATTCGCGATATAGGCGTTGCTTCGCGCGAACATGCCGTGCGATTCCATATGCAGCTCGGAGTGGACGGCCCGCACCGTGTTGTTTTCGTAGAACGAAAATGTAGCCGTACCGACGAGATACCCCTCGGTAAATTCGAACAAGTTGTTCTTCAGCGTGTAATACTGGCCCATGTACGTGATATACGGGGTCGCATGCCAGCCGACGAACCGGTTGTTTTGAACGAGAATGCGCTCCTTGCCCACGAATTCGAGCCCGAGGCCCCGTCCGGTGCTTCCCTTCGTATCCGTCGGGTACGAGATGTCGACCTCGCTGACGAACAGCCGGTTAGCGTTTCGCAGCCGCAGATCTCCGACCGAATCGCCCCAGGCCTGCCCCAACCAAATGAACGAGTCGGGCCGCTTCTCCGGATCCGAGAGCAGCAGCGTCATCCGCGCCACGCCTTGCTTCTCCGCGATCGGCTCATACGTCGGGTCGGCGTCCTTCGTATTAATGAAGTTGCCGCCTTCGCCGGTGTAAATCAACTTCGTCTCCGTCCGGTCTTCGCCGAGCAGCACGACGTCGGCCGGCAGATTTACGGTCGAGAGATAATAGCTGCCCTTCGGGAAATAAGCGACGCCGCCCCCGATCGCTGCCGCGTCGACGGCTTGTTGCACCGCTGCAGTATCGTCCTCGGTATCGTCGGGATTCGCGCCGTAAGACGTAACGTCGACCCGATGCCCCCAGTTGAAATCCGCCGCCCAAGCGACGCCGAGTCCGAGCGGATCTTCGCCCGCTTCCAAGACGGACAGCTTCTGGCCGTTCTCGAGCCGCGTCCAGTTCATGCCCCCGTCGTTGGATACCTCGACGAAGTACTCGCCGAGCGGCTGGTCCTCGACCTTGAACGTGATACCGTACGGGTTGACCGTCTTCACCGCCGCATCGACGATGCGTCCCGCGCCGTCGTTCAAGCGAACCTTGGTGTCGGTCGCGCCGCCGAACTCCTTGCCGTCGAAGTTGCGCCCGGCGATTTGAATGTCGAGACCGCGGAAAGCTTCATATTCCGAAATGAAGAGCGGCCGGACCGCATTCATTTTATAAGCCGGGCTCCATCCGTCGCTGTTCTTCACCCAGACGTTATATACCCCGGGCGCCGCGTCTTCGGGCATCTTCGCCACGGCGAAAAATCCGTTCCTGTCCTTCTGTACGATCTCCGGATGAACGGCCCCTGCGGGCGGGGTCGCGGGCTCCGCGCCCGGCGTATCCAGCTCGATCGCGATGTCGAGCTCGGCTTGACGCAGACCGTAGCCGTTGATCGTGAACGACTTGCCCGCCGATACGGCGTCGGACAACTTCAACACGACCGGAGGAGCGTTCCAGGCGAGCTCGGCGACCGTCAGATGAATGGGAGCCGATACGGCGCCGTTCAAGCTGTCCACGTCGTCGGGGTCCGCCGCCGCTACCAGACCGTACGTTCCGGAGAACCGGGTCGTGAAGGTCAGCGTCGCCACCCCGTCGGCATTCGTGACCGCGGAACCGACGAGCTCCGGGATTTCCTGTCCGAGCGTCACGCCGTCGCCGACGTGCTCGCCGCGAAGCTTGAAGTGGACGGTCTTGTTCGCGAGCGGCTGATTGCCGCCCTCCAGCACTTTCTCGAAGACGGCGCTGACCGTGACGGCTTCGCCGACGTTCGTCGCGACGTCCGCGCTTCTCATGGCGATCGTCGTCGCCGCCATCGGCGGCACAGTGACGGACGCCGTGGCCGAACCTGCGCCGTATCGCGTCCCGTTCGCATAACGTACCCGATAATAATACGTTTGCCCCGGCAATAAATTGGAGTCTGTGTACCGGGACGTTCCGGCGTCCAGCGTCGCGATTTGCTTGAAGCCGATGTTGTTCGTGCTGCGCTCGACGATGACGCGGTGTGCCGAATCGCCATCGTTCGTCCAAGCGATTTCCGCCTTTCGCGGAGGCAGCATCGTCGCTGCGACCCCCGACGCGCGCTCGGGCAGCGGCGTATCGAAGAAGAAGCCGTTCGGTCCGAACTGCTCGCTGGCAGTGACGATCAGCTTGAAGCTTCCCTTGACCAAATACGAGACGAATCCGTCGAACGCATCCTTCCGCACGACGCGGCGGTCGATCACATTGCCGTCAAGATCCTGCAGCTGCAGTTCGGCGTCCCACGATTTTTCCATCGAAAACATGCTGAACACGTGCTCGTTCGTATCGTTCAGATGGAACGTGAACGTCTTCGGGTTGCCGCCCGTAACGGTCGCTTTAAACTTCGCCTTATTCGTAGACGACGGCATGTCGAGCACGTAATCGTATCCGTTGTCGTTGTCCGTGGAAGGACCGACCGACACCGTATTCGACGGCGAAGAAGAATAACCGTCTACGTAGGCCGGGAGCGACGCGATATCGTCTTCGCCGAAGGTCGCCGTCGTCCACGTATTCGCGACGGGAACCGCCTCGTAGCCGGCAAGAATATAGCCGTCCCCGCCGTACTTGCCTTCCCAATGCCCTCTCGTCGTTCGATCGGTGCCGAGGAACGCGCGAGGCTCCGCCTCGG
>NZ_DASQMZ010000164.1:0-1886 GCF_035645235.1 Paenibacillus sp.
CTTGTCAGGTTTCCAAATACGGTACGAGTTTCATGTTTTCCTCAGCCTCTCTATGCGTTTTTTCCGAACACGACGCCCCCGTCGATATACAGCGGGGACCCCATCATAAATTTCGACTCGTCGGAGGCGAGGAACAACGCGGCGTTCGCCACGTCGTCCGGCCGGCCGAGATCGCCGCTCAACTGCCGCGTCTTCAGCGAGGCGATCGCCGCCTCGGGGTCGTCGTACGACGTACGCAGATAGTTTTCTACGAACGGCGTCATGATCGTGCCTGGCAATAATGCGTTCACGCGGATATTGTACGGAGCATAATCCACCTGCATCGACTTCGTGAGCGACAGCACCGCGCCTTTCGTGGCGGAATACGACGCGCGCTTGGCAAGCCCGATCTCCGCGATGCAGGACGACATGTTGATGATCGATCCGCTGCGACGCTCCATCATGTAAGGCAGTACATATTTCGATGGCAAAAACACGCCGCGAATGTTGATCGTCATGACGCGGTCCCACGCCTCCGGCTCGACCTCGTGCAGCATGCCAACGCCGCTGACCCCCGCATTGTTGAACAGCACGTCGATACGGCCGAACTGCGCGACGACGGCGTCGACCATCGCCTTCACCTGTTCGGGGTTCGTTACGTCCGCCTTGAAGAACGCCGCTTTGCCGCCTGCCGCGGCGATCTCGTCGACGGTCTCCCGCCCCTTCTCCGCATCGAGGTCGTTGACGATCACCGTCGCCCCTTCGCGCGCGAACAATAGCGCCGTACTTCTCCCGATTCCCGAGCCCGACCCGGTAATGAGCGTAATTTTTTCCGCTAAACGCACCTGCATATCCTCCCCGTTCTTTAACATCCCGCTCCCTTAAAACACGGTAAGCCGAGCGGCCAGCTTCACCATTTCCTCCCGAGCCCTCTCGCGCTTGCGCTCCCATACATGCGACGGCATCGAGCAGCTGACCGCCGCGACCGTCTCGCCCTCGCCGTTCTTGATCGGCGCCGCCACGCAGCAAAACCCGATGACCGACTCCTCCCGGTCCTCCGCGAATCCGTTGCGGGCGGCTTCCTCCACCTCCGCGAACAACGCTTCGCGGCTCGCGATGGTTTGCGGGGTAAGCGGCGTCAGCTCCGCCGCCGCGTACAGCGCCCGCAGCCGCTCCGGCGGCAGACCCGACAGAAGCGCCTTGCCGAGCCCCGTCGCGTGGGCGGGAAATTTCATGCCTGGGCCCGAAGCGAGCCGAATCGGAGACGGCACCTCGCGCTTGGCGAGGTACAGCACTTCGGTCCCCTCGAGTCGGCCGAGCTGCAGCGCCTCGCCGAGCGTGTCGGCGACCCGGGCGGCCTCCCGCCCGAACGCGCCGATCAAGTCGTGGCTGTTCGCGTACATGCTGCCGAGCCTGCCGAGCCCCGGGCCGAGCGCGTACGTATCCGCGCCGTCCTTGGCCACCCACTGCAGCGACTCCATCGTCAGCAGAAGGGAGTACAGCGAGCTCTTGTGAATGCCCAGCTTGACGGACAAATCGATCAGCCGCAGCCGGTACGGGGCTTCGGAAACCGCTTGCAGCACCGCGTCGGCTTTCTCGAGGGCGGGAACTCGGTATTTGCTGTCCATACGTCCCCCTCGAAACCACTGGTTTATTATACAAAACTTAGTTTTATCAATAACCTACCAGTAGTCTACCATTTCCGAAAACCCCCGACAAGCCATATTTCCTGCAACGCAAGCCTTCGAAAAGAAGGGCCGCCCCGAAAGTAGTTTCTCTACTTCCAAGGCAGCCCGCCTCCGCGCAAGACTTAGCGTTCCATATGATCCTCCGGCTGCGCCGCCTTTACCGTCAGCCCGCCGTCCACCATGAGCAGGTGCCCGTTCACCTGCATCGCTTCTTCGGAG
>NZ_DASQMZ010000165.1:0-10444 GCF_035645235.1 Paenibacillus sp.
GACGGGCTGCAAACGATCATCAATTTGGAACACGATATGCGCGTCGTCGGCGTCGCCGACAACGGCGAAGACGCCGTCGAGCTCGTGCGCCGGCTGCGGCCGTCGATCGCGCTGCTCGACGTTCAGATGCCCGTCATGGACGGCATCGAGGCGACCCGGCGGATCGCTTCGGAATGCCCGGAGACGAAGGTTATCGTGCTGACGACGTTCGACGACGAGCAATACATCGTCGACAGCCTCGCGTACGGGGCGGTCGGCTTTCTCTTGAAGGAGCTGCCCGCGGACAAGCTCGTGCAGGCGATGCGGGACGCGGCGCAAGGCCAGCTCCTGCTGCCGGGCGCGGTCGCCGGCAAGCTCGCCGCTCGCCTAGCGAGGCACGAGCCGACGGCGGGGCGGACGCTCCGGCTCGACCGGCTGCGCCGGGAGGGGATCGCCTTCACCGAGCGCGAACGGGAGATCGCGGAGCTGGTCGTCGAAGGGCTTGCGAATAAAGAAATCGCAAAGAAGCTCTATATGAGCGAGGGCACCGTGAAAAACTATGTCAGCGTCATCTATCAGAAGATCGGCACGAACGACCGGCTGCGCGCGATCGCCTTTTTGAAGGAGTATATGAGGCCATGAACGGCGTCGGCGGAGCTCGAATCGTCTTTCGGTATATTTTGTTTCTTGCGGGGCTGTACGCGTTATGCGCCGGCGCGACGTGGTTTCTCAACGGCGGAAAGCTAAGCTTCGAATATCCGCGCGTGTACGGCGCTCTGCACCACGGGGCCGGCGCGGACGTGTTTTTGGGCGACCTGCCGGTCGCCGGCGACGGTGCGCTCCTCGACGGCGACGTCGAATGGCGCAAGCTCGCCGACGTCGTCGGGAGCGAGGAAGCGGCGGCGCACGAGGGCGTCTACTGGCTGCGGTTCGGCCTGCCCGACGAGCCGTTCGACGCCCCCGTGCTTCGCGTTCGGCGGTATGCCCATTACGAGGCGTACGTGAACGGGGACCTCGCCCTCAGCTACAACATGCAGAAGCGAACGCCTCGCGTCTTGACGGAGCATCAAGCCCGGCTCGTCTCCCTGCCGCCGGACCGCGACAGCACCGTCGTCCATCTGCGCGTGCTCGGGAACGGCCTCCCGGGCCTCGGGTTAGGCCTTGTGACGATCGCCGACGGCAAGACGGAGTACGGCGACTTGGTGCTGCGCAACGCCCCCCGCGCCCTGCTGGCCGTCGCGCTGCTCGCGCTCGGCCTGGCGTCCCTGCTCGGCTTCGCCCTGAACGTCCGCCGGCCGATGTATTTCTACTTTGCGCTCTTGTCGCTGACGGCCGGCGCAAGCGGGCTTCTCCACACCTCGCTCGCCCATTACTTCATGGACTTGTCCGGGGCGGCTTACTACGCGCGGCTCGCCCTGCCGATCGGCCTCTTCGCGCTGCTCGCGTTCTTGGAGCAGCTGTTCGGACCGGGCGCCGGCGGGCTGCTGCGACGGACGCGGCAAGCGCTCCTTGGCTTCGCGCTGCTCTGCGCCGCCGCGGCTTGGCCGAGTCCCGCGTTATTCAAGGCGCTTACGGGCGACGTCGCCTTGGGGGTTGCGGCGTTTTGCGGCTTGGCCGCCGCCGCGACGCTGGCCCGCGACCGCCGCGGCGGCGCCGCCCTCGCCGGGGACGATCAGCTGTCGTGGATCCTCGTCGGCTGCGCCGTACTGACGCTGTGCTGCGCCGCGAACGGCGCGCTCCTGCTCTGGCCGCAGGCGCACCCGATGCTGCACGAGCAAGCGCCGCTCTTCAATTATTTCTGGAAGTCGTCGACGCTGTATCTCGGAGTGTTCGGCTTCGTCGTCTGCCTCGGCCTCGCCTTCGCGGCCCATCTCCGCGACCTCCATCAGCGCGTGGAGCATCTGGTCGCGGTCCGCACGGCGGAGCTCGAGGAGAAGCATCGGCAGCTCGAGGCGGAGCATGCCCGGCTCGAATCGTCGACGCGGGAGACGTTCGAGGCGCTGCGGGAGGTGTCGGTCTGGGAGGAGCGCAACCGGATCGCGCACGACATCCACAACATCCTCGGCCACCAGTTGACCGGGGCGGCGATGCAGATGGAGGCGGTCAAGCGGCTCGTGCGCATCGACCCGGATACGGCGCTTGAGAAGCTGGAAGCCGCGCTCGAGTCGGTCCGCCGCGGCCTCGGCGACGTGCGAAGCGCGGTGCGCATGATGAAGGCGGACGTCGCCGGACGCGCCGGCGCGGAGGAGCTGCTGCGCGAGCTGATCGACGCGACGACGGCGATGACGGGCGTCGAGATCGACGCCGTCTTCGAATCGCTCCCCCCGCTCGACGCGCTGCGCAAGAAGATGTTATACGCCGCCCTCCAGGAGGGGCTGACGAACGGCATCCGCCACGGCGGCGCTCGACGCTTCGCGCTTTCGCTCGCCGCCGCGGACGGCTTCGTCCGCTTCGCGCTGGCGAGCGACGGCGCCCCGTACGTGCCGGTCCCGGACGGCTTCGGCCTGTCCACGCTGCGCGAGCGCGCCGAGGCGCTCGGCGGCGCCTTGGCGATCGCGCCCGGGGACGACGACCGCGGCGCGCGGTTGACCGTCCGACTCCCGGTCGGCTGACGCGCGCAGACGCCCGCCCGGCTTCGGCCGGGCGGGCGTCTCGTTCCCCGCGTCTTACCACAAATATTGCATGAATTCCTTACGCATTAGATTCGTATCGATGTTGCACGTCTCCGCGTCGATACCGTATTGCCACACGTCGACGGTCGTGATCGCCTCGGCCTCCGGCTCGTAGGCGGCCGGCGCGTTCGCCTTCGTCGAGATGCCGAAGTCGACGTCGCTCGTCCAGACCGCCAGCTTCCCCGCCAATTCCGGGTAATGCCACGCGAACGAAAGATACGAAGAGCGCACGCCGCTCTCGCTCGCCTCTACGATCACCCCGTAAAGCCCGGGGACGTAAGGCGACGCGGCCATCGTCTCCGTCCAGCCGCGCAAGAAGTCCGGGTCGACCGGATAGTCCGGCTCGACGTCCGCGAAGATCGCCACGCCTTCCGGAATGCCAGCCTCCCGCGCCATCGCGATCGCCTTCTCCGCCTCCGCGACGCCGCGCTCGTGCGTCGTCGCATCCGTAAAGTGGTTGTAAATCGGCAAAATCTTCACGCCCTTGCCGTGAAGCAGCTCGACCTCCTCCGGCTGAATGCCGTACGACACGCCTTCCTTCGTCTCGAGGTAGCGGCCGACGAACGCCGGCTCGCCGTAGTTGTCGCGCACGCAAGCGTAAAACGTTGCGTCCACGATGCTCGCCGTATCGATGCCCCATACCGTCTCGACCGATTCCGGCGTCTCGGGCGCCGGAGCCGGAGCCGGTGCCGGTGCCGGTTCGGCCGGCTGCGCGGGCGGCGGCGAAGGCGGCTCGGCCGTCGCCGGCGTCGATCCGGCGCCGCACGCGGTCAACGTTGCCGCAAGCAGGAACCCTAAGATGCATGTCCGGGTGTACCGGTTCCGCTTCGTCATCGTCATATGAAAATCCCCCCTGTCTTGTAGGCAGTGTATGCCCTAGTACAAAGGGGGGTGTTGAAAATGGGCCGTCGCCCGCCTACCGGCGCAGGCGGCCGTCCAGCCGGTCGAGCGGCGCCGAACGCCGCGCGTTCCTGGGAATGCTATCCCTGGCCATGGCTATGGCCGTGCCCGTGCGCATGCCCGCCGCCTTCGCCTTCGATATGGCTGACCGACAGCTCGGCGTACGTCACGCCTCGAAGCACGCGGATCGCTTCCGTCATCCGGAACAGCCGCCCGTAGGCGCCCTTGACGACGACGATCTCGAGGCACTGGTCGTGATTGAGATGCACATGCATGGTTGAAATGATGTCGTGGTGATAATCGTGCTGCAGCTCCGTCAGCTGCTTCGATAAATCCGACACGTGATGGTCGTACACGATGACGACGGTCCCGGCGACCGCCGACGCCGCGGGCAGCCGCTCGGGCTGCAGCAGCTCCTTGCGCACTAAATCCCGGATCGCCTCCGACCGATTGCCGTAGCCTTGTTCCGCGATGACGCGATCGAAGCGCTCGATGAGGTCCTGCGGCATAGAGACGCCGAACCGGACCAGCTCCCTCTCCTTCTCCTTCATGCGCGCACCGCCGTTCGTGGTATAGTGTAAGGAGATTGTATCATTTTCGAACGCGGAGGAATATCCCTTGGGCTTACACTTCGATACGCTGACGGCTTGGGACGAGGACGCATGGCGCGGCGCCGCGCCGATCTTCGACGAGGCGTTCGCGCCGCAGGGGCGCAAGACGCACAAGATGGTGCGCAAGATCGTCGACACGTCGGCGGGGCTGCTGCATCTCGCATCGGCGGACGGCGTCCCCGTCGCCATGGCCGTCACCGGCTTCCTGCCGGAGCTCGGCGCCCTCCTCATCGACTACGTCGCCGTGCGCGAGGCGCATCGGTCGCGGGGCGTCGGGCGGCGCATGATCGGCTATCTAGAGGAAGAGGCGCTGCGGCGCGGACTCCGCGGCCTCGTCATCGAGATCGAAGCGGAGGCGAACGCGGCGAACGAGGGGCGGGAGCGGTTTTGGACGTCGCTCGGCTTCGTTCGCACCGACTACGTGCACAAGTATCGGTGGGTGCCCGAGACGTACCGCGCTTTATATAAGGAGCTTACGCGCGACGCCGGTCTGCCGCGCGACGGGGAGACGTTGTTCGACGCCATTACGCGCTTCCACGGGAAGATTTGGCGGGACGCCTGAAGACGAGCCGGCGGAGCGCGACGTAATGCAGCAGCGTGTAAGCCGCGCTCCCGGCGACGGCGGCCGTCTGGTCCGCCGTGAGGAACGGCGCCGTCCAGCCCGCGAGCGCGGCGCGCGCGGCCGGGAAGGCGGCGAGATAGCACCCGAAGCTGACGGCGAGAAACCGGAGCGCCGCAGGCGCGAGCCGCCCCTCGTAGCGGAACGTGTACCGCCCGTTCAGCGCGAAACTGACGACGAGGCCGAGCGCCGTGCCGAGCAGCGTCGCCGCCGCATACGTCGCGCCGAGCGCCAGCGCGGCGAAGATGGCGCCGTAGCCGACGATCGTATTGGCGACGCCGACGGCGAGAAACCGGAGGAAGGAGCCGGAGCCGCCCGAGGCGAACGCCCCCGCCAAGCTTCGCAGGCGCGCCGCGCCGACCCGTCCGCCCGCCGCACTCACGCCGCCCTCCCGACCGAGGCCCGCCGCCGCAGCCGGCGCCCCGCGGCGACCGACGCCGAGACGAGCATACCGATCGCGACGGCCGCCGCGAACCACGCCATAAAGTCGAACGCGACGTTATAAAGAAACAGATGCTTTGCAAGGTCCGCGTCCCCGTCGCCGACGAGCGGCGTGACGTACGCGACCGCCGCCACCCCCGGCACGGCGTACAGCGCGGCCGGCGCCCGCAGCCCGGCGGCCGACGCGATCCCGCGGCTCGACAGCATCGCCAGGTACAGCGCGCCGACCGCCGTCGCGAAGCCGACGCTGCGCGGGAGGCGCTCCTTCTTCCACTCGCTCCACCAGCCGCCCTCGAGCTGCACCGCCCCCGCCTCCCTTCCCGCTTCCTTCGCGAAGCTTCCTAGGTAGTACGGCCGGATCGTCGTCGCGTGCGCCGCCGCGAACGCGACGCGCTCGTACAGCTTGCCGGGATGCCGGGCGTAGTACAGCGCGACGTCCGCATGGCTCACCCGATCGTAAAACAACGCATCGAGCGCAGGCGACGTCTGCGGCATCGCCGTGCCGGCCTCGAAAAAATTCGTGCCGGCAAGCGGCGCCAGCGTCTCCGGCAGCCCGAGCTCCCGCAAATCCGCGGGCACGTCGTCGGAATGCTTCAAAATCCCGTAAAACACCGTCTGGTAAAGATTAATGCGCTTGAGCTCCTTCGGCGTCGCCGCGTACACCGCGAAGCCGAGCAGCAGCGCGCCGGCCGACAGCGCGAGCGCCAGCCTGCGCGAGGCCGGCGCCCCGATCGCCCTTGCCGGGTCCCGCCAGCGCGCCAGCACCGCGAAAAACACGAGCCCGACGGCGAAATTTTGCGCCTTCGCCCCCACGAACAAGACGATCGCAGCGAAGAACCACCACAGTCGACGCCGCCCGCCCGCCTTAGCCGCATGCAGCCCGGCGCCGATCGCGAGCAGAAAGCCGAGCATCGAAGCGGGCTCCCCGTAGAACGAGTGGTAATATGCCGCGTACCCGATATCGCTGTAGACGGCAACGAGCGCCGCCGCGACCGCGAGCCGTACGGCGCGCTTCGCCTGCAGTCCCGTATAGATCAGCGCGACCGCCCCCGCGAACGTCGCCGCGTACACTGCCCCGAGCACCCCCAGACGGAACGTGCCGCCGAAGCCCCCGGTCGCCAGCGCGTTCGCCGCCTTAGCGGCGAACAAAAACAGCAGATGCGTCGAGACGTAGCCGCCGAAGCCGACGGGGACGTCCCGGTACGCGAAGATCGCATAATCGAAATATTTGTCCCCGTACGTCAGCCCCGGCTCCGCATAATCGAAGCCGACCGTCTTCATCACCCGCAGGAAATCTCCGTTATCCGCGACGCCGACCATCGGCCCCCTCGCGAGGCTCCAATACGCGCACGCGAGCGCCGCCAGCGCGAGCGCCGCCGCGATCCACCGCTCCGTCTTTCGCACGGAACGCCACATCCCTTCGTCGGAAAGATTCTCTTCTTGGGAGAAGCATCGACCATTTTCCGATTCCGTACACGTGAGCATTCCAAAAATCCCCATCCGGACAATGTTCGCCCATAGGCGCTTCGGCATATCGTATCTCATCTTGAGATGTGGAGAGTGGGTTGCATTGAAGTTGAACGCGGGGCAAGTCAAGTACTTAGCATGGCACGAGACGCTCGAGATGCATGAATTGGTGGCGTTCCAAACGGGTCAGCTGGTGTCGTTCAAGAAGAAGCTGCCGACGCTGCAGGACCCGGCGCTGCGCGCGTTGTATGCGGAAGCGATCGCCGCCTTGGAACACAATTTGCGGGATTTGCTGGCGTTCTACCCGAAAGCGCCGGCGCCGCACCGCGACCACGAGGAGATCGAGCTGCCGGGCGCAGAATCGGCGCAGCTGCTCGGGGTGCTGAAGACGGCGGTGCGCAACTACGCCATCGCGATTACGGAGACGGCGACGCCCGAGCTGCGCGCGACGTTCGTCAAGCATCTGACCGCCGCCATCGCCTTGCACGCCAAGGTATTCTACTTTATGCTCGAGCGCGGCTTCTATCCTTCCTACAACCTCGATCAGCTGCTCGCGACCGACGTCAAGAACGCGCACGCCGCCCTATCCCTCTAATTCGGAAAACGCAACGGGGACCGTCCGCCGACGGTCCCCTCTTGCCGTTCTCTATTGCTTGTCAGGCATGATTAGCCCAGTAACAGCTTATAGCCGAAGCCGCGCACCGTCACGATCCACTTCGGATTGGCGGGGTCGTCCTCGATCTTCCGTCTTAAGTTACTGATATGTACCTTCACCGTCTGCTCCTCGCTGCCGTGCTCCATCCCCCAGACGCGCTCGTACAGCTGGGCGATGCTGAATACCTGATTCGGATGCTCCAGCAGGAAGAACAACAGCTGCCGCTCCTTCGTGAACAGCGGCAGCGATTGCCCGTTCCGCTTCACGTCCCGCCCCGGCCAGTCGATCTCGAGCGCGCCGAGCTTCGCCGCCTTCGCGCCCGCGCCGGGCAGCCGGCGCAGTCTCGCCCGCACGCGGGCGACGAGCTCGGCCGGATCGAACGGCTTCGTCATATAATCGTCCGCCCCGAGCTCGAGCCCCTCGATGACGTCGTCCGCCTCCCGCTTGCAGCTCAGAAAGACGATCGGGGCGTCCGACTGCCGGCGCAGCTCCTTGCACAGCTCGAGCCCGGTCATGCCGGGCAGCAAGACGTCGAGCAGCGCCAAATCCGGCCGAACGGCGCGGAACAGCTCCAGTCCCCGCCGTCCGTCGTCCGCCGCCCACACCTCGTACCCTTGACTCTCGAGCGTCAAGCGGATCAATTCGCGAATGTCCGGGTCGTCCTCTACGAGCAAAATTTTTCCCGCCGCCGTCGTCATATGCTTGCGCCCCCCGTCTCGAACGGTAGTAAAAAATAAAACGAGCTCCCTCGGCTCGGCGCGCTGGACACGCCGATCTCGCCCCCGTGCTGCTCGACGATTTGCTTCGCGATCGCAAGCCCGAGCCCCGCGCCGTCGAGGCGGGCGTTCGCCGACGCCGCTCCTTGATAAAACCGCTCGAAGACGAACGGCAGCTCCGCTTCCGGGACGCCGACCCCGGTGTCGGTCACCTCCACGCGCAGCGCCGGCGCCCCCGAGGTCAGCGCCGCTTCCGTAAAGCCGACCCGCACCGCGCCGCCGGCCGGCGTAAACTTCTTCGCGTTCGCGACGAGATTCGCGAAGACTTGCTCGATGCGGATAGGGTCGACGCGCAGCTTGCGCGCCGCCCCCGGCTCCGGCTCCCAGCGGCCGATCTGCAGCGCGACGCCGGTCTCGTTTTCGTTCCAGGCATACCCCTCCGCCATCTGCTTCAGGAACGCCGCCGCATCCACCGACTGATACCGAAAGCCGAGCCGTCTCGCCTCGAGCTTCGACAGGTCGAACAAGTCTTGGATAATCCGATCGAGAAACAGCGTCTTGTCGTAAATCAGGCGGAGCGTCCGCCGGTCGTCGCCGGGCAAGACGCCGTCGAGCATCAGCTTGACGAAGCCTTGAATCGACGTCAACGGCGTGCCGAGCTCGTGCGAGATCGTCGACATGAGCTGACGCCGCGCCCGCTCCAGCGCCGTCAGCTCGTCGTTGCTTCGTTCCAGCCGCTCGTTCGCCTCGCGGAGCGCGTGCGTCCGCTCCTCCACCATCGCTTCGAGCCGTTCGTTCGTCTGCCGCAGGGCGTCGGCCAGCCGCTCCGCGCTTCCGTAGGCGTGAGAGAACCGGCCCGCGATATTGAGCGATTGCGTGAACAACGCGGCGAGCAGCCCGAACGGAATGAAATTTCCGGCGCTCACCCATTGCGTGTAAAGCAAAATGTCGTTCCCGATCGAAATCGCGAAGATCGTAAAGCCGATGCCGTTCAGCGTCGAGCCTTGCCGTCTTCGGGCCGCGGCCGCGGCGAACACATATAAGATGTAGAGGATCGTCGGCAGCACGCCCGCGAGGACAATCGGGAGCAGGAAGGTCGTGTACGTTGCCGCCGGGGTCGACAGGACGAAGCCGACGACCGCCGCGGTGAACGCGACGGAGTACGCCGCCGCCGCGCGATGCGACTCGTTCGGATATTGCGCGCGCACGAACAACAGCAGCAGCATAATGCCGATCGCGGCGGAGATGTACTCGATCTTCACCCCGATCTCCCACGGGATCGACGGAACGGCGTACACCGCGAGCGTCTGGCCGAGAAACAGCATCCGGGCGCCGACCGCGAGGCAGACGCCGGCAAAGAACAGCGGCGCGACGTCCTTGCGGCGGTACGCGAATAGGCCGAGGTGGTACAGCCCCATCACGACGATGCCCGCCCACACCGTTGACTCCATCATCACGTTCCTCGTCCGCAGCTGCCCAATCGCGTCCGCGGTGCCGAACCGGATGCCTTCCCACAAGCCGCCTTTGCGCTGCACGAAGTTGGACACCTGCACGACGACGTCGACCGTGTCCCCGCTCGGCGAGAAGACGTACACCTTCGGCACGTTCTTCGGCACCATCTCGGCCCGCGACGCGCCGACGACGCCGTTGCCGCCGAGCGGCCGCCCGTCGACCCAGAGCTGATACGCCGTCGCGACGCTGGGCATATACAGCGCCAAGGCGCGCGCCGCATCGCCCGGGGCGAGCCGAATCGCCAGCCGGTACGTCGCGTATCCGTCGCTGCCGAGCGGTTCCCCGTCGACGACGTAGCTCGACCAGACGTCCGGCACTGGCACGTACGCAGGCGTCCGCCCCTCGAACGAACCGCCGCTACCGCCCGGCGCCCCGCTCGCCGCCGGCTCCAGCAGCTCGTTCCAATAGAACGCCCACTCCCCCTCGAGCATCGTCCAGCCCGTCCGCTCCAACGTCCCGTCGCTCAGGTCGAGCACGCCCCGCACCGCCGCCCGCGCCGGTTCGGTTGCCGCCGAGGCTTCGGTCGAAGCCTTCTCCGGCGCCGCGGCCGGCGCCTCCGCCCGTACCGCGCCGGGCAGCGCGCCCAACAGGACGGCTATGAGCGTTACAAACACCGTAATGCGCTGCCGCGTCATTCTCGTCATGGGCCGTCCCTTTCGTTTTCTGCCGTTAATGATTAATTCTATGATACTACCGATTGCGCAAAAAAGCCCCTCCCGTTTCCGTAGAAACTGGTCAAGACCCATTTTTGTGGACAGTTAAATAACACCCTATGCAGCGAACTGGCACCTGTACTTCACAGGTGTCAGTTTTTTCAACTTTCTTTGAGGTCGTTCGTGGTTATAAAAGTGAATGTATGCCTCAATTCGCCT
>NZ_DASQMZ010000166.1:0-15922 GCF_035645235.1 Paenibacillus sp.
GGCTTCTTCCTCGGGGAGACCCGGGTATTCCGCGGCTTTCGGGATGCCGAGCCGCGCGCCGCGCAAGCCGCTCTCGTCGAGGAAGCGGGTATAATCCTCGCGGACGCGGCCGAGACCGATCCGCGTCGAGGCGTCGCCGTCGTCCAGACCCGCGATCGCGCCGAGCACGATCGCCGCGTCCGCGACGGATCGCGTCATCGGGCCCGCGGTGTCGTGCGTCGGCGCCAGCGGCACGAGCCCGGCCCGGCTGACGAGGCCGAGCGTCGGGTTGAGGCCGACGATCGAGTTTTCCACCGCCGGATTGATGATCGACCCGAGCGTCTCCGTGCCGAGCGCGACCGCCGCGAAGCCGGCCGCGACGGCGACGGCGCTCCCGCAGCTCGACCCGCCGACGTCGAAGACGCCCGGGCCGTACGGGTTGCGAACGACGCCCCCGCGAGAGCTGTAGGCGTTCGGCATCGACGGCGAGACGAATTTGGCCAGCTCGCTCATGTTGGCTTTCCCGAGAACGACGGCGCCCGCTTCGCGCAGCCGGCGCACGACGAACGCGTCGCGCATCGCGTACGAGTGCGCGAGCGCCAGCGACCCGGCGCTCGTATGCAGCCGGTCCTCGGTTTCGATATTGTCCTTCAGCAGCACCGGAATGCCGTGCAGCGGCCCTCGCGGTCCTTGCACCGCGCGCTCCCGATCCATCGCCTCCGCGATGCCGAGCGCATCCGGGTTGAGCTCGAGGACGGCGTTCAGCCGCGGCCCGTTCTTGTCGAGCGCGGCGATGCGTTCCATATAACGAAGCACGAGCTCTTTCGATCCGTATTCGCCCGACGCCATGCCGCGCTGCAGCTCCATAACGCTTTCTTGCATCCTCATCGCCTCCGTCGAACGCCCTGAAATCAACAAAAAAAAACCGCACCCGCGGCTACGCTTCTCAGTGTAACCGCCGGGCCGCGGTTTTTATTCGCTTAGGAACAAGCCGCCGTACACGAACGCCCCGACGATGACGAACGCCGGATGGACGCGGCGGCGCTGCAACAAATAGAAGGCGACGGCCGCGATCGCCGTATATTGCAGGATGCCGATCGCGCGGATCGACGCCGCGGAGCTGTCCCAAGTGACGATCGCCATCATGACGGCGATGACCGGCTGCACCAGCAGCGTCATGCCCTTCACGACGGGCGATTGCTTGTAGCGGTGCAACAGCCGCAGCAGCAGGATGAGCGCCGCCGCCGAAGGCGCGACCGTCGCGGCGAGCGCGACGGCGACGCCGAACCAGCCGGCGACGTCGTATCCGACATACGCGGCGATCTTCGTCGCGATCGGGCCGGGCAGCGAATTGCCGAGGGCGAGCACGTTCGTAAACTCGGCGCTCGTCAGCCAGCCGCGGTTCGTTACGACCTCTTCGTACATCAGCGGAATGGACGCGGGGCCGCCGCCGTACCCGAACACGTTCGCCAGGAAGAAGCCGAGAAACAGTTCCCACGCTTCGCGCATCATCGCTCGGCCCCCTCCTTTCGCGCCTGTCGGCGCGCCTTCCAACGAGCCGCCGCCCGGTGGTGAACGGCGCCGTACGCGAGGAACGCCGCGATGACGAACGCGGGGTGCACGTCGACGAGCGCGAGCAGCGCCAAGGCGACGGCGAACAGCCCGACGCCGAGCGGCAGGCCCAAGCCCTTGACCGCCTTCTCGCCGAATTCGGACGCCATGACGCCGAGCATGACGGCGATGACCGGCACGACGGCGGCGATCATGCCGCGGATGACGGGCGATTCGTTAAAGAACGAGATGAACGCGTACAGCGCCACCATCGCGGCGCTCGTCGGGACGATGTGGGCGAGCAGCCCGACGAGCGCGCCGAGCGACCCCTTCAGCCGGTAGCCGAGATAGGCCGCCAGTTTGGTCGCGATCGGTCCCGGCAGCGCGTTCGCGATCGCGAGCACCTCCCCGAATTCCTCGTCGGTCATCCAGCGGTAGCGCGTTACCGCCTCGTAACGGATCAACGGCACGATCGAAGGACCGCCGCCGTACCCGAGAATGCCCGTGCGGCACATGGCCGCGCCGATTTGCCAGAATGCGTTGCCGCTCATGCCGCCGCTTCCTCTCTTCCCAGCCGAATGCCATCCGGCACTTTATTTGCGGTATGTAATATACCCCGCTGCGGCGCAAAGTTCAACTTTTTTAGAAAACGCGCATCCCTGCCGCCGACGGGCGAGCGGGAATGATTTCCGTCCGGCGGGGGAACCTTGCTATAATGATTCGTAGAGAGAACTCGGAGGTGGAGACGTTGGTCAATACGTACGTTTATTCGCGTCGGGAGGAGCTCGTGAATGCGATCACGCACGGGCTCGGCGCGATCTTTAGCCTTGTCGCGCTCGTGCTGCTCGTCGTATTCGCCAGCTTGAAGGGCACGGCCTGGCATATTGTCAGCTATTCGGTCTACGGCGTAACGATGCTGCTGCTGTACACGTCGTCGACGCTGGTGCACGCATTCCCCGAGGGCAAAGTGAAGGACTTGTTCGAGACGTTCGATCACGCGTCTATATATTTGTTTATCGCCGGGACGTATACGCCTATCTTGCTGACGCTGCT
This sequence comes from Paenibacillus sp., assembly GCF_035645235.1. Taxonomy (GTDB): domain Bacteria; phylum Bacillota; class Bacilli; order Paenibacillales; family YIM-B00363; genus Paenibacillus_AE. Next base: position 2,584 of record NZ_DASQMZ010000166.1, read on the forward strand.
GCGCAGCCCGCTCGGGTGGGCGCTGTTCGGCGTCGTCTGGGGGATGGCGATCGGGGGCGTCGTTTTCAAAGCGTTCTACACGAAGAGGTTTCTGTTTTTCTCCACGTTCGGCTATATCGCCATGGGCTGGCTGATCGTCTTTATGTGGAAGCCGCTCGTGACGGCCGCCGAACCCGTCAGCGTGCAGCTGCTCGTGGCGGGGGGGCTGTGCTACACGATCGGTTCCGTCTTTTACGTCTGGCGCGCGTTCCCCCATCATCATGCGGTGTGGCACTTGTTCGTGCTAGCCGGCTCGGTGACGCATTTCGCCGCTATCCTGCTCATGCTGCCTTAATCGACGGATCCCGCAAGGGATCCTTTTTGTTTAAAAAATATCGCGATTAAGCCCCAAGCACCTATCGAAAACGTTCCGTGTTATGCGAAAATATCGTTATCTTATCCCGTAAAGGGGAACCGGCCGTTATGGACTCGCTTTTCGATCCGGTCTATTTCACGCAAGACACCGCGCTGTACGCCTCGCGGCATACGGCGGACGCGCCGATGAAAGGATATTATCACTATCACGCCGCCTTCGAGCTCTTGTACGTGAGCCGGGGCGCCGGGAAAATCGTCGTCAACCAGCGCACGTACGACATCGAACCGGGGATGCTGTATTGCTTCCAGCCGTTCCAGCTGCACAAGGTGCACCCGGAAGCTTCCGCGGGTACCCCCTACGAGCGGACGGTTTTGCATTTCGACCCGGTGGCCGTCGACCGGGCGGCATCCCCGTTCCCGGAGCTGCAGCGCTTCTTCCGGCAGCTTTGGAAGCGGCAGCTGCCGGAGCAGCGGTTCGACGTCGCCTCCGAGGGGGCGTTGATGGAGGCCGTCTGCCGCTCGTTCGAGACGGACCGCGCGAAGGGGCGGGAGCAATCGAACCTGTTGCTGCTGCTGCAGATGATCTCCTGCTTGCGGCGGGCGACGGAGGACCGTTCCGAGTCGGCGCTTTCCCCGCGCGAGCTTCGATATTCGGAGAGCGTCATGCAGTGGATCGAAGCAAATTTCGCTACCGAATGCTCGCTGGATGCGCTGGCCGACGCGCTGCACCTGTCCAAAAATTACGTCTCCCGCGTCTTTCGCCAAGAGACGGGCAACAGCATCTCGGAATATTTGACCGCCCGGCGCATAAAAGAAGCCTGCCGGCTGCTGCAGGCCACCGACGACCCGGTGGAGCGCGTCGGCATCGCGGTCGGGCTGCCGAACGTCTCGTATTTTTGCCATGTATTCAAACGGGTCGTCGGCGTCTCCCCGCTGCAATACCGCAAACGGTCGTGAGGGATTTTACGCGGCACGCGTAAAAACTGTTGTTTCTCCGCCCGTTTGGATTGTAATATAGAACCTTAGAGAGAAAAGAGAGTAAACGGATACAAGATCGGAGAGAAAGCATCTTGAGAAATCATGCAGTATCCTATGTATCGCTACTCGCCGTCGCCGTCATCTGGGGCGCGAACTTCGGCTTTTCGCGGTTCGCCATGGAGACGTTCGACCCCGAGTTGTTTACGTTTCTGCGGTTCGGTCTGGCGGTTCCGTGCTTCTTCTTGCTCCTTCGCTGGAAGGAAGGCTCGGTCGGTTTGCCGCCGCGCGCGCTTGCGCACACGTTCTTCCTCGGCCTCTTCGGCGTCACGCTGCTTGAACTCTTAGTCATGTATTCGATTCAGTACACGACGCTGGCGAACGCATCGCTGCTGAACGTCGCGCCTTGGCCGATATTCGTCGCGCTGTTCGCGCCGCTCGTGACGCGCGAGCGCATGACGCAGCGCCTCGCGCTCGGCGGCGCGGTCGCCATGATCGGCGTCGCCTTCGTCGTGCTCGGCGCCGGGGGATTCGATCTTTCCTCGAAGCATATGCTCGGCAACGCGATGGCGTTCGGCGTCAGCATCATCGGCGCGCTGTTTAATCTGGGCACGATGCCGCTGATGAGACGCTACTCCGCTTTGCGCATCAGCGCCTGGACGATTTTGTTCGGCTCGCTGCTCATGGCGCCGCTGACGACGGCGTCGTGGGGCAAGGTCGACTGGGCGGCGCTCGGCGCGGTCGAATGGTCCGTCCTTGCGTATAATGTATTGTTTTGCACCGTCATCGCTTTCATCGCTTGGAACGCCAGCATGTTTAAGGTCGGCGCCGCCCGCTCGAATTTTTTTCGGTATGCGGTGCCGGCCGCGGCCGTCGTAGCCGGTTATCTGATGTTCGGCGAGACGATTCGATTGCCCCAGCTCGCCGGAGCGGCGCTCATGGCGTTCGGGCTCGTCTGGATCGGGTCGGAGCGCAAGCCGGTCGAACCGCTGCCGAAGGCGGCTTGACCGATGCTGTATTTATTGATTGCGACGCTTTCTTGGAGCTTCGTCGGCGTGTTGGTAAAGCTCGCCGCGCTCCAATTCGACTCGTACACGATCACCTTCGCCCGTTTCGCCGTCGGCGCCGCCGCGCTCGCGGTCATTATCGCGATCGGGCGCAAGTCGCCGCGGCCGGCCGCGTTCCATCGGTGGATTTGGATCGGGGCTTTGGGCAAGGCCGGCAATTATTTATTCGAAAATATCGCGATCACGATCGGATACGCCTACGGGAACGTGCTGGTTCAGCCGATTCAGACGATCGCCTTGCTCGTCGCGGGACTCTTCTTATTTAAAGACCGCCTCACGACGAAAAGCTGGATTTCCGCCGCCGTCGTCCTGACGGGCGTTCTGCTGATTACGCTGAACGGCCGCTCGATCTACGAGACGATCGCCACGCAGGGTTGGATTACGCTGTTGTTCGTCTTTTCCGGCATCGGCGCGGCTTTGCATTTCCTCAGTCAGAAAATGCTGCTCGATTCCATGGGCGATTTGCCGATGAATTACAGTATCTTCTTCTGGGCTTCGATGCTGACCGCCGCGCCGCTGCCGTTCGCCGCCGATTGGTCGCCGGCCTTCGTACCGGGCGCATGGCTCGCGGCGGCCGCGCTCGGTCTCATTACCGGCATCAGCTTTCTCATGTTGTCCAAAGCGCTGCGTACGGTGAAATTTTCGATCGCGGTCATCGTGTCGAACATGGCGGCGCTCTTTACCGTCCTCTGGTCGGGCGTCCTGTTGAACGAGCCGATTACGGGGTATATCGTGTTCGGCGCCGTCACGGTCGTCGCGGGTATGACGATGTTGAATTGGCCGAGCAAATCGGTCGCGAAGGAGGGGAACGCATGACGCTGCCGTCGCTGGATACCGATTCGTTATTTCTGCATGCCTTCAACCATTCGGCGATCGGGATGGCGATCGTCGGGTTATCCGGAACGTTCCGACGGGTAAATCCGTCGCTGTGTCGTTTGACGGGGTATCCCGAAGCGGAGCTTGTGACGAAGACGTTCGTCGATATTACGCATCCGGACGACGTGTCCCCGGGAGAGCGGATGCGCGCCGAGCTGATCGAGGGCACAGCGGATTCGTATCAGCACGAGAAACGGTATATTCGCAAGGACGGCGTCCACATTTGGGTGCATTTGTCCGTTTCCGTCGTACGGGATTCGATCGGTCAGCCGCTGTTTTTCGTATCGCAAATACAGGATATCTCCCACCGCAAGCGGGCGGAGCATCTCCTAAAGAGCCATATGCAGCAGTATAAGTCGTTGTTCGACGAAAACCCGGACCTCGTATACGCCGTCACCCTCGACGGCGAAGTCACGAGCATTAACGGCTCCGTCGAGCGCATCACGGGGTATAAGGCGTCCGATTGGAGCCTGGAGCTGCCGGCGCCGCTTCGGGACGGCATGCGGTACGCGCTCGAACATGCGAACGAGGGCTCGATGGAGACGTATCGATTCGAGACGTCGATTCCTCGCAAGGACGGGGGCTTCGTCCATCTCGACGTCACGCTCGTGCCGATTCTTGTCGACGGGGAAGCCGTCGGCGTCTACGGCATCGCGAAGGACGTCACGAAGCAAGCGAAGCTGATTCACCAGCTCCGCGAGAGCGAGCGCAAATACCGGCTGCTCGCGGAGCATTCGCTCGATATGATCGCTCGCTTCAATCCGTTCGGCGTGTTCACTTACGTATCTCCGTCCGTTGCCGCCGTGCTCGGATATACGCCGGAAGAGCTGATCGGTACCGACGGGCTGGCGCTCGTCCATCCCGAAGACGCCAAATCGATAACTGCGTTCTACGGGACGGACGCGACATCGGACGAGCAGCTGACGGTCTTCCGCAGCCGCACGAAGAACGGCGATTACATATGGATCGAAGGACGGACGAAGAGCGTTCGCGGGCGGTCGGGCAAGGTGACCGAACACATCGCGGTGCTGCGCGACGTCTCGGATCGGGAGGCGGAGCGAGCGCGGCTTCGCGAGGTCGAAGAATTGTATCAACTGATCGCGGGGAATGCGCGGGACATCATCACGATCGGCGGCCCGGACGGCACCGTTCGTTACGTCTCGCCGGCGGTGACGTCGCTGCTCGGCTACGCTCCGGAAGAGATCGTCGGCAAGACGAGCGCCGAGTGGTATCACCCCGAGGATCTCGAACAGCTGCGGCGTCGAAGCTTCGCCGACGAGGATGTATTTTGGGGCCGCGTGCTCCACAAGAACGGCGCTTACGTCTGGTTCGAGACGTCGGTCAAATTCATCCGCAACGCCGCGGGCGAAGTGGACAAAATTCTCGGCGTCAGCCGCGATATCTCGGAGCGCAAGCGCGCCGAACAGGAGCTTAAAGCGAGGGAAGAACAGTACCGGCAAATCGTCGAGCATTCGCCGGACGCGATTCTGATAAGTATCAACGGCCGCTTCGTCTACGTGAACGAGACCGCCGTCGAGCTGTTCGGCGCGGCGAGCAAGGAGCAATTGCTTTCGGTCGAGCCGCTAACGCTGGTGCACCCGGACTACCGCCGCCTTGCGCTGCAGCGGAGGCGATTCGTCCAGGAGCGACGCGACGTCGCGGAATTGACGGAATGCACATACGTACGCCTGGACGGGCGGGCGCTCGACGTCGAAGTCAAGTCGATTCCGACCGTCTATCAGGACGAGGACGCGGTCCATACGATTGTACGGGACATCGCGGAGCGGAAGAAGGCGCGGGCGTTGATGGCGCAGTCCGAGAAGCTTTCCGCGGCCGGTCAGCTCGCTGCGGGCATCGCCCACGAAATTCGCAATCCGTTGACGTCGCTTAAGGGCTTCTTGCAGATCATGCAGAGAGGAACGTCGAAGCCGCATTATTACGGGATCATGAACGAGGAGCTGAACCGGATCGAGTCGATTCTGACCGAGCTGCTGCTGCTCGCCAAGCCGCATGTGACGGCGATGACGCACGTCCCGCTGCGGTCGATCGTGGAGCGCGTCGTCGGTCTGCTCGAATCGCACGCGAATCTAAAGAACATCGAACTCGCGGTGCGATGGCCGTCCGATCCGCTCCGGATTTACGGGGACGAGAATCACCTGAAGCAAGTGTTTATTAACTTCGTGAAGAATGCCATCGAGGCGATGCCGGACGGCGGCGTCATCCGAATCGAAGGGGAAGCGGCGGAGGGGATGGCGGTCGTACGCTGCGTGGATCAAGGTCACGGCATTCCGGCGGAGAAGCTGCCGCTCGTCGGCCGTCCCTTCTTTACGACGAAGGAATACGGCACCGGCTTAGGGCTAAGCGTCAGCTACAGCATCGTTGAAGCGCATCGCGGGTCGGTCGCCGTCGAAAGCGTCGCCGGCCGCGGCACGACGTTCACGGTAAAGCTGCCGCTGGCTGCGCCGCGGCAAGCGTAAGCACGGCGGAAGAGTCGGGAAGTTATCGCGAAGAAAGCAGCTCCGCGGCTTCCCGGAACCGCTGCGAATGGACTTTTTTCGCGCACCCGAAGACGTAGCCCGAGCCTTCTCCTCCGCGGCTACGTCCTCGTAGAAGTCTGCGATCAGATTTAATTATATACTGCAATGTTCTTGTCTCTATTTTGCATTCCCAATCATGCTTTTTCGATTTGGCGCAAGCGGGGGTTGTTCTAACCATTGATGTTTTGTCATGAGATCAAACCACTCTTTCGTGACCATGAGGTTCCTTAGAATGATTTTTTCATACTGCGCCACGAGGTCTAGTCGCATTGCGGATGCCAGGCCAGTCCCATGATAGGCTTGCGATGCTTGCATTAAAAATCCAATGTGGTACAGCATTAATTTGTCCGAGAAAGGAGATTCGGTGGAAGTCGTAATTTCGCTTTCCCACGATGTAGGAATAGGCAAATTATCGCCGCGCAAAATGTTGCCGAGGGTTTGAATTTGATCGTTCGACACTTCCTGCGTTGACATAAAAAAATTTCTCACGTCTTCCTGTTGGGCCACTTGACTAAACGCAATGGAGAGCGTCTTCTCCAGTATTCTCTTTTTCATATTAAAGGAGAGGGCGATCATTTCGGTTGAGGCTAACGGGCGTTTGTTCCCAAAGAAGCCATCCAAGAACTTTTGACTCTGCACGTATTCGGGGTTCTCCTCGGGATAGAAGTAAGGATCTCTTTGGAATAAACCCTTTTCCAGCAGCACTTCAATGGTTTTGTGGTACATAGTCTTTCCATCGTTGTCACAAGAGTCATAAAAATCTCTCAGATCCTTTCGTACCGATGCGGCAAGGGCAGTGATATGCCCCAACAAACCATGAAGCGTGATGATGTGCAGGTACTGTAAACAGAATGCGTCGGAAAACAGTCTTTTTGCCCCTGGATTCAGGTCGGATTCGTTAAATCCAATGGGGATTGGAAACCCTTCTTTTTCTAGAAACGTTGCAATTTGCTTTTTTTGTTTACCGTAAGTCTTTACCGCTTCATCAAACAGCGCTTTAATTTTTTCATCCTCCACAATACGAAACATGTAACGGTTCACAACATCTACAGCTGTTCCGTGTACATATTCCCCCCACAATGTTCCAATTTCAGTGGAAGTGAGTTTTAAATTCTCTTTGTCCATTACAAGTCCCCCAAACCATAATTTTGTATTATAATTTGTTGAACCGTATGATTTTATCCACTTTCTTGCAGGTATGGATTCCGCGGCGGGGACGATAGTTTCATAGGAAGCGAAGCGACAGCCCTTCAAAACAATGAATGCAGTACGCCGCGACAGGCTGCGGGATTGTTATGCGAACTGTGCAGGATAGCGGAAATAAATGTGCATATTTGAAAATAAGAAAGGGGAAACCAATGGAAAGACCTTAGGGGTTGGAAATATGAGGAGAATTATTGCGAGCGTGATTTCAATTGTTATGCCAGGTGGCGGGCAAATTTATAATAGGCAATTCATAAAGGGATTTGTTTTTTTCTTTTTGGAACATATAATTAACTATTTGGCATTCATCAACAAAGCTATTTACTTAGATTTTAACGGTTATCGAATTGAAGCCTTGAATCAAGTAAATTATCAGTTCGCTCTATTTTACCCTGGGATTTATGTTCTTGGGGTCTATGATGCTTATCGAAATGCCAAAATTGAGGACGTAAATAGTAACGCCGCGATTTTCTTCATTATTGGAGGATTACTCGGGACGTTTTCCATCGTGTATTCTAATCACCTCCCTTTTCCCCTTTTACTTGGTGGTTTGTCCATGTGTGTGCCCATTCTGATTGGGGTTGTCCTATATCGACAATAACATACAAACAAAACGAAATAACTCAACTTCGTAAGCTTATAAATCATCGTCGCGACCATCTCGAAGTGGGACAGCTCCTCCGTGCCGATGTCATTCGCGATCGCGATCACCTTTTCCGGCAACGTATAACGCTGCTTAAGCACGGCTATGCACAACCGGCCGTCGGTAGTCCAGATGCAATTCTCGCGTTTGTTTTTTAGTTGCCAGGCGGGAGAAAGCGCTTTACAATATGGCAAACTTGCGGATTTCTTTCGCCTCCGGGAGGGTCGGCGTCTTGGGACACCACCGTATCTTTATCCTGCTCTCGCTGATCGCGAACATGAGTTTTTTTTATGCGCTGCTGGCCGCGCCTGCGCCGAAACGCGCTTGGAGCCGTCGCGCGCAAGCCGCGGTGCCGTATTTGGGGGGCGTCTGCGTCGCTTTGTCGTACGGGTTCATCCTTCAGACGTACGGCCTGCTCCGCCCGGATGCGTTCGCGGCCGGACTCGCCGTCTTGGCGATCGGCGCGAATGCGCTCTGCGTGCGCGTCGTCGAGGCATGGAAGCCGGAAGGCGAGTTAGGGGCGGAGACGACGTCGTATCGCCAGCTCGGCGGCAGCGTCGTGATCGGCCTGCTGTTCACGGCTGTTCATTACGCGGTGTTCTCGCGATATACCGGCAATCCGCAGCCGGCGATGCCGGCGTTCTTAACCGGAGCCGCGTTCACGGTGTCCTGCGCCTTCCTGACGCTCCGTTTGCTCCACCAGCATCATATCGACCGGACGGACGCCGGCCGATCCCCTAGCGCCGCGTACACCGCCTTCCTGGCGTTCTTGATCGGCCATGGGATGCTGGGCTGCATGCTGATCGTCCTCGAGAGCTTCGGCATCGCGCCGCATCCCGACGGCTTCTTCATCGAATACGCGACGATGTTCGCCATGACGGCCATGACCGTGGTCGTCGGAGAACGGCAATACGTCGCCAAGCGGAAGCAATGGGAATGGAATCATAGGCGGCTTCGACATATCGCATTTCATGATTCGCTGACGGGGCTGCCGAACCGCATGTACGCGAACGAGCATCTCGACGAACGGGTGCGTTCCGGCGCGCCTTGCTTCGTCATGCTGATCGACCTCGACCAGTTCAAACAAGTCAACGACTGGCTGGGGCATCAGGCAGGAGACTACTTGCTGGCGATGACGGCCGAGCGGCTGCGAGGCGCGGCGGCGCCGGGCGACCTCGTCGCAAGGCTCGGCGGCGACGAGTTTCTCGTCATCGGCGACGCGGCGAACGCGGAAGCGGCGCTGCCGACGGCGGAACGTATCCTGCGGGCGGTCTCGGAGCCGCTGCCGTACGAAGACTACGTGCTGCATGTATCCGCCAGTATCGGCATCGCGCATGTGCCCGTACATGCGGCTGCCGCCGGCGAAGCGATGAAGCATGCCGACCTCGCGATGTACCGGGCGAAGGAGCGGGGGCGCGACGGGGTTTGCATCTTCTCCCGGGAGGTCGATCTGCCTACGGTCGAGGACCAGCGCATGAAGCAAGAGCTGAAGCGAGTATTGGAAGGCCGGGATTTGGAGCTTCATTATCAACCGCAGGTGGACCTGCGGACGGGCCGGATCGCTGGCTTCGAGGCGTTGCTGCGGTGGAATCGGGACGGCGCCGCCGTCCCGCCGGAGAGATTCGTCGCGCTGGCCGAGCAGAACGGAGCGATCGAACGCATCGGGGCGTGGGCGCTGCGCGAGGCGTGCCGTCAAACGCGGACGTGGAACGCCGTCTTCGGGCTGCGGCTTCGCGTTGCCGTGAACGTGTCCTACGAGCAGCTTCGCAAATGCGATTTCGTTGATCGCGTGGAGGGCATTCTGGTAGAATCGGGCTTGGATGCTTCGCTGCTCGAGCTTGAAATTACGGAAAGCGCCGCGATGCGCGACGCGCCGCTCGCGATAGGGCAAGTGTCCAAGCTTCGGGACCTCGGCGTTCAGGTCGGCATCGACGACTTCGGTACGGGTTACAGCGCCTTCGCCAACTTGAAGCGGCTTGCCTTCGACCGCGTCAAGATCGATCGGTCGTTCATCGTCGGGCTTCCGCATCGCGGCGAGGATCGGGCGATCGTGAAGGCGATGCTGACGATGGCGCGGGAGCTGGGGCTGAAGACGACGGCGGAGGGCGTGGAGCGGAGCGACCAGCTCGCTTATTTGAAATCGCTCGGCTGCGACGAAATTCAAGGCTATTATTATTCGAAGCCGCTCCGCCCGAACGAGGTGGAAGTCCTGCTGTCGGACGATCGGGTCGGCGCGTAATGAAATAAAAACATCGGAAGCGGAGGCGAGTTTATGCGCTTTGGCATCATCGGCACCAATTGGATTACGGAGCGGTTCCTAGAGGCCGGGCGGACCGTCGACGGCTTCGCCGCGACTGCGGTCTGCTCCAGGACGCTCGACCGCGCGGACGCTTACGCGCAGGCGCACGGCATCGAGCATCGGTTCGCGAGCCTCGACGCGATGGCCGCTTCCGGCGTCGTCGACGCCGTCTATGTGGCCTCGCCGAACGCGGCGCATGCGGAGCAAGCGATTCGCTGCATGGACGCGGGACTGCATGTGCTTTGCGAGAAGCCGCTCGCATCCAACGCCGCCGAGGCGACCGCCATGATCGAAGCCGCCCGGCGGAACGGCGTGCTGCTGATGGAGGCGATGAAGACGACGTTCCTGCCGAATTTCGAAGCGATTCGGGAGCATGCGGGGCGCATCGGCAAGGTGCGTCGGGTGCAAGCGTCCTATAACCAATATTCGTCCCGGTACGACGCTTATCGGGCCGGAACGGTCCTGAACGCCTTCGATCCGTCGCTCTCGAACGGCGCGTTGATGGATCTAGGGGTGTATTGCCTGTACCCGGTGATACGGTTATACGGTCCGCCGCTCGCGGTGAAGGCGAACGGCGTCTTGCTTTCGTCGGGCGTCGACGGCGAAGGCAGCCTGATTCTCGCGTACGACGGGATGGAGGCGGTCGTGACGTATTCGAAAATTACGTTCTCCGACGCCCCTTGCGAAATTCAAGGCGAGGACGGCAATCTCGTCTTCGATAAGATGAGCGAGCCGTCCCGCGTCGAGCTGCGGCTGCGCGGCGGCGCGGCGGAGGACGTCAGCCGGGCGCAGTCCCCGCATACGATGCGGTACGAAATCGAGGCGTTCCTCGCCTCCGCGCGGCGCGGCGACATCGAATCGCCCGTGAACACGCATGACGTCTCGCTGCAGACGATGCGCGTCATGGACGAAGCGCGCCGGCAGATGGGGCTCGTCTACCCGGCGGACCGCGTCCTGCGATGAGCGCCGAGTCGACGCTGTTTCCGGTGCGCGCCCTCCGGGAGGACGTTCATCCCGAGGCGTACGCCTATTATTTTCGGGAATGGCGAAAGTTCGATATGCCGTTCCATCGGCACGATTCCACGGAAATCATGTATGTGATTCGCGGCTCATGCCGCGTCGAGGTCGAGCGCCCCGGCGAAGCGGGCACGCCCGATCGGGTCGAACCGGCGGCCTCGGGGGCGACGGATCGCATTGCATTGTCGCACGGCGAATTTATCGTCGTCGCGGCGAACGTGCCCCATCGGCTCGTCGTCGAAGGCGCCTGCCGCATGCTGAACGTGGAATTCGGCTTTGCGTCGAGCGGCGCCGGCGTGCCGTCGATCCGCAAGCTGGCCGCCGAGGAGGAGTCGCTCGTCGCGCTGCTGACGGCGAAACGCACGTATACGGTGCTGCGGGACCCGGACGAGGTGTATCATGCGCTGAAGTCGCTCGTGCTGGAGCTGGACGCCCGCGACGCGAAAGGCGGCCGCGGCGCTTGCGGCGAAGGAACGCTCGTGCATCTGCTGTTCGCCCAGCTGCTGATCCGCATCGCGAGGCTGCAGGAAACGTCCGCGTCCGACGCCGCCTCGCCCGCGGAGGCATACGTTCGCAAGTGCGTGGAGTTTATGCGCCAGCATTACGATCGGGACATTCGCGCGAAGGACGTCGCCGCGGCGGTCAATTTGCATCCGGGGTACGTGCACCGGCTGTTCAAGGCGCAGACGGGGCGGACGATGAACGAATTTTTGACCACGCTGCGCATGGAGAAGGCGAAGATGCTCCTGCAGCGCACCGATATTCCGATTGCGGACATCTCCGATACCGTCGGCATCGGAAGCCGGCAATATTTTCATGCGATGTTTAAACGCCATACGGGGCTTACGCCGGTGCAATTCCGGCAGACGATGGACGCCCATCGTTGGGACGACGGCGCGCGGGGCGATTCCGGAAGGTGAGGATTTTTGACACCGCATCCGCGAGAAGGTCACGATTTTGATAACGTTTCCTTCGGGGTTGTTGCTACAATGAGGACAAAAGCCAATCCCAAGAAGGAGGACATGGAAGCATGTCATTCAAAATCGCCTTCATCGGCGCGGGCAGCATCGGATTTACGCGCGGTTTGCTTCGCGACCTGCTGAGCGTGCCGGAATTCCGCGACATCGAGGTCGCGTTCACGGACATTAACGAGCATAATTTGCAAATGGTTACCGAGCTGTGCCAGCGCGATATACGCGAGAACGGGCTGGCCATCGACATTCAATCGTCGACCGACCGCCGGGTCGCGCTGCGGGACGCGAAATACGTCATCTGCACGATCCGGGTCGGCGGGCTGGAGGCGTTCGCGACGGACGTCGACATTCCGCTGAAGTACGGCGTCGATCAATGCGTCGGCGATACGCTGTGCGCGGGCGGCATCATGTACGGCCAGCGCGGCATCGCCGAGATGCTGAACATCTGCAAGGACATTCGCGAATGCGCGCGGGAAGACGTGCTGCTGCTGAACTACGCGAACCCGATGGCGATGTTGACGTGGGCCTGCAACAAGTACGGCGGCGTCAACACGGTCGGCCTTTGCCACGGCGTGCAAGGCGGACATCGCCAGATCGCGAAGGTGTACGGTCTCGAGAAGAAGGACGTCGACATCGTCTGCGCCGGCATCAATCATCAGACGTGGTACATCCAAATCCGCCATAAGGGCAAAGACCTGACGGCAGGGTTGCTCGAAGCGTTCGAAAACCATGAAGATTACGCCCGAACGGAAAAGGTCCGCATCGACATGCTCCGCCGCTTCGGCTATTACAGCACCGAGTCGAACGGTCACTTGAGCGAGTACGTGCCTTGGTACCGCAAACGCCCGGACGAAATCAACGACTGGATCGATCTCGGCAGCTGGATCAACGGGGAAACCGGCGGATACCTGCGCGTCTGCACGGAAGGCCGCAACTGGTTCGAGACCGACTTCCCGAATTGGATGAAGGAGCCCGCCCGCGTGTACGCGCAGGAGAATCGGGGCGAGGAGCACGGCTCGTACATCATCGAAAGTTTGGAAACCGGCCGCATCTACCGGGGTCACTTCAACGTCATCAACAAAGGCGTGATTACGAACCTGCCGGCCGATTGCGTCATCGAAGCGCCGGGCTACGTCGACGGCAACGGCATCTCGATGACGATGGTCGGCGACCTGCCGCTCGGCCCTGCCGCGGTATGCAACGCCAGCGTCTCCGTGCAGCGGCTCGCGGTCGAGGCGGCCGTGCACGGCGACGACAAACTGCTGCGCCAGGCATTCATGATGGACCCGTTGGTCGGGGCCGTCTGCAACCCGAAAGAAATATGGCAGATGGTCGACGAGATGCTCGTCGCGCAGGAGAAGTGGCTGCCCCAGTACGGCGGCGCGATCGCCGAG
>NZ_DASQMZ010000167.1:0-5822 GCF_035645235.1 Paenibacillus sp.
GCAAGAAATAACCGAACCGAATCAAAAAGTAGTAGTACGCTAAGGAGCCGCCGTAGGCGAACAGAACATAGACGATCAGCGCGAACGCGCCAGCCGCCGTGACGGCCGCCTCCGAACCGCCGATCGCCGCCGTCGACAAAATCGCGCCGCCGTACACCAAGCTCAGCACGAAGTTGCCGATCGATACGATAGTGTAGACGCCCATCGAAATCAGCACGAATAACACGCCGTTCCCCAACACGCGGCCGTACCGCCGCCACGCTTCGCGCAGCGCCTCGCCCGGCGCCGCAGGCTCGCCGTCGGCCGCGCGGCCCGCGAGCGCGACCGCCCAGGCGCAATAGACGGGGACGATCAGGAACGTTGCCAGCAGCCCCAAGAGGAACATGCCGATCGCCTTCGCCCACGCCGAGGCTCCGCCCGCGAACAGCCGCTCCGAAAATCGACTCTCCCAAAATCGATCCATATCCGCGAAGTCGAAATTCGGCACGAGCGACATCGCGCTCGCATCCACGAGCAGCGCGTTCGAGACGAGAAAGATCGGCCCGAACGCCGCCAACGTCCCGAGGAATAAAGGTTTGAATGCCTTCCGGTACACTTGCAAAGCATAGTCCAGCATCGGACCGACGCCCGTCGGGCGCAACGTCGTACGCGTCATGCATGCCTCCGAAACAATGGAATTGCTTCCTATTGTACCATGCGGAAGGCCCTGCGTCTCCGGAATGCCCCTTCCCGCCGGTGCGTCCGCGCATAAGAAAAGACCCGGCGTCTCCGCCGAGTCTATGTAAGGTTTTATTCCGTTCTCACCCGCCGACCTTCGCGGCGAAAGGATCCGGCTGCTTCACGCTGACGCCGGTCGTCGCTTCGAAGTCGTATAACGCCTTCGTCGTCTCGGAGAACCGGTCGAGCTCGTTGTACGCCGGGATGCCGTGGTACGCCATGTCGAGCCCCTCCTCTTCTTCTTCCTCCGTCGCGCGGAGGCCCACCGTCGCCTTCGCGATATACGCGATCGCCGCGCCGCCGGCGAAGCCCCAAGCCAGAATCGATAACGCGCCCGCGACCTGCGCGGCGAGCAGCGACGTCTGCCCCGTCGTGAAGAGGCCGCCCCCCGCGTCGAACAGTCCGACCGCGATCGTGCCGAACAGGCCGTTGAAGCCGTGCACCGCCACCGCGCCGACCGGATCGTCGACCTTCATTCGATCGACGAACAGCGTCGCCCAGATGACGATCAAGCCGGCGACGAGGCCGATGACGATCGACTGCCATTGATTGACGAACGCGCAGCCCGCCGTGATGGCCACGAGACCGGATAACGCGCCGTTCATCACCATGGAAGGGTCGGTCTTGCCGAAGCGGAACAGCGTGAACAGCATCGCGGACGCGCCGCCCGCCGCCGCGCCGAGCATCGTATTCAGCGCGATGGACGACAGCATCCCGTCACCTGCGCTGAGCGTGCTGCCCGCGTTGAAGCCGAACCAGCCGAACCAGAGCACGAACACGCCGGCCGAGGCGAGCGGGATGTTCGACGGCGCGAAGACGTTGACGCTTCCGTCCGTATATCGACCCTTGCGCGGTCCGAGAATCCATGCGATGACGAACGCCGCGGACCCGCCGAGCAAGTGAATGACGGCGGAGCCCGCGAAGTCCTTCATGCCGAGCCGCGCCAGCCACCCTTCGCCGTTCCAGACCCAGTGCCCGGAGATCGGGTACAGCAGCAGCGCGATCAGGCCCGCGACGATGACGTACGCCTTGAAGTTCATCCGCTCCGCCACCGCGCCCGAGACGATCGAGATGCACGCGACCGCGAAGCCGAGCTGGAACAGCACGTACGCCGCCGACGGCAATTCGAGGCCGGTCTCGATCTTCTCCGGCGAGAAGAACAACGACGCGCCGATGACGCCGCCCGCGTCGGCGCCGAACATGAGGCCGAACCCGACCGCCCAGAACGCGAGCGCGCCGATCGTCAGGTCGACGAAAATTTTCATCGTGACGTTGACCGCGTTCTTCGTCCGCACGAGGCCGGCTTCGAGCAAGCTGAAGCCGCCCTCCATGAACAAGACCATCGCCGCCGCGAGGACGACCCAGATCGTATTGAGATGAATCGCTTCCGCCATGATGCTTACGCCTCCCCTGTCGTCGGCCGCAGCTCGTCGATCGTCTCGTCGATCAAGCCGGTTCGGATGTTATACGCTTGCTCCACGGAGGAGACGAAGATTTTCCCGTCTCCCGCTTCCCCCGTCTGCGCCGCCGATACGATCGCCTTGACGGTGCGCTCGACCATGTAATCCGAGATCACGATTTCCATCTTCACCTTGGGATGCAAGCTGACGTTGTAGTTTTGTCCTCTGTAAATCCCGCTTCGTTCTTTCTGCAAGCCGCGGCCGACCACCTGATTGACCGTGAACGCGGTCACGCCGATCGCATGAAGCGCCTTGATCGTATCGTGCAGCTTTTGCGGCCTTAGGATCGCTTCGATCTTTTTCAACCGGGTTCGCCTCCGTTATCGTTAGTATTACTGCCACCAAGAACCTCACATGTAGATGTTATCTACACTTCCATGTAACAATATCTCACGCAACAACCGATTCGTCAATATATGTCGTTGTTCTTTACACAAAAAAATCGTGAGCCTGTCCTTGTCGGCGTGTCACAAACCGCGCCTCCTTCTCGTTACATGATCAAACGGAAAACGAGGAGAGGGTACACATGCAAACCATCGTCGTAGCCGGAGGCGGATACGCCGGCATTCATGCGATTAAAGCGTTAAAGGCGGAGAGCGAGCGGCTCGGGACGCCGATCCGGATCGTCCTGTTGGATCCGTCGCCGTATCATCTGAAGAAGGTTCGGCTCGTGCAAGCGGCGGCGGTCCCGACGAGCCTTCGCGTGCCGTGGTCGGAGCTGTTCCCCGCGGGGGAAGCGGAATACGTGCAGGGCCGGTGCCTGTCCGTCGACGGCGCGGCTCGCACGCTGCGCTACGCGGACGCGAGCGGCGCGGAGCGCGCGATGGCGTACGACCGGCTCGTGCTCGCGCTCGGCAGCGTCGTGCGGGATGCGCCCGAGGGCGCCGGCGGCATCGCCCTTCGCGACGAAGCGGCGGCGGAGCGCATTCGCCGCGCCGTGGAGGCGAACCTGTCGGCGGCGGCGAGCGAGCGGAACCCCGACCGGCGGGCGGCGCTGTGCGCCGTCGTCGTCGCCGGCGGCGGCATCAGCGGCGTCGAGACCGCGGCCGAGCTCGCGAAGGCGATGAAGCGGCAGGCGGCGGCGCTCGGGCTGCCGTCCTCGCTGCCGAGCGTCGCCATCGCCGCCGGCGGTCCCCGGCTCGTGCCGCTCATGTCGGACGCGGCGGCTCGGCGGCTCGAAGCGAGAGTGCGCGCCGCGGGCGTGCGCATTCTGCGCGGCGTTCGCGTCGAACGCGGCGGCGAAGACGGGTTCGCGGCGTTGTCCGACGGCCGGCGCATCCCTTGCAGCCTCGTCGTGTGGACGATCGGCGTGGACCCTTCCCCCGCGCTGCGCGGCCTCGGACTGCCGCTCGGCGAAGACGGCCGGCTGGTCGCCGATTCGTGGTATCGCGTCCAAGGCGGCTATGGTACGATATATGCCATCGGAGACAACGCCCGCGTCGTGGATAGCGCGACGGGCATCGAAGACGGCATGACGTGCCGCGAAGCGATCCAGCAGGCGGTTCAGCTCGGGCGCGCCTTGCTCGCGGACGCCGCGGGCCGGCCGGCCGCGCCTCATCGCGCGGCGACTCGACAGCAATATTGCGTCGATCTCGGCGAGGGCGAGGGCTTCGCATGGATCCGCCACTGGGGCGTCGACATGACGATCGGCGGCAAGCTCGGCGGCAAGGTTCGCGAATATACGTGGAATCTCGGAAGCTTGATGAAATAATCGGAAATAACGGAAGGGGCGTTGCATATGTCGGAGACCACCTCCTCGACGGGGTCGGATGCGCTCTACGCGAAATATAAGCCGTTGCTGTTCTCCCTGGCATACCGGATGACCGGCTCCGCGGCGGAAGCGGAGGACGTCGTGCAAGACGTCTTCCTCCAGTGGGAGCGGCGGTCGCCGGCCGAACGGTCGCTGGAGCACCCGAAGGCGTATTTGTGCAAGATGACCGTCAATCGCTGCACCGACCTCGCGCGATCCGCGCGGGCGCGGCGGGAGACGTACGTCGGTCCATGGCTCCCGGAGCCGCTCCTGACGTCCTCCGACTACGACGACCCGGCGGCGTACGCGGAGCGCGACGAAACGTTGTCGTACGCGATGCTGCTCCTGATGGAACGCCTCTCCCCCGTAGAGCGCGCCGTATTCGTGCTGCGCGAGGCGTTCGGCTTCGACTACGAGGAGGTCGCTGGACTCGTCGAGAAAACCCCTGCGAACGTCCGGAAAATCATGAGCCGCGTTCGCGCCAAGCTCGAAGCCGACCCGGCGGAAGCCGACGCGCCGATCGACCGCTTCGCCGCGGAGCTGCTTCAGGCGTTCCATCATGCTTCGAGCACGGGCGACATGGAACCCCTCTTCCGGCGGCTCGCGCCGGACGTCGTGCTGCTGTCTGACGGCGGCGGCAAGGTGTTCGCGGCGACGGTGCCGATCGAGACGCAGCCGCGGGTCGCCGCGTTCCTCGGCGGCTTGCTGCGGAAGCCGCCCGCGCACGCGGAGGTCGTCCCCGTCGTCGTGAACGGCGGGCCGGCGCTCGCCATTTTCGAAGGACTCGACCGTTCTCTGCGCACGATCATGTCGTTCCGGTTCGCCGCGGACGGCGCGGTTCGGGGCATCTACATCGTCCGCAACCCGGACAAACTAAGTCATGTTTCCCGGCAGCTGCGAATACCCTAGTACCACTACGGACAAACGGGGTGGAGCATGTCCTGGATCGAAGCCTTCGTACTCGGATTGATACAAGGATTAACGGAGTTTCTGCCGATCAGCAGCACCGGCCATCTCGCGCTCGGACGCCATGCGTTCGGTCTCCAAGAGGCCGGGTTGTTTCTGGATACGATGCTGCATATCGGCACGTTGGTCGCGGTCGTCTTCTATTATCGCGAGGAATTGTACGGCGTCTTGAAAAATCCGCTAGGCAAAGTCAGCCTGCTGCTCGTCGTCGGTACGATTCCGGCGGTCGTCGTCGGCCTCTTGTTCGAGGATTTCTTCGAAGAGATTTCCGTCAGCGGCGCGACGATCGGATGGGAGTTTCTCGCGACCGGCGTGTTCCTCTGGTTCGCGGACGCCATGCGGAACGGGCGCAAGAAGATGCAGGACTTGACGTATACGGACGCGCTTGTGATCGGTTCGTTCCAAGCGGGCGCCATCCTCCCGGCGATCTCCCGCTCCGGGCTCACGATCGTCGGCGGCCTGATCCGCAAGCTCGACCGGGAAACCGCGGCGTATTTCTCGTTCCTGTTGTCGATCCCGGCCATTCTCGGCGGCATCGTCATGCAGTCGACGAAGCTGCTGGAGGGCGGCGGCGCGGCCGGCGCCATCGGCATCCCCGCGCTCGTCGTCGGCTCGATCGCTTCTGCCGTCTTCGGCTATATCGCGGTGCGCTGGATGATCGACTTCCTGAAGCGCGGCTCGCTGAAGATCTTCGCGGTGTACGTCTGGGCGCTCGGCTTGATCGTCCTCGGCGCGCAGTTTCTCGGGAAGTGGTAGCCGCTTGATTTCGCCCCGGCCCGCCCAAGTTGAACCGCCCCTTCCGCTTCGCTACAATAAGAGCATTACTTATTGAGGAAGCGGTGGTTTCGTGGCAGGGCGAGGTCGCGGGCAGCAAGAACGAGGCGGACGCCGGGGCGCAGGCGGCGCCGGACAACAGGAGCGGACCGGTC